>CAZMEL010000124.1:14206-21686 GCA_964565225.1 uncultured Thermoanaerobaculia bacterium | reverse complement strand
CGCCTGGTCCTGGTGCGCACGCGGCCGCAGCAACACGCGGCGCTGCTGCTGATGCACCACATCGTCTCCGACGGCTGGTCGATGGAGGTCTTCCTGCGGGAGCTCGGCGTGCTCTATCCCGCGGCCCATCGCGGGCTGCCCCTGCAGACGGCCCTGCCGCCGCTGGAATGGCAGTACTCCGATTTCGCCCGGCGGCAGCGGGAGGAGCTCGCGGGCGAAAGCCTGGAGCGGTTGCTCGACTACTGGCGCCGGAACCTGGCGGACCTGCCCGGCGGACTCGAGCTGCCGACGGACCGCCCGTATCCGGCCGAGCCCAGCGACCGTGGCGCCGTTTTGCGAAAACCGCTGGAGGCGTCGTTGTTGCGTCGCCTGGAAGCCATGGGCCGGAGCCGGGGAGCCACATCTTTCATGACCCTCCTGGCGGTTTTCCAGGCGCTTCTCGGTCGCCTCTCCGGCCAGGTGGACTTCGCCGTCGGCTCGCCGATCGCGGGGCGGGGACGTCCGGAAGCGGAGGGTCTGATCGGATTCTTCGTCGATACCCTGACGCTGCGGGCAGATCTCCGGGGGCGGCCTTCGTTCCGGGAGCTCCTGGATCGGGTTCGCGAAACCACTCTCGGCGCCTATGCCCACCAGGAGCTGCCCTACCAGCGTCTGGTGCAAGAGCTGGCGTCTCAGAGCGCTTTCGGCCGTGCCCCTCTCTTCCAGGTCATGCTCGCGCTGCAGGGTCCGCCCACCGGGCTGGACCTGCCGGGGCTCGAATGGGAGCCGCTGGAGATCCACGACGGCACGGCGAAATTCGATCTCGCCGTTTCCTTCGTTCCCCAAGACGGAGGTCTGGTGGGTGCCTGGAGCTTTCGCACCGAGCTCTTCGACGCCGTCACCGTTCGCCGAATCGCCGGGCACTTCGAGCGCCTCGTGGAGGGTGTGACGGAGGATCCGAACCGGCCCCTCGCGTCTCTCGACCTGCTCACCGCAGCGGAACGGCAGCAAACCCTGCAGGAGTGGAACGCCTACGCACCGGAGTACGGGGATCCGGCCGAGGAAGATCTGCTGCTGCCCGACCTGATCGAGGCGCAGGCTCGACGGTGGCGCGACGCGGTGGCGGTGGCCTCCGAGTCGCCGCGAGCCGGGGCACAGATGAGCTACCACGAGCTCGATACCCGGGCCAACCGCCTGGCCCGGGTGCTGCGGCGCATCGGCGTCGGCCCCGGCGGTGGGGTGTCGGAAGGTCTCGACACCGGCCCCGAGACAGGCCCCGAAACCATCGTCGGCGTGGCGATGGAGCGTTCGTTCCAGCTGGTGGTGGCGCTGCTCGGGATCTTCAAGGCGGGCGGCGCCTATCTACCCCTCGACCCCGGGTTGCCCGAGGACCGGTTGGCCTTCATGCTGGAGGACTCTCGCGTTCGGGTGCTGATCAGCGAAGAGGGAATCGTCGAGCGCCTGCCGATACCGGCGTCGTGCCGGGTGGTGCTCCTCGATCCGGAGCTCTCCGTGGCTCGCGGCGAGAGCGAGGAAGCCCTGCCCCGCGACGGCCTGCGGGGCGAGAACCCGGCCTACGTGATCTACACCTCGGGCTCCACCGGCCGGCCCAAGGGTGTGGTGATGAGCCACGGCGCCCTGGCCAGCCGCATGCGTTTTGCGCGCACCATCTATCCGGTGGGTGCGCGTCTCATGCAGAAGACCACCCTCAGCTTCGACGTGGCGGTGGCCGAGATCTTCGGCCCGCTGCTGTGCGGCGGCTGTGTGGTGCTGCCACGCCCGGGTTGGCAGCAGGATATGTCGTACCTGGCGGGGCTCATCGTCCGCCAGCGGATCACCAATATCTCCTTTCCGCCGTCGGTGCTCTACGCTCTCCTGGAGCAGGACGTCTTCGAAGGAGCCGCTCTGGCCGGCGCCGTGGCCGGGGGCGAGGCGGTGCCCTCGGAGCTGCCGGGCCACTTCTATGCCCGCTTCGACTGCGGCCTCGAGAATCGCTACGGCCCCACCGAGGCGGCGATCTCGGTCACCTCCTGGCGTTGTGCCCGGCACCGGGTCGAACGTCCCCTGCCCATCGGCCGGCCCATCGCCCGGGCGCGGATCTTCCTGCTCGACAGCCATTTGCGTCCGGTGCCGGTGGGGGTGCCCGGAGAGCTCTACATCGAGAGCATCAGCCTGGCCCGCGGGTACCACCATCGACCGTCGTTGACCGCCGAGCGTTTCATTCCCCATCCCCTCGGCCACACGCCCGGGCAGCGCCTCTACCGCAGCGGAGACCTGGCCCGCTACCGGGCCGACGGTGCCATCGAGTTCCTCGGCCGCATCGACCAGCAGGTCCAGCTGCACGGCCTGCGGGTCGAGCTGGGAGAGATCGAGTCGGCCCTGGTTCGGCACCCGGCCGTCGGCGAGTCGGCCGTTGCGCTGCACGAAGACGGCGCCGGCAATCGTCGGCTGGCGGCCTACGTGGTGCCCTCGGACGAAGACTCTGGAGCCGGCGAAGGGGCGTGGAGCAAAGAGCTCGCCGACTTCCTCGGCGCTCGGCTGCCGGCCTACATGGTGCCCTCGGCCTTCGTCGTGCTCGACGCGCTGCCCCTGGCGCCCACCGGCAAGGTGGATCGCCGGGCCCTGCCGGAGCCCGAGTGGGGATTCCCCTCGGAGGTCGACCGGGTGGCGCCACGCACCGCCCTCGAAGCGCGGATCGCGGAGCTGTGGCAAGAGGTGCTGCAGCTCGAACCGGCGCCGGGTGTGGACGACGACTTCTTCGCCTCGGGAGGGCATTCCCTGCTGGCGACCCAGCTCGTCTCCCGCCTGCGCAAGGCCCTCGGTGTGGAGCTGCCCCTGCGCCAGCTCTTCGATGCACCGACCATCGCCGGCCTTGCCCTCGAGGTGGCGGCGCGACGGCAGGCGGAGGGCCGGGTCGGCAGCGAGGAGATTCCACGACGACCTCCGGAAGAAGGGCGAGACGGGCTGCCGCTCTCGTTTGCCCAGGAGCGCCTCTGGTTTCTCGACCAGCTGGCGCCCGAGAATCCGCAATACAACATCCCCGCGGCCCTGCGGCTCACGGGCCGGCTGTCGTGGCCCGCCGTCGAACGTACTTTCCAGGAGATCGTCCGCCGCCACGAAGTGTTGCGCACCCGTTTCGTCGCGGAGGACGGAGAGGCACAGCAGCAAATCGCGCCCGAGGTTGCTCTCGTGGTTCCCAAGATCGACCTCGGCGCCCTGCCGGGTCCGATACGGGAGCGGGAGCTCCGTCGCCTCGCTCTGGCGGAGGCGCGGCGACCCTTCGATCTCGGGCGTGCTCCTTTGCTGCGCGTCCGGCTGGCTCAGCTCCGGGCCGAGGGCGACGAGCACGCGGCGCTCCTCACTCAACACCACATCGCCAGCGACGGCTGGTCGGTAGGGGTGATGGTCCGCGAGGTCGCGGCTCTCTACCGCGCCATCGTGGAGGGTAGGCCGTCGCCTCTGCCGGAGCTGCCGATCCAATATGCCGACTTCGCATGTTGGCAGCGGCGCCGGCTCTCGGGAGACGGAGAGGGCGGCGGTGCCCTCGCCTCCGAGCTGGCCTACTGGCGACAGGCCCTGGCCGGAGCCCCCCACCAACTCGAGCTGCCGACCGACCGGCCGCGAACCGTGCGTCGGAGCTCTCGAGGTCGCAGCCTGCCCGTGAACCTGCCGCCGGCTCTGGGTCGCGATCTGCGGGTCCTGGCCCGGGAGCAGAGCGCGACGATCTTCATGGCGCTCCTGGCCGGCTTCCAGGGGCTCTTGCATCGATACTCCGCCCAGGACCAGTTCCTGGTCGGCTCCCCGGTGGCGAACCGCGACCACCAGGAGCTGGAAGACCTGATCGGGTTCTTCGTCAACCCCCTGGTGCTACGAGCGGATCTCGGCGGCGGACCGAGCTTTCGGGAGCTCCTGGAGCGAGTGCGGGAGACGTCTCTCGGCGCCTTCGCTCACCAGGGGTTGCCTTTCGAGAAGCTGGTGGAGGAGCTGCAGCCCGACCGGGACCCGGCCCGGGCGCCTCTCTTCCAGGTGATGCTCATCCTCCAGAACGCTCCTTCCGGGCCCCTGGCGTTGCCGGGTCTCGTCCTGGAGCCCCTGGAGATCGAGAGCGCGACCTCGAAGCTCGATCTCACGCTCTCTCTGAGCGAGCGCGAGGGAGGCGAGATCGGCGGCACCCTCGAGCACAGCGCCGAGCTCTTCGACGCCACCACCGCCGCCCGCTGGATCCGTCACCTGCAGACCCTGCTCTCCGCCGCCGTGGCCGATCCGGAACAGCGAGTCTCGGAGCTGCCGCTGCTGGCGCCGGAGGAACGGGCTCAGCTGCTCGTGGAGTGGAACGACACGTCGCGGCCGAGGACGCCGGTAGGATTGCACGAGCTCGTCCTCGAACGGGCGGCGCGGCAGCCGGAGGCGATTGCGGTGAGCCGGGGAGACGAGAGCCTGAGCTACGGAGCGCTGGCCCGACGGGTCGAGCGTATCGCCGGGGCCCTGCTGCGATTCGGTGTCGGGCCCGAGGTGCGGGTGGCGGTGGTGATGGAGCGGACGCCGGAGCGGATCGCCTCCCTGCTCGGCATCCTCGCCGCGGGGGGTGCCCATGTGGCCCTGGATCCGCAGGCGCCGCCGGAGCGGCTGGCCTTCGTCCTCGCCGACAGTGGGGCGACGCTGGTGGTGAGCGAAGAGCCCTGGCTCGATCGCTGCACCGCCTTCGAGGGACCGGTGATCTCGGCTCGAGACCTCGATGCCGAGCCCGCCGATGGCGCCTTCCTCGGCCCCGAACAGCTCGCGTATCTGGTCTACACCTCGGGAACCACCGGGCGTCCCAAGGGCTTGCTCGGCAGCCATGGAGGAGCCGTCTCCTACCTGCGCTGGTTGCGGCAGGAGCATTCTCTCGGGGCCGACGATCGAGTTCTGCAGCTGGCGGCGGTCGGATTCGACGCCTCGATTCGCGATCAGCTCGGTGCCCTGGTGTCGGGGTCGACCCTGGAGCTGCCGACACCGGAGGCGGGGCGGGATCCCGCGGCGCTGATGGAGCTCGCCGCGAGCCGTCGTGTCACGGCGATTCTCAGCGTCGTGCCCTCGGTGTTGCGGACCCTGGTCCGGGCCGGCGGGCCGTGCCCCGCGGTGCGCCGGGTGCTGGTCAGCGGTGAGCGATTCTTCGCCGCCGATCGCCAGCGGGCGAGCGAAGCCTTTCCCAACGCCGCGGTCTTCGATCAATACGGTCCGAGCGAGGCGGTGATGACCTCGAGCTCGGAGCGGGTGGCCGCGGCCGCGGGCTCCGGCAGCGTGGCCATCGGCCGACCCATCGACCAGCGCCGGCTCTACCTCCTCGACCGTGCCTTGCGTCCGGTGCCGCTGGGGGCGGTGGGAGAGCTCTGGGTCGGCGGTCCACACCTGACCCGTGGATACCTCGGCCGGCCCGGGCGCACGGCCGCGAGCTTCGTCCCCGATCCCTTTTCGCCGGTTCCGGGCGGCCGGGCCTACCGCACCGGCGACCGCGCCCGCACCCTGGCCGACGGCCGCCTCGAGTTCCTCGGCCGGGCCGACGACCAGGTCAAGGTGCTCGGTGTGCGGGTCGAGCCGGGAGAGGTGGAAGCGGCTCTTCAGCAGCTGGCGGGAGTCCGCGCGGCGGCGGTCCTGGCGCGGGAGGGCCCCGGCGGCCGGGTCGGCCTGGTGGCCTATGTCGAGCGGGAGACGGCAGAAGAAGCGCTGCCGACCTCGGACGCCGAAGCTCTGCGCCGCGGCCTCCGGAAGCGCCTGCCGGAAGCCATGATCCCGACCGAGGTGATCTTCCTCGAGTCCCTGCCCCTGAATGTGCACGGCAAGGTCGATCGATCGGCCCTGCCGGCTCCCGAACAGAACGAGGCGACGGGTTTCCAGCCGCCGCTCCATGCCGACGAAGAGCTGCTGGCGGGGATCTGGAAATCGGTGCTGGGGGTCGAGCGGATCGGCCGTTCCGACCATTTCTTCGCCCTCGGCGGGCATTCTCTGCTCGGCACCCAGGTAATCGCGCGGATCCGCGGCGACTTTGGTATCGACCTGCCGCTGCGTGTGTTGTTCGAGCATCCTCGGCTCTCCGAGCTGGCGCGGGAGCTGTCGGCTGCGCGCTCCGAAGCCCGCGAGGGAGATTCCGAGCCCCTCGTCGCGACATCACGGGATGTGCCGCCGCCGCTCTCGTTCGCCCAGGAGCGTCTGTGGTTCCTCGATCGCCTGGAGCCCGGCAACACCGCCTACAACATGTCCTATGCCCTGGAGCTGCGGGGAGAGATCGCGCCCGCGGCCCTGGCCGCCAGCCTCGCCCGCCTCGTCGAGCGCCACGAGTCTCTGCGCACCCGCTTCCGGGAACGGTCGGGCGCGCCGGTGCAGCGGATCGAGGAGCCCGGTTCGCGGCCCCTCGGGATGGTCGATCTCGAAGCGCTGCCGGCGGAAGCCCGGAAACGCGAGAGCCGGAGGCTGGCCGTCCGCGAGGCAGAGCGTCCGTTCGACCTCGAACGAGGCCCGCTCCTGCGGGTCACCGTGCTCCGGCTCGCGTCGCGTCGGCACGGGCTTCTCTTGACCCTGCACCACATCGTCTCCGATGCCTGGTCGATGGGCATTGTGGTGCGCGAGCTGATGGCTCTCTACGACTCGGTGCGCAAAGGGCAGACCTCACCTTTGCCCGACCTGCCGGTGCAATATGCCGACTACGCCCTCTGGCAGCGGCGGCGCCTGCGAGGCGAGGTGCTCGACGCCGAGCTCGACTACTGGCGCCGGAACCTGGCCGGGGCGCCCGAGGTGCTCGACCTTCCCACCGATCGTCCGCCTCCGGCGGTGGCGACCACCCGGGGTGCCACCATCACCCGTCGGCTCGGGCGAGCGTCTCTGCCCGGTCTCGAGGCCCTGAGCCGGAGATCGGGCACAACCCTCTTCATGACCCTGGCAGCCGCCCTGCAGGCCCTGCTACATCGTGAGTCGGGGCAGCGGGATCTCTCGATCGGCACGCCCGTCGCCGGCCGGATCCGTCGCGAGCTGGAAGATCTGATCGGTTTCTTCGTCAATACCCTCTTGCTGCGTAGTCAGCTGCCCGCGGGCGACCGATTCGCCGAACACCTGCAGCGTGTGCGCGAGACCTGTCTCGGCGCCTACGCCCACCAGGAGGTGCCCTTCGAGCGGCTGGTCTCCGAGCTGCGGCCGGAGAGGAGCCTCGGCCACACCCCGCTCTTCCAGGTGCTCTTCGTGCTGCAGAATGCGCCTCGGGCCCCCGCCCGGCTCGAAGGCGTCGAGATGACGCCGCTCACGGTGGTGGAGCGTCGGCAGCAGATGGGCATGATGACCCTCTCGATCACCCAGAGAGCCGATGGCCTCGACGCTCGCCTCGGCTACAACCGCGATCTCTTCGACGCCACCACCATGGCGCGTTTTCTCGGGCGTTACGAGACTCTGCTCGAAGCGCTGGCGGACGGGATCGAACGACCGCTCGACGAGCTTTCGTTGCTGTCGAAAGCGGAGCGTCACCAGCTGTGTTTCG
>CAZMEL010000124.1:0-14106 GCA_964565225.1 uncultured Thermoanaerobaculia bacterium | reverse complement strand
GGCTCGACGCGCTGCCCTTGACCGTGCACGGCAAGGTCGATCGCGAGGTCTTGCCGGCTCCGGAGCTTTCACACGGCGCGTCGGCGTCGGACTACCGCGCCCCTTCGACGCCGGTGGAAGAAATCCTGGCGGGGATCTGGGAAGAGGTGTTGGGTGTCGAGCGTCCCGGCCTCGACGACAGCTTCTTCGATCTCGGCGGCCACTCCTTGCTGGCGACCCAGGTGATGTCGCGCATCCGGCAGGCGTTCTCGCTCGACCTGCCTTTGCGGGTGCTCTTCGAGTCGCCGGTTCTGGAAGACCTGGCGCGCGAGGTGTCGGCGGCGCGGGAGCGGGCCTCGGGTTTTGCGCCGGTGCCTTTGGTGGCCGGGCCGCGCGAGGGGGCTCTGCCGCTGTCGTTCGCCCAGGAGCGGCTGTGGTTCCTCGACCGGCTGGAGCCGGGTCGTGCGGCCTACAACATGAGCACGGCGGTGCGCCTGCGCAACCACCTCGACGTGGCGTCGCTCCGGGCGGCGATCACGGAGGTGGCGCGCCGACACGAGTCGTTGCGGACCCGCTTTGCCTCGGTGGAGGGCACGCCGGAGCAGGTGATCGACGCACCGGCTCCGGTGTTGCTGCCGATGGTGGATCTCGAAGCGTTGCCCGACGCGGCACGGGGCGCCGAGGTGCGTCGGCTGGGGGGTGAGCAGTCGCGGCGCCCGTTCGACCTGAGCACGGGTCCGCTGCTCCGGATCTTGCTGCTCCGCCTCGGGGAGGCGGAGCACGGCGTGTTGCTGACGATGCACCACATCGTTTCGGACGGCTGGTCGATGGGGGTGTTGGTGCAGGAGATCGGCGCGCTGTACGGGGCGTTCACCGCGAGGGAGCCGTCGCCGCTGTCGGATCTGGGCGTGCAGTACGTGGACTACGCCCTTTGGCAGCGGGAGCGCCTGCAGGGCGAGGCCCTGGAGCGGGAGCTGGGCTACTGGCGCGAGCAGCTGGGCGGCGCGCCGGTGCTGGAGCTGCCGACGGATCGTCCGGTGGGTGCCGCGCTGAGCACCCGGGGCGCGGGAGTGAGCCGTCTGCTGCGGGCTCCGCTGGGCTCGGATCTCGCGGCCCTGGGTCGCCGCACCGGCACGACCTCGTTCATGACGCTCCTGGCGGGTTTCCAGGTGTTGCTCTCCCGGCTGAGCGGCCAGCGCGACGTGTCGGTGGGCTCGCCGGTGGCGGGTCGTGAGGCGTCGGAGCTGGAGGGCCTGATCGGTTTTTTCGTCAATACCCTGGTGTTGCGGGGCCGGCTGGAGGTGTCGTCGGGTTTCCGGGCCCATCTCGACCGGGTCCGCGAGGTCTGCCTGGGGGCATACACCCACCAGGAGGTTCCTTTCGAACGGTTGGTGGCGGAGCTGCAGCCGCAACGCAGCCTGAGCCACACACCACTCTTCCAGGTGATGCTGGTGGTGAACGCGGCGGCTCCGGAGGTGGAGGCGGAGCTGCTGCCGGGGCTGGAGAGCTCGGCGCTCTCGACCGAGGTGCGCGACGAGCAGATGGGTCTGTTGACGTTGACCCTGTCGCCGGAGGGCGAAGGTCTACGGGCGGGCCTTGGTTTCAACCGCGACCTCTTCGACCGGACGACGGCGCAGCGCTGGTTGGCTGCCCTCGAGGTGTTGCTGCGCGAGGTCTGTGCCGATCCGGAACGTCCGCTCGACGAGCTTTCGTTGCTGTCGAAAGCGGAGCGTCACCAGCTGTGTTTCGAGTGGACGGACACCGCGACCGCCGGTTCTCCGAAGAGGGTGGCACCTCCGGGGGTGCTGCCGCGGCTCTTCGAGCGGGCGCGCCGGACGCCGGACGCGGAAGCCGTGGTGGCGGGGGAGCGGCGCCTGCGCTACGCCGAGCTGGAGCGGTGGACACGAGCCGTTGCGGCGTATCTCCGAGGCCACGGGGTGGCCCGAGGCGAGGTGGTGGGTCTGTGCCTGGAGCGTTCGGTGGAGGCGGTGGTCGGCCTCTTGGGGATCCTGCGTTCGGGCGCGGCCTACCTGCCGCTGGATCCGAAGGCTCCGGCGGAGCGCCTGGTGTTCTCGTTGCAGGACGCCGGGGTGCGGACTCTGCTCACCCAGGCTCATCGGGTCTCGGATCTCACAGAGACTCTGCAGGGCACGGGCGTCGAGATCGTGGCGCTCGACGCGCCGGACACCTTCCCCGTCGATCCCGTCTTCGAAGAGGTCGCGACCTCGCCTGGCGACCTGGCGTACGTGATCTACACCTCGGGCTCGACGGGTCGTCCGAAGGGTGTGCTGGTGCAACACGGCAGCCTCGACAACATCGTCGACTCGTTCCTGTCGAGCTACGCGGTCGATGCCTCCGACCGGGTGTTGCAGCAGGCGGCGTTGACCTTCGATGTGTCGGTGAACGAGATCCTGCCGATCCTGGCAGTCGGGGGCACGTTGGTGCTGGTGCCGGAGGAGGTCCGTCTCGACTTCCCCCGGCTGCTGGAGCTGGTGGTCGCCGAAGGGGTGAGCATTCTCGGTGCGGCGCCGTCGTTGCTGGCGCGGCTGAACGAGGCCGGCTCGAACGATGCAGGCAGTGAGCTGGGTCGTCTGCGCTTGATCTTGAGCGGCGGCGAGGCCCTGTCGGTCTCGGACGTGGACCAGCTCCTGGCGTCGGCGTCGGTGATCAACGGCTACGGCCCCACCGAGGCGACGGTGGCGGCCCTGTCGTACGACCTGCGTCGCCTGGCGGCCGACGGCGGCGAGACGATCCCGATCGGCCGGCCGCTGCAGAACTACGAGGTCTACGTGCTCGACCGCGAGGGTCACATCCAGGGCCTGGGTCAGCCCGGCGAGCTGGTGATCGGCGGATCGGGCCTGGCGCGGGGTTACCTGGGCCGTCCGGGGCGGACGGCGGCAGCGTTCGTGCCGCATCCGTTCGCCAGCGGCGAGCGCCTGTACCGGACCGGGGACCTGGCGCGCTGGCGTTCGGACGGGCAGGTGGAGTTCCTGGGCCGGATCGACCACCAGGTGAAGATCCGCGGCTTCCGGATCGAGCTGGGCGAGATCGAGACCCGTCTGCTGGAGCACGCCGGGGTGACGGAGGCGGTGGTGCTGGCCCGGGAGGACGTGCCCGGCGACCGGCGGCTGGTGGCGTATTGGGTAGGGTCCGAAGTGACACCGGCAAGCCTTCGAAGCCACCTGTCGGATCGCCTGCCGGAGCACATGGTGCCCGCGGCGTTCGTACGGCTCGACGCGCTGCCCTTGACCGTGCACGGCAAGGTCGATCGCGAGGTCTTGCCCGCGCCGGAGCTCTCACACGGCGCGTCGGATGTCTTTCGTGCTCCCACGGGTCCGGTGGAGGAGATCCTGGCGGGGATCTGGGAAGAGGTGCTCTCGGTCGACCGGATCGGCGCCGACGACGATTTCTTCGCCCTCGGCGGTCACTCCCTGCTGGTCACCCAGGTGATGTCTCGCGTGCGGGAGCAGCTGGGAATCGAGCTGCCGCTACGCCGCCTCTTCGAGGCGCCCACGGTGGCGTCTCTGGCGCGTGGGCTCGCGGAAGATCTGCGGAGCGACGCCAGCCCGGCTCCCGCCATGGTTCGGGTCGACCGAGCTCGACCCCTCCTTCCGTCGTTTGCCCAGCAGCGCCTCTGGTTCCTCCACCAGGCGGCTCCGGAAAGCCCGGCCTACAACATTTCCGAGATCCTGGTGCTCGAAGGAGCGATCGATCCTCGGGCTCTGGCACGGGCTTTCAGCGAGCTGGTACGGCGACACGAGGTTTTGCGCACGATCTTCGAAGACCTCGATGGGGTTCCGATACAGGTCATGGCCCCGCCCGAGCCGGTGGCAATGCCGCGGCTCGACTTGCGGTCCCTTCCCGCGGCCCGGGCGCGGCAAGAAGCGCAGCGCCTGGCCGCCGAGGAAGGACGCAGGCCGTTCGACCTGGCACGGGGGCCGGTGCTGCGGCTGCTCTACCTGCAAGTGGCCGACGA
Organism: uncultured Thermoanaerobaculia bacterium; assembly: GCA_964565225.1. GTDB lineage: Bacteria > Acidobacteriota > Thermoanaerobaculia > Multivoradales > J023 > CAZMEL01. The sequence continues at coordinate 10,151 of CAZMEL010000124.1, read as the reverse complement.
GGTCCAGGCGGTGGTGGCGACCCTGCATCACATCGCCAGCGACGGCTGGTCGTCGGGCATCTTGCGCCGGGAGATGCAGACACTCTACCTGGCGTTCGCCGCGGGGCGCCCCTCGCCCTTGCCGGAGCTTCCGCTGCAATACGCCGACTACGCCGCGTGGCAGCGGCAGTGGCTGTCGGGCGAGACCCTCGAAGGGGAGCTGGCGTACTGGCGCCACGCCCTCGAGGGAATGCCCACTCTGCTCGACCTGCCGACCGATCGTCCGCGGCCTCCGGTCCAGGGCTTTCGCGGCAGCAGCCGCCGGATCCGGGTTCCCGCCGCGACCTCGGCGGCGCTTCGACCTTTCGCTCGTCGCCTGGGCGCCACACCGTTCATGGCCTGGCTCGGGATCTTCCAGGCCTTCCTCGCCCGCATGTGCCGGCAGTCCGATCTCTGTGTCGGCACACCGGTGGCGGGTCGCCATCGCCTGGAGACGGAAGGTTTGATCGGCTTCTTCATCAATACCCTGGTTCTTCGCGCGCGACTCGGCGAGGACGACGGCCTGGAATCCATGGTTTCCCGGGCGCGGGAGACGAGCCTCGCCGCCCATGGCCACCAGGATCTACCCTTCGAGCGTTTGGTAGAGGAGCTGGCGCCCGGCAGGAGCCGCTCCCATCAGCCCGTCGTGCAGGTTCTGCTCAAGGTGCAGACGCAGGGGCGCGATGAAGGCGAGCCCGCCGCGAAGGATTCGGTCTGGGCGCTCCGGACCGAGACCGAGGCGGTGCGTTTCGACCTCACCCTGTCGCTGGACGAGACCTCCTCGGGTTTCGAAGGCAGCCTGCAGTATCGCTCGGAGCTCTTCGACGCCACGACCATCGACCGCTGGAGCGGCCATCTGCTGCGTTTCGCGGCGGCGGGCCTGGAGAGCCCCGAACGTTCGTTCCTCGACCTGCCGCTCCTGAGCCCGGCCCAGACCTCGCAGCTGTTGTGGCAGTGGAACGATAGCGAGAGGCCCCGGCTCGACGAGACCGACGCTCTCCACCTACGGTTCGCCGAGCGGGCGGCGCGCCGGCCCGATGCGATGGTGCTCGTCCACGAGGATCAATGGTTGAGCCATGGCGAGGTGCAGCGGCGGGCCGAGAGAGTGGCGGCCTGGCTGCGATCGTTCGGAGTCTCGACGGATCAGCCGGTGGCCCTCTGCCTGGAGCGGTCGGTGGAGATGGTGATCGCGATGCTCGGGACCTGGAAGGCGGGAGGTGCCTACCTGCCCCTCGACCCCGACCAGCCGCGGGAACGGCTGGCGTCGATCCTGGATCGGGCGGGTGATCCCCTCGTCCTCTCGACGCCGGCCCTGGCCTCGCGGCTCCCCGCGGGCGCCCGCTTCTTCGATCTGCCGAAGGCCCTGGAGGCGCAGCCGCCCGCGACCGAGCCGCCCAAGACCGAGACGCCGGCTGCGAATCCTTCCTCGCGGCAGCTGGCCTACGTGCTCTTCACCTCGGGCTCCACCGGCCTGCCCAAGGGTGTAGCCGTCGAGCATCGGCAGGCGCTGGGTTACCTCGACGGGATCCGGGAAGCGCTTTCTCTGCGCCCCGGAGCCCACCTGGCGATGGTCTCGACCTTCGCTGCCGACCTGGGACACACCATGCTTCTGCCGGCGCTCTGCGGTGGCGGTTGCCTGCACGTGCTGAGCCCGGAGCGAGCCACCGACCCGGAAGGTCTGGCGACCTACTTCCGCCAGCGACGCATCGACGGCCTGAAGATCGTGCCATCTCATCTCTCCGCCCTGCTCGAGGGTCCCGACCCCCAGGGAGTGATTCCACGCGAGGTGCTGGTGCTGGGTGGGGAGGCGTCGTCGTGGCAGCTGGTCGAGACGGTCCGAACGTTGGCGCCGGATTGCCGGGTCTTCAACCACTACGGGCCCACGGAGAGCACCGTTGGAGTGCTCGCCACGCGGCTCTCCTCTCGGCCGATCGGTTCGCGGAGCGCGCGGCCGGTGCCTCTGGGGCGGCCGCTGCCGGGGTCGCGAGTGGTCTGTGCCGACTCCTCCGGCCGCCCGGTGCCGATGGGAGTGGCGGGCGAGCTGTCGATCTCCGGAGGAGGGGTGGCGAGAGGGTATCTCGGCGACCCGGCGCAGACCGCCGAGAGGTTCCGGCCCGATCCCGAATCCGGCCGGCCCGGAGCGCGGCGCTACGTTTCCGGCGATCTCGGCCGCCACCGTGCCGATGGTGCCCTGGAGTTTCTCGGCCGCATCGATGCACAGGTCAAGGTGCGTGGGTTCCGGGTCGAGCCGGGAGAGATCGAAGCCGCGCTGGAAGCTTCTCCCGCGGTCCGTGAGGCGGTGGTGGTGCTCCGCACCGACGGCTCCGATGCCGAAAGCTCCGATGCCGATGGCTCCGCCACCGGCGGTCGGCTGGTGGCCTACGTGGTGCCAGCCGATTCGGACGTGCCAGCCGATTCGGGCTCCGCCGATGGGGATGCCGGGCTTGACGATCGTGCCTTGCGTCACTGGCTGATCGGACGGGTACCGGAGCCCATGGTGCCCCAGATTTTCGTGACCCTCGAAGCCTTGCCGCTCAATGCCAACGGCAAGGTCGATCGTCTGATGCTGCCGGAGCCACGAGCCGAAATTGCGGCCTTCGTGGCGCCGCGGACCGCTACCGAGGCTCGACTGGCGGAGCTCTTCGGGCGAGTGCTGGGCCAGGAGCGGGTCTCGGTCGATGCCGACTTCTTCGCCCTCGGCGGCCACTCGCTCGACGGCATGCGTCTGCTGGCCCGGGTGCGGAAGGAGCTGGGCAGAAAGCTGCCGGCCGCGGTGCTCTTCGAGGCGCCGACGGTCGCCGGCATGGCGGCCCTGCTCGACGGCGAATCCGACGTCGATCTCCTCGGCTCGGCATTGGTCACCATTCAACCCGAAGGCTCTCGGCCACCGCTCTACTGTGTGCATCCGCTCGACGGCGAGGTGCTCGGCTACCGGCACCTGGCTCGGTACCTGGGCCCCGAGCAACCTCTCTACGGTCTGCAGGTACCGGCCCTGGAGAGCGCTGCCGAGGGCGTGCCTTCGATCGAGGAGATGGCAGCGGAATACCTCGAAGCAGTGCGCGGGGTGCAGCCCACCGGGCCCTACTTCCTCGCCGGCTGGTCCTTCGGCTGCACGGTGGCCTACGAGATGGCCCAGAGCCTGCGGCGGGAAGGGGAGGAGGTGGGCCTGCTGGTGTTACTCGACGGGGTTCCGCCGAGCGGCGACGGCCGGCGTGTATCCTCTCCCGACGACGATGCCCTGCTGCTCGCCCAGCTGGTGGAGATGGATGCTCGGCTGTTGGGCATCGAGCTCGAGGTTCCGGCCGATGCCCTGCGCCGGCTGCGCGCCATGCCTCGCGGCGAGGGGCTGCAGCGTGTGTTCGAGCTGGGCCGAGAGGCGGGAGTCCTGGAGCCCGACAGCCGGCTCGAAGACCTGCTCCGGCGGGTGGCGGGATACCGGGCCCGGGTGGCGACGGCCGAGGCCTACCGCCCCGAGCCCTACCCGGGGCGGATTCTCTTCGTCGGCACCCCGGCGGATGGGCCCTTTCCCGGCGACGAGACCAAGGGTTGGGGACGCCTGGCGACCTCGGGTCTGGAGACGAGGTCTCTCGACTGCGCCCACGAGCTGATGTTTCAAGAGCCCCATATCCGCCGGATCGCACGGTGGATCGAGACCGCGATCGGCGACGAGCTCGGGGCCTTCTTGGCCGGAACGACCGGTGGATCGGAGCAACGGTGAAGAGACTGGAGAGGAAGAAAACGGTGTGGGACCAGATCATCGAGCCCGGAGATCGTACAGGGAGACCTGGCAGACAGAGCGTGAGGCGAGCTCTGCTCACGGGAATCTTCGTCGCAGCCTTTCTGCCGGTGGGTTGTGGCCCGACGGACGACCCGGCTCCGGAACGGGCCTCTCGGGTGGTGATGATCGGGGTCGACGGTGGCTCCTGGAACCTGCTCGATCCGATGATGGCCGCCGGAGAGCTACCGAGTCTCGCGGCCCTGGTGGAACGAGGGGTTACCGCGGACCTGGAGTCGGTGCAACCTCTCAACTCGCCGACGGTCTGGACGTCGATCTCGACCGGCCGCAGCCCCGACGTGCACGGCGTGAAGTTCTTCTACGCCGATCGCCGCTCCGTGGGAGCCACCACCGTGTGGGAGCGCTTCTCCGCCGCGGGCCTGCGGGTCGGCCTCTACGAGCACCTCGTGACCTGGCCGCCCCGAGACCTTCCCGGGGGTTTCATGGTGCCCGGCTGGCTGCGCCGGGACGGCTCGGTGCGGCCCGCGGACCTCGACGAGCGCCTGGGCGAAGCCCGCTACGAGTATTCGATGGAAGGGGTCGATGGCCCGGAGGCGATTCTCACCAACGTGCAGGGGGAGCTGGCTCACAAGGCGGCTACCTGGAACCAGCTGATGGAGACCTTCGACCTCGATGCCGGGGCGGTGGTGTTCTACTCGGTCGATGCCGTGAGCCACCGGTTCTGGCACGCGGCCTTTCCCGAGGAATTCGACCCACCCATGGCGGCCGGCGATCCGGCCCATGCCGACGTGATCCACGAAACCCTGCGCGGGGTCGACAAGGCCATCGGCGAGGTGGTCGCGGGCCTCGACGAGGGAGATCACGTGGTGATCGTCTCCGACCACGGCTTCCGCGGCCGCGGCCTGCGGCGCTACTGGAAGGTCGAGCTACCGGAGCTCTTCGCTCGCCTCGAGATCGACGAGGCCCGCGACGGAGTCACCGCGGTCAAGAACTGGGGAGGCACGGTGTTCCGCCTCGAGCTCGGGGAAACCGAGACCCGCAATGCCACGATGCGGCGGCTCGCGGAGGGGCTCGAAACGCTGCGAGATGCCTCGGGGCAGCCGCTGTTCGAGATCCAGGCGGTACATATCGCCGAGCCCGATCCGAGCCTGGAGATCTCGGAGTTCATGGCCCAGACCCTCGAGCAGGCGCAACCGGCCCACGGAGTGGTCTTCGCCCGACCCCACTTCCGCACCCTCCAACCCCTGTGGCCCGATGGGCAGATCCAGTTCCTCGGGGAAACCCTGCCGGTGCGCCAGCTCCTCGTCGCCCACGATTTCTCCGGCGACCACGAGAGAAAGGGAATCTTCCTCGCCGCCGGCTCGGCGATTCGCCACCGCCCGGAACGGGGAGAGCTCTCCGTGCTCGACGTCGCCCCGCTCCTGACCTACCTCGCCGGCCAGCCGATCCCCGACGATCTCGAAGGCCGGCTCGACACCGACCTCCTCGACCCGGCCTTCCTCGCCGCGAGCCCACCCCGGCAGATCGCCGCTGCCGAGGCTCCCGCATTACCTCCGGAAGAGGGAGTCACCGGAGAAGGTGAGGATCGCGAGCTCGACGACCGCCTCCGCTCCCTGGGTTATCTCTGAACCCACCTCGTTCCAGCGGCGGGGGGGTGAGGGCCTTCAGGGGCTGGTCGCGCCGTCGCCCACCGGCTCGGTGATCACGTGTAACTGGTCGACGGGCAGGTCGGTGAGGGTCTGCCGGACACCGCTGGGCCAGCGGACCTCCACCCGGTCGATCTTCTTCGCCTCGCCGAGCCCGAAGTGCAGCGGAGCGTTGATCGACGAGATGAAGCCTCCGCCCTGGTTGCCCATCTCGGCGATCTGCACCCGCTCTCCCGTCACGACTTTCACCCGGGCGCCGAAGGCGTCGCGATTCGAGTGCTTGCCCACCAGCTCGAGGCGGACCCAAGACCTCTCGTGGGCCTTGCTGTCGTTGCGGAAGAAGAGCGGCGAGTGCAGGCCGGTGAGCACGAGATCGAGATCACCGTCTTCGTCGTGGTCGAGAAAGACACCACCCCGCGAGTAGCTCTTGAAGTCCACGCCGCTGATGGCCGAGACGTTCTCGTACCCGGGCTCGCCGGGTTTGGCCCGGTACAGCAGGTTCGCTTCCGCGTTGTGCGGCTGGAACTCGGGACGAAAGCCGTTGATCACGTAGATGTCGAGGTAGCTGTCGTTGTCGTAGTCGAAGAAAAAGCTGTTCCAGCCCCAACCGGTGATGTCGGGCCCGAGACGCGCCTTGTGCACGTCTTCGAAGGTGCCGTCGCCCCGGTTGACGAACAGCCGGTTCGACTGCGCGGACTCGGCGAAGCGGGGCGGCGGCGGGGCGCTGATGTTGGTGAGGTACATGTCCATCCAACCATCGGAATCCACGTCGCCGATCGAGACCCCCATGCCGTTGCCGATGTCGTCGACCCCGGCCTCCCGGGCGATATTGCGAAAGGTGCCGTCGCCCTGGTTCTCGTACAGCACGTTGCGCTGCATATCGTTGGCGATGTAGATGTCCTGGTCCCCGTCGTTGTCGAAGTCGGTCACCGCGGCGGCGAGGCCGAGGCCCCGGTCGCCGACCCCGATCTTCTCGGTGACGTCCTCGAAGGTGCCGTCGCCCAGGTTGCGGAACATGCGGTTCGACTCGGCGTTTTCGTAGTCGCCGCGAGACGGCACGTAACCCTGGTCGAACCGGCCGGTCAGGAGCAGGTAGAGATCGAGGTGGCCGTCGTTGTCGTAGTCGAGCCAGACCGCGCCGGTGGAGGGAAGATTCTCCCGGAACAGGCCGGCCTTGCGAGTGACGTCGGTGAAGGTGCCGTCGCAGCCGTTGTGAAAGAGCAGCGAGCTCAAATGGTTGCGGAGGATCAGCAGATCCTTGCAGCCGTCGTTGTCGTAGTCGGCCACGTAGGAGCCGCTGACCCGCTCGAGATTCTCGAGCCCCGAACCTTCGGTAACATCGCTGAACTTGCCGTTCCCGGCATTGCGGTACAACCGACTATGCCCCCGTTCCTCGGCGATGAAGAGATCGAGGCGGCCGTCGCGGTCGAAGTCCGCCGTGGCCACGCCGCGGAAGGCGTCGTGCGACATCATCGGCGGTCCCTCGGCGCCCGGCACGTCGGTGACCAGGGGATTCGGGATCGGATGGATCCCGACCTCGGCGCTCACCTCGGTGAAGATCGAGGTGCCCGCATCGGCTTCTGCCGTCTCTCGGGAGGCTGCAGATGCGGCTTCGGGAAAGAGGTCCCGAGCCGCCGCGTCCAGCCGCTCGGCGCTCAGGGTCGTCTCGCCCGCGGCAAGGGCCTGCTCGCCGGCGGTGCCGAGCAGCAGGACCGTGTAGTGGGTGGCCAGGTCGCCGAGGCGGTCGGCGGCACGATGCTCCATGGCGAGAAGCTTCCGGGATTCTTCCTGGGAACGAAAGGAGTCGGCGTCCCAGGCGCCGTGGTCCCAGAGCAGGTCGGCCACGGCTCGCCATTCGAGGGCTCCTTCCCGGTAGGCCTCGAGATCGAACTCCTGGAACTCCTTCTCCCGGTCGCTTCCGGGGAAGAAGGTCACCGTTCCCTCCGAATCCACGTCGCGGGGAAGGGCGGCCTGGGCGGCAGCTTCCGCCTCGCCGGGCGCCACGAAGATCCGCTCCTCGGGATCGATCCCTTCCTGGGCCCGGAGCCAGGTATCGAGGAGGAGGGTCTCGACCTGTTCCGCCAGGCGCCGGGAGGCGGCGTCTTCGAGATCGAGGCCGGCGAGATCGTTCTCGATCTGGCGACGACGCTCCTCGTCGACCCGGCCGTGGGTGCGGCCGGCGACATCGATCTTGAAATACACGTAGTTGAGATTCACCGCGTGGGCCCGGGGCAGGTAGCCGTAGCCGCTCGACCAGCCGTCGATGCCGGTGATGTAGAGCAGCAGGCGCGAGCCGATGGTCAGCTCGTCGTGGGCGATCACGTCTTTGCCCCAGTGGTTGGCCAGCCAGTTGGCCTGGCGCATCAGGACTCGCTCGTAGAACACCATGAGCTCCACCAGGTGCTCCCGCGCCGCGGGAGAGAGCTCGGCGCGCAGGGCCCCTTCCGGTGCGGCGTCCGGCGCCGCCTCGACGATCGCGCGAGCCGCGGCGATCCGCTCCGGATCCCGCAGCTCCTCGGCCTGGATCCGGAACGGGTTTTCCGGATCCGAGACGGTGAAATGATCGGGGTTCTTGTCGAGGATGTAGGCCGGAGCGTAGGCAAGCGCTCCGGTGACGTACACCAGGTGATCACCGGTCTCGGGCTCGACGACGATCCCCAGCCGGGAGAATGCCTCGATGGCCTCGTCGAAGAACCGGGGCTCGATGACCTTCGCCTCTCGGTGCAGGTTCTGGGCCATGAACCACAGCCGCCAGGCGAGCTGGGTGAGCCGGTGGGTCTTGGCCTCACGAGCCTCTTCCGCCAGAGATTTCACGGTGAAGGTGGAAGAAGGCTTCGCGGCGTCCTTCGAGTCGTCGGCCCCGAGGGTGGGAACGAAGAGTGGAAGGAGAGCGAGAAGCAGGACGAGCGCGGTACTGCGCAGAGTGTTCCAGCGAGACATCGTGAGCATGTCGAGACTCTCCATGGAGACTTCCGTTGAGTTCGGCATCAGATTGATGGAGCGAGTGAAAGGTTTTTCGTGTGAGTTCTCGATGGGGAAGGAATAGAATTTTTCGTGAAGATCTTCCCGCGTTCCTCACCCCGCTCTGGTTTTTCTTTTTTCGGGCTCCCTCCCTTCGGATCGGTTGGATCCACGGGCTCTCGGCACGGCCCCTGGTGTACGGGCAGGAGCGCATTCAGCCATGGATTTCCAACCGACGAAAGAAGGAGAGCGGACGGCTCGATCATACCCCATGACCGGTCCGTTGCCTATCGACGACCGGTCGGACCTCACGGTCCCGATCCGAGGACCGGAAGGTCTCGCTCACCCCGCGCGATCCGCAAGGTCTCGCGGACGGCGATATCCAGCGGGTCGAGCAGGGGGATCCCCGAGTCTTCTTCCTGCAAGACGAGGGAGATCTCCGTACAGCCGCAGACGATCCGCTGCGCTCCGGCCGCTCGCAATCGTTCGGCGGCCTCGGCGAGAGCCTCGCAGTACGGCCGGCCCGAGATCGGGTCGGCCTCGTGGCCTGCCTTGATCCCGCCCACTCGGTGGCCACCTTCGGGCCGGCCGTAGATCGAATCCATCACCAGCGACTCCTGCAGCGCCTCTCCCCCCGGAACATCGTGCAGCGAAAGCACCCGCAGCGACGGATCCAGCCGCGCCGCCGCCTTCGGGTAGACCTCGGCTCGCAGCGTCCCGGTGGTGGCGAGCACACCCAGAGCCTCGAGGTCGCCCGCCTCCAGCCCCGCCGCCACCGTTTCTCCCACCATGTCGAGAATCGGCAGCACTTCCAGCTCCACGAGCTCGCCGAGAAACGCATGGGCCGTATTGCAGGCGATCACCGCGAAGGCGGCCCCCGCGTCCCGCAATCGTTCCAGGCTCGACCGCAGAGCCGGCACCGGCGAAGGACCCGCGCCGAGGACCGCCGCCGTGCGGTCGGGCGTGCCCGGAAACGACGCGAGCACCCAGCTCGGATAGCCCTGGTCCCCCTCCACCGGCTCCACCGCCGCCAGCAGCCGCCGCTCCAGCTCCAGATGTGCGTGGGGCCCCAGCCCACCGACGATTCCGAGGGTTCGAGGGTAGGGAATGGGTGAGGTTTCCTGATGACTCATGGTGGCAGTACATCACAGATATTCCAGCCGTTGTTGGCTCGGGAGGTACCTCGAAGCTTTACTCCTGTTTTTTGCGCTCGATTCCGGGGTAGACAAAGAAAGGTTTCTGCCGGCTCTCGGGTTCCTGGCGGGCGAGGTCTCTCGAAGCTCCGAGGACGAGCTCAGCGCCCGGGACATGAGCAAAGAGTCACGATTTTCTTGAAACCTTCTGGAAGCTCTGGTAGTACTTGTAGAGCCAACCGACCTGGAGGCCGAAGACCGGCATGCTGATTACCCATTCCTGAGATCCCAGCCCTTTCCCGGCAAACCGCGAGCCGTTACTGACCGCGCGTCCCCGCTCGGTGCTCGCAATCTCTCAGGAGTGGACCATGTCTACGTCCTCCATCCGTCTCGCTCGAGTTTCTTTTGCCTACAAAGACGAGGTGCTCCTCGTCGACGACGCGACCCTGCACCTGGCGCCCGGCTGGACCGGTCTGGTGGGATCCAACGGGTCCGGCAAGACCACCTTGCTGCGCCTGCTGGCGGGTGAGCTCTCGCCGACGGCGGGCTCGGTGCTCGTCGATCCGCCCTCTTCCCGGAGGATTTTCTGCCACCAGAGCGTGGAAGCTCTCACCGAAGACGTGCAGGCTTTCGGCTGGGATTGGGAAGGACCCGCCC
>CAZMEL010000123.1:0-21701 GCA_964565225.1 uncultured Thermoanaerobaculia bacterium | reverse complement strand
TTCATCCACGGAGCGGAGGAGATCCCCTGGCCGGCGCTGACTCCCGCCGTTGTGTTGACCACGGACGTGGCCGGTGACGTCCGGGCTCTGGAAGGAATCCTGCGCCGCCCCTTTCCTTTCGTCGGGGTCATGGGCAGCGCGGCCAAGCTGGTCGAGATCGAGCGCCGTCTCCGGGCCGCAGGATCGAGAGAAGACGACCTGGCTCGGCTCCGGGCCCCCGTGGGCCTGGCCATCGGTAGCCGAACCCCGCCCGAGATCGCCGTCAGCATCGCCGCGGAGCTCATCGCCTGGCAGAGCGAGCGGTCATGAGCGGAGAATCGCGGGAAGAGCCGCGGCCTCGCCGACTGCTGTGCTCCCGCCGTCTGCTGACCCCCGGAGGTCTGCACGACGGGGCCCTGCTCTTGCGGGGCGAGGTGATCGAGGCCGTGCTCGCGGTCGAAGAAGCGCGGGAGCTCGCCGCTTCCGGCGTCCCGGCGGACGACGTCGGCAACGCGGTGGTGATGCCCGGGCTGGTCGACCTCCACGTGCACATCAACGAGCCGGGGCGCACCCATTGGGAAGGGTTCGAGACCGCGACCCGAGCGGCGGCTGCCGGTGGCATCACCACCCTGGTGGACATGCCGCTCAACAGCTCTCCGGTCACCACCGAGGTTGCAGCGTTGCGATCGAAGGCTACGGCGGCGGTCGGCCAGCTGTGGGTCGACTGCGGGTTCCACGGCGGCCTGGTGGCGGGGAGCTCGGCGGTGGCGATCGAAGGGCTGCTCGAAGCCGGCGTCTGCGGCGTCAAGGCGTTCCTGGTCGACTCGGGCATCGAAGAGTTCCCGCCCGCGGGGGAAGGAGATCTGCGCCGGGTGATGCCGGTGCTCGCACGCCACGAGGTGCCCCTGCTCGTGCATGCCGAGCTTCCCGCGGGCAGGAGCGCCTGGGCTCCTCGGACCCGAGCCGAAGCTCGCTCGTACCCGGCGTATCTCGCCTCCCGTCCGGATCGTTGGGAGGTGCGGGCGATCGAGCGTCTGATCGACCTCTGTCGGGAGACCGGCTGCGCGGTGCACATCGTGCATCTGGCCACCGCCGAGGCTCTGCCGTGCCTACGCGCCGCCCGGCTGGAGGGTCTGCCCGTCACCGTGGAGACCTGCCCTCACTATCTCGTGTTCGAAGCCGAATCGATCAGAGATGGCGACACCCGCTTCAAGTGTGCGCCGCCAATTCGCGCCCGAGAGCACCGAGAGGCCCTCTGGCGGGCCCTGGCGACCGGCGAGATCGATCTCGTGGCCAGCGACCACTCCCCGGCTCCTCCTGCTCTCAAGGAGCTGGAGAGTGGCGATTTTTCCCGTGCCTGGGGAGGGATCGCTTCGCTACAATGTTGCCTCTCCGCGGTGTGGACGGAAGCCCACCGCCGAGGGTTCGGGCCGGAAGACCTGGCTCGCTGGATGAGCACGCGGCCGGCCGAACGTCTGGGGCTCTCGGGCTCCAAGGGATCGTTGCAGCCGGGCCACGACGCCGACCTGGTGGTCTGGCATCCGGAAGAGTCCTGGCAGGTCGACGGCGAGGCGCTGGAGCATCGGCACGCCCCGACTCCATACCATGGCCTCACCCTTCTCGGTCGGGTCGACGAGACCTGGCTCCGGGGGCGCAGGGTCTATTCGAGAGGGAGGTTCTCGGGACCGCCACGGGGGCGGATCCTGCACCGGGACGCGGAGGCGAGCAGGCCATGAACCATCACCCGCTGGAAACGGCACCCTTTCGAGGCCTGGCGGATCTCGCCAGCGAACGGCTCGGAGGCCGGGCCCTGAACGCCAGCGACGACTTCTTCGCCGCCAAGGAGAACCTGGTGCGGGCCGCCGCACCGGTGTTCGAGCCCGAGCGATATACCGAGCGGGGCAAGTGGATGGACGGCTGGGAGACCCGCCGCCGCCGCACGCCGGGTTTCGACTGGTGTGTGGTGGCCCTCGGCCTGCCCGGAACCCTGCAAGGGGTCGACATCGACACCCGGCACTTCCTCGGGAATCATCCGCCCTACGCCTCCCTGGAAGCCTGCTGTCTACCGGGGGCAAGCCTCGAGGCCCTGGCTCGCGAGGGTGCCTGGCAGGAAATCTTGCCGCGTTCGCCGCTGTCGTCGGGGAGCCACAACTACTTCACCGTCCACAGCGGGCAGACCGTCACCCATCTGCGCCTCAAGATCTATCCCGACGGTGGGGTGGCGAGGCTTCGGGCCTTCGGCGCCGTGCGGCCCGACTGGAGCCGCTACCGACCCGGCGAGCCGATCGATCTCGCGGCCCTGGCCAACGGCGGCCAGGCCACGGCCTGTAGCGACATGTTCTTCAGCTCCATGGGGAATCTCCTCCTGCCCGGCGAATCGACCCACATGGGAGACGGCTGGGAGACCCGCAGGCGCCGAGGCCCCGGGCACGATTGGGTCGTGGTGCGCCTCGGGGCCACCGCCAGGCTCTGCCGAATCGAGGTGGATACCCGCCATTTTTTCGGGAACTATCCGGACAAGGTCTCATTCGACGCCTGCCACCGGCCCGAAATGCCCGTGGATCAGCTCACCTGTTCCGATGTGGTGTGGAAGCAGATCCTGCCGCCTCGTCCCCTCGGGCCCGATCGCGTAGAGGCCTTCCAGGAAGAGCTGCTCGACCCGGGCCCCTGGACCTACGTACGGATGAATATCCATCCCGATGGTGGCGTTGCGCGGCTGCGGGTCTGGGGCCAGCTCGGAGGAACGATGGGATGACGAAATCGGATGCGGAATCCTCAGAGGTGAGCCTGGCCTGGCTGGACACAGGGCCGGAGACGGAGGTGGCGGCGACCCTGCGGCGCTGCTGTGCCAGCGAAGCCTGGGTCGGCCGGATGGTGGCGTCTCGCCCCTTCGGAGACTTCGCTGATCTGCGCCGGACCGCCGAGGAGATCTGGTGGGATCTGGAAGCCTCCGACTGGCTCGAGGCCTTTGCCGGCCATCCGCGGATCGGCGATCTCGAAGGGTTGCGCACGCGATTCGCATCCACCCGTTCCTGGTCCGCCGGTGAGCAGGCTGGGGTCGAGGGGGTCGGCGACGATGTGCTGCAGGCGCTCGCCGAGGCCAACCGTCGCTACGAAGAGATCTTCGGACATCTCTTCATCGTCTGTGCCAGCGGCAAGTCGGCGAGAGAGATGCTCGCTCTGCTCGAACAGAGATCGACCGCTGATCCGGCCGACGAGCTCCGCACCGCCGCGGGCGAGCAGCAGAAGATCACGGAGATTCGCTTGCGCAAGCTGGTGACGCCGGAAGACCGAGAGGCCAGATCATGAAGACAACTCTGAAACCACGGCAGATCGAGGCGATCGCAAGTCCGCTGACCACCGCGGGCCGCGGCTTCCAGTCCCGCTACCCCGGTCCGCCGGAGCGACGGCAGCCGGTGCACACCGTGTACGGCGGCGCACACCTCTTTCGCTTCGATTCCGCGCCGCGTCTCGGTCGCGCCGCGTCGAGACACTTCGCCCACTACTTCCCGGACTTCCAGACCCTGGGTCGGGTGCTGGAGCTGCCGGGGCATGCGGCTCTCGAAGCCGGCCCCACGGCGGATCGGGAGAGCGTGGCCTCTGGCTCGGGGCCATTGAGCCTGTTGGCGAGGGTCCACCAACGGGTGGAGGAAAAGCTGCAGCGCGAGCCGGTGGAAGACTTTCGGATCGACTTCGAGGACGGCTTCGGCCACCGTCCCGATGCCGAGGAAGACCACGAGGCCGTGCGGGCGGCCAAGGAAGTGGCCCGCGGCCTCGCCGAGGGTACCCTGCCTCCGTTCATCGGCCTGCGGATCAAGGCCTTTTCGCCCGAGCTGCACGGCCGTTCCCTGCGTACGCTCGATCTCTTCCTCACGGCCCTGGTGGAAGCCACCGGCGGATCGCTGCCTCCCGGATTCGTGGTGACCCTGCCGAAGGTGAGCCTGCACGAAGAAGTGGCGGCCCTGGTCGCGGCGCTGGAGCAGCTGGAAGAAGGCCTCGGTCTGGACGCCGGCAGCCTGCGCCTGGAGCTGATGGTGGAAACGCCGCAGTCGCTGATCGGAGCGAGAGGAGACGTGCCCCTGCCGGGCCTGGTGAAGGCCGCCGGGGGCCGCTGCGTGGGCGCCCACTTCGGAATCTACGACTATACGGCTTCCTGCGGCATCGTCGCGGCCTTCCAGACTCTCGATCATCCGGCCTGTGATCTCGCCCGCCACCTCATGCAGGTGTCCCTCGCGGGCACCGGGGTGTTTCTGTCCGACGGGGCGACGAACCTGATTCCGGTAGGTCCTCATCGAGCCGGGGAGTCGGGGCCGAGCGAGCGGCTGGAGGAGGAAAATCGGCAGATCGTGTATCGGGTCTCGAAGGAGAACTACGACCAGGTCTGGCACTCCCTGCGCCACGGCTTCTACCAGGGTTGGGATCTCCATCCCGCGCAGCTGCCGGTTCGTTATGCAGCGGCGTATTCTTTTTTCCTCGCCTCTCTCGACGAAGCCACCGCCCGCCTGGGATCCTTCGTCGGCAAGGCGGCCCAGGCGACCCTGCTGGGTGACGTGTTCGACGATGCCGCCACCGGGCAGGCGTTGTTGAATTTCTTTCTCCAGGGTATGAGCTGCGGCGCGATCCACGAAGCGGAGGCCACCCGGACCGGCCTGACCCTCGAAGAGCTGCGGACCCGTTCCTTTCAGGCGATCGTCGAAGGCCGACGGGGCCAGTAGCTCTACCTTGTTCGATTCTCTCTCGAGAGTCGGGGTTCCGTGCTCCAGGTCTCGAAGGATCGCGTTTGCTGCGGAGGGCTCCGAAGAAAAGGCGTGGTGAGCGCCCCGAGCTCGTTTCTCGTGGTCGAAAAAAGAGACGGGGCGCCTATGGTGGCAGCCCGGAAGCTCCGAGCCGATGGGACAGCGGCCGACTTCGAAAAATCACCGAAACCGACCCGCCGGTGGACGGGATGAAGCGGCCGAACGGACGCCCCGCCCTGGAGGGAAAAACCTCAGGAGGTACCGGCCCGAGGGCACGGTATGCCAGCCATGGTCGTGAGACCTGATTTGGCTCCTCCTCTATTGCTATAAGCGGAACCAGGCACCCAAAAAGGTCAACCTTTTTCGAAATCTGGGATCAGTTGCCTTCTCGCGGGGACGAATGGCCCCTCGGTTGGTCGCCGATTCCGCAGACGGGTTCTGCAACGGGGACGCTCCAGCAAGAGTTTCCGGTCTCGTGTCGATCCGAAGCGTCCCCGTTCAAGAAGTGGAACCGCAGAGGCTCGGAAAACCCGCCAAAATCCAACGAGGTTTTTCCGATCTTTTCCCGAGGCACCGAAGTGGCGCTCCCTTGCCTGGAAGGCTGGCAGTCTCTCGTGGTCTAATGTCGCGAGGTATCGAAGAAAGTCGGAAAGGGTGCCTGGCGATCGATGGCGGACGACGACAAGCTGAAAACGAGGAAGCAGGGCCTGCTCCTGGGGTCTTCGGGATTGGTGCTGTTCCTCCTCATTCTCCTGCCCGCCCGGTGGCTGGGAGCTGCTTCCTTTTCGCAGGAAGAGTGGTTCTTCGCCGTCTTCGCAACCCTGGCGGTCAAGGGAGGGCTCGGCGCGCTCCTCCTGGTCGGAGGGGCCTCCCTGGAGCGTTTCGATCGTCATTTTCTGCACCTTCCGATTCTCTCCACCAGCCTGCTGCTGGACCTCTACCTCTTCTTCTTTCCCGAGCTTCGCTCGACGATCCTGATGACCTGGATCATCGTTCTGCTCTTCGGCTCGATGCAGGCCGGATTCCGGGTCGCCATGGCCTGGAGCCTCTTCAAGCTCGCGGGGTACCTCGTGGTGCTGAGCTGGCTCGTCCCCTCGCTCGAAGATTTCTCTCCGGCCGAAGAGGCCTTGCGGGTCTGGTTCTTTTTCTTCTTCTGTATCGGTACCGCGGTGATTCTCGGAAGGCTCCGGCGGCGCCTCGACCGTGCCCTGGCCTGGCAGCGCAAGTCCGAGGCCTCCTCGCGAAACAGCGAGGCCCGGCTGCGGCAGGTGATCGACCTGGTGCCCCATTTCATCTACGCCGTCGATCGAGAAGGGCGCTGGATGCTGGCCAACCGCGCGGTGGCGGAGGCATTCGGTCGGCAACCCGCCGAGTTGCTGGGCAAGAGCGAAACCGAGCTGCGGGGCCAAGGGGCGACCCGTGGGAGTCTCGTGGAGCCGACCGCGCTGGAGGCGATCGGCACCGGTGGTGAGCGCATGGAATCGGAGATCCGGTTTCGCGACGCCGCGGGCCGGATTCGTCTGCTCGAGTGCACCATGATTCCCTTCGTACCCGCCAGCTCCGACCGTCCGTCGCTGCTCGGCGTGGCCATCGATGTGACCGAGGCGAGAGTTGCCGAGGACAATCGGCGCCAGCTCGAAGCCCAGATGCAACACCTGCAGAAGCTCGAGAGCCTGGGGCTCCTGGCGGGAGGCATCGCCCACGACTTCAACAATCTCCTGGTCAGCATCCTGGGTTTTGCCGATCTCGCCTTCGGGCGGCTCGAGGTCGGGCATCCCGCGCGCTCGAATCTGGAGAAAGTGGTCGGCTCGGCGGAGCGGGCGGCGGTCCTGGTGAAGCAGCTTCTCGCGTACTCCGGGCAGGGACAGTTCGTGGTCGAGACCTTCCGGGTTTCGCGTCTGCTGGAGGAAGTCGGCGAGCTGATCGCGGTGTCGTTGTCGAAGAAGGCCAACCTGGTGTTGCGAGAAGTGGGGGATCCGGCCTTCGTGCGAGCCGATCGGGCGCAGCTCCACCAGGTCGTGATGAACCTGGTGACCAACGCCTCCGACGCGCTCGAAGGGCGTCCGGGGACCATTACCCTGACCACCGGCTCGATGTTCGCCGACCGGGTCTACCTCGACCAGTGTTTCGGTGGTGAAGAGGTCGAGGCCGGTGATTTTGCGTTTCTGGAGATTGCCGACGACGGATGTGGCATGGACGAACCCACCCGGGCCAAGATCTTCGATCCCTTCTTCACCACCAAGTTCGTGGGACGGGGCCTGGGCCTGGCGGCGGTGCTCGGGATCGTCCGCAGCCACAAAGGCGCCCTCAAGGTCGAGAGCGCCCTCGGTCGGGGTACCCGGATCCGTCTACTGTTGCCGCTGGTGGAGCCCGTCGAAGAGGTCGCAGAAGAGTCCGCCGAGAATACCCAGGAGCTCTCCGTGCCCAGCCTCGAATCAGGGGCCCTGCTCCTGGTCGACGACGACCCGACCGTCCGCGAGTTCGTCCGTGAGGTTCTGGCCGATCTCGAGCTGCGGTGCATGGAGGCCCGCAATGGCGCCGAGGCGGTGGAGATCTACGGGCGCGAGAACGAAGAGATCTCGCTCGTGCTGCTCGACATGCGCATGCCGATGATGAACGGCGACGAAGTGTTTCGTGAGCTGCGCCGGATCCGTTCCGACGTGCGGGTCATCCTGATGAGCGGTTACAGCGAGCAGCACGCCACCAGCAGCTTCGGTGAGAAGGGGCCGGTGGGATTCTTGCAGAAACCCTTCTCTCCCGAAGGATTGGTGCAGAAGCTCCAGGCCGTATCCTGAGAGGTCGGGCTGCCTCGGATCCGTTACTCCTGCCACAGGGTGACCGCCGGGTCGACCCGGGTGGCTCGCAGGGCGGGAATGACGCTGGCCGCCACGGCGGTGACCGCCAGAGCCAGAGCCAGGGTCAGGTAGGTCATGGGGTCGGTGGCGCTCACGCCGTAGAGCTGGCTGGCGAGAACCTGGCTGAAGCCCAGGGCCGCCACCAGGCCGCCGAGGATTCCGGCGAGGGCGAGGGAGAGCCCGCCGCGCACGATCATGCTCACCACGTCTTTGCGACGGGCTCCCAGAGCCATGCGAATGCCGATCTCCCGCGAGCGTTTCGACACGGTGTACGAGAGCACCCCGTAGATCCCGGTGGTGGCCAGGGCGAGCGCGAGCACGGCGAAGAGCGCCAGCAGGGACATGAGGAAGCGGGATTGCCAGTCGAGGATGTGGATCTGTTGATCGAGGGTGCGAGCGAGGTACAGAGGCATCCCCCGGTCGACGCCGCGAACCTTGGCGCGGGCGGACTCCAGGACGGCCATCGGTGGGCCCTCGGTGCGCACGATGTAGCCCATGCTGGTGACGGGCGCGGCGTCTTGCGCCAGGGGCAGGTAGACGATCGGCTGCGGGTCGGGCGGGGTGCCGTCGCTGCGGACGTCACCGGCGATTCCGACGACCTGGCGCGAGATCCCCTGTCCGTCGATCAGGGTGAGAGACTCTCCGATCGGGTCGCGGGAGCCCCACAGCTGGCGAGCCATGGTCTTGGAGATCACCACCACCGGTGCCGCGTCGGCATCGTCGAACCGGCTGAGAGCGCGGCCCTTGAGCAGAGGGACACCGAAGGCATCGAGGAAACCGGGCACCACCCGGCGCACCAGCACCACCGGCTCACTGCCGGGCTCCGGCGCCGGCTCGGCGTCGAGAGATACCGGGAGGTCGCGGAACTGGCCGAAGATCGGAAGCGCCTGGGCGGCGCTCGCCGCCCTGACCCCGGGAATGGTGGCCAGCTCTTCGGCGACCTCTTCGTAGAACCGGGTTCGGCGGGCCGGGTCGGCATACTTCTCTCCGCGGGTCGAGACCCGGAAAGTCAGCACGTTGCGAGCATCGAAGCCCGGATTCAGCCCTTCCAGGCGGAGGAACGAACGGACCATCAGCCCGGCGGCGATCAGCAGGACCAGGGAGAGGGCGACCTCGGCGATCACCAGCAGGCTGCGCAAGCGCTGGTTGCGGCCTCCGGCGGTGGTGCGCTGGGTGCCCGATCCGAGGTCGCTCTCGAGGTCGCTGCGCAGGGCGATCGATGCGGGCAGGAGCCCGAAGAGCATGCCCGTGAGCACGGCGACTCCGAGGGTGAAGAGCAGCACCCGCAGGTCGATCTCGAAGGCCGCGTCGGGTACGTTGAATCCGTCGGGGATCAACAGGCCCACCGCCTGGGTGCCCCAGACGGCGAGCAGGAGCCCGAATCCGGCACCCACGGTGGTGAGCAGCAGGCTCTCGACCACCAGCTGCCGCGAGAGATGGCCGAGATTCGCTCCCAGGGCTCGACGCAGCGACATTTCCTTCTGCCGGGTCAGGGCGCGGGCCAGCAGGAGGTTGGCCACATTGCCGCAGGCCACGAGTAGCACGAAGACCACGGCGCCGAAGAGCATCAGCAGGCCCGGCCGTACATTGCGCACCATCCGTTCCTTGATCGGAGCGACCAGGGCGGCCACCCGGTCGTGGGTTTCCGGGAGCTCCTTCTGCAACTCCCCGGAGAGGCGGTCGAGGTCGGCCTGCGCCTGCTCGAGGGTGGTACCGGGGGCGAGGCGAGCGATCACCAGATGACCATTGTCTTGGCGGTTCAGGCCGGTCGTACCATAACGGTACGGAAGCCATGCTTGCGGCAGGTCGACCAACCCGAAGACCGGGTTGTCGAACCCCTGGGGCATCACTCCGATGATCTCGTGGGAAACGTCGTCGAGCTCGGTGGTCCGACCCACCGCGTCGGGGTCGCTGCCGAAGCGTTTCTGCCAGAGCTCATAACTCAAGATGACCGTCGGAGGTGCTCCCGGCACGTCGTCCTGGGCTCGAAACGTGCGCCCGAGAAAGGGTTGAGCCCCCAGCAGATCGAAATAGTTGTGAGCGACCTGGCGCATCAGGGGAGTATCGCCGTCTTCGAAGCTCGAAAGGGTGAACGAGCGGTTCCGGGCCGAGGTCACCTCCGAAAACGTCGTCGTGCGATCGCGCCAGGCCACATAGGTAGCGGCCGCGGTCGTGCTCCAGACCTCCGGACGCGCCGGATCGATCTGCCAGATACTGACCATGGAGCCGGTATCCTCGAAAGGAAGAGGCTCGAGAAGCACACCGTTCACCACACTGAAAATCGTGGTCGTGGCGCCGATGGCGATCGCCATGGCCAGCACCGCCACGGAAGTGATCTCGGGGCTCTTGCGCAACATACGAAAACCGAAGCGAATGTCTCGGATCCAGGAGCTCATGGGGGTCCTCCAGGCGTTGGTCCGACTCCAGGAAGTAGCAAGTCCTGTACCAGCCAGGACGCCCTCGCCACCAAGGTTTTTGCTCGTTGCGGCGCTCGAGCTGTTCGATTTCGGGAAAGAGCTGGGCGGAAGTGGGACCACGAGGCTCCGCAATCACCCCACATAGCCGAGAGATCGAAGCCTTTCGAGGACTTCTTCGTCGGAGGCGTCTTCCGGGGCGGGAGCCGTGGGGGTTGGTGGAGCCTCGTAGGAGTCGATCCAGCGCACGGCGGGAAGGTTGGGGAGGGCCCGGGGCATGGGACGGCCTTCCATGTCTCGGGCGACGGGTTGCCCCAGGGCGTGCAGCACGGTGGGGGTGAGGTCGAGGGTGGTGGCTCGATCGAGGATTCCCGCCCACTGCAGGAGAGGGAGCAGAGGATCGATGGAGTCGACCTTGTCGGTGAGGTGCCAGAGCAGGCGATGGAAGGCGGTGGGAATCATCCGCTGGCCGATCGGTCCGGGGCGGACTCCCGGGCCGTGCAGGAAGAGTACCCCCTGGTGGTCGTGCTCGCCGCTGATCGACCGATCGATCTCGAGGTAGCGGCGCAGCGGGCGAGTCGAGTCGCCGAGTCGGAGTGAGCGCGAGCGGCTCGCCGGATCGTGCAGAGCCGCCGAGAGCTGGACGCTGAGATCGGCTCCGGGATCCGCCGAGGGGTCGTCGGCGCGGACGGTGACCGGGCCGAAGACACGGTCACCATCGGTAAACCGTAGGGATCGGAGGTGCGCGGCCAGCTCCCGGAGCATTCCGGGCGCCTTGCGGCGGCGCACTCGACCGTTCGGCTCTCTGCCTTTTTGATTGAGATTGACCCGCAGGGCCGGGGTCCACGGGGTCTCGGCGAGCGTGTAGGCACGGCTCCGCTCGAGGTCGATTTCGAGCTCTCCGTCCGACGATCTGTGCATTCGGGCGTAGCCGAGGTCGGCGAGCAGGCGGTCGAGGCGAAAGCGGGTGCGAGGCCGCCGTGCCGCCCGCTGGCCATGGTCCGAAGCCACGATCAGGAGAGTGTCCGACCCTAGCTTCTCTTGCAGCTGGCCGAGCCGAAGGTCGAAGTGGCGATAGACGGCGGGAATCAGGTTGGCCCGGTGCTCCGTGCCGTGCACGAGGGGCCAGATCTCGGGATCGAAGGCTTCGGGCTGATACGCCTTCCAGGTCGTGTGCTCGGCCGCGTCGGCGGCAGCGGAGAAGACAAGGAGGAGGTCGAGAGGCTCCTTGGCGAGGAGGAGCTCGG
Source organism: uncultured Thermoanaerobaculia bacterium (assembly GCA_964565225.1). Lineage (GTDB taxonomy): Bacteria > Acidobacteriota > Thermoanaerobaculia > Multivoradales > J023 > CAZMEL01. The sequence goes on along the minus strand of CAZMEL010000123.1, from coordinate 10,470 downwards.
CGGTGTCGAAGGTGCGGTCGATCTTGCGCAGGAGGCGACGACGGTTGGGGGGAGCCTGTTGGTTCCGGGCCTCGAGGACCGGGTCGAGAGTCCTCCGAAGCTCTCGGCCGAGGCGGGGTGGGTGTGTCCGCAGCGTTCCGCGGAGGTGGAGCCGGGGCACCATGTAGCCCGCCACGGGTTGCGGCGGAAACGTGAGCAACCAGTCGACGACCCCGACCCTCTTGCCCCTGTCGCCGAGGATGTCCCAGATGGCGCGGGCCTTCCAGTCGGTGCTCTTGAGAGGAAGCGTGCGATACCTCCCGGCCACCGGCCGCACGAAATCGTCGATGCCGTGGTCGCGGACCCGCTGGCCGGTGGCCATGGAAGTCCAGACCCGAGGGGAGGAGGCGGTGCCGTAGGTCATCCAGCTGCCCCACGCTCCTTCGTCGATCAGCCGCAGGAAGGCCGGAGCTTCGCCCGCCCGGAGCAGGGGCGAGAGAGCGCGGAAGGTGAGGCCGTCGAGCCCCACCACCACGACCTTCGAGGGGGCTCCGGGTAGGGGTTCGCCCGCTCCCCGGCGTAGGCCCAGGTCTGCGATCAGCGTCAGCAGCAGGGCCGCGAAGGCGAGGAGAGCCATCCGCCGCAGAGGTGAAGCCGGGAGGCCAAGCCTCGAGATCAGGAGCCGGGCACCGAAGCCAGCGGCAACGCCGCTCAGAAGAGCCTGCCCGGCGGCGACGGCAACCGCGAGATGGCGGTCCGGGGCCGAGATCGGCAGGGCGCCGAGCTGCTCGAGCTGCAAGATGGCGGAGCGGTGGAGGAAGATCACGGCCGCGGTGGTGAGGCCGAAGACGAATGCAAAGGCCCGGGAAGGCCGCAGGCTTCGGCCGGCGAGCCCGGGAAGGGCCGCCACCAGGCCACCAAAGAGGCCGCCGCACAACGCCCCGATCGCCACCGATCGCAGTCCGAGCCACCAGAAGTAGGGAGCCGTGGGGCTCGTGCGGAGCAGGTCTTCCCAAGCCAGGAGCCACTGCACCAACAGATCGAAGGCGCCGACCATCCCTCCGGCAAGGGCACCGGCAGCGAGAGTGGCACGGCCCGTTGCAAGAGCCTTGGGATGGGATGTTGGTCGCGCCAAGAGACGGTGTAGGGAATCGGAGTTTGGCTGGGCCGCGAGACCGGGAATAGGGTACTCTCGCAGCGATCGTGTCTCCGGCGGTCCGCCGGACTCGGAGAGCCATTATGTGGAAGCCACCCCAACGCATCAAGCATCCCTTGCTCGAGGCGCGCTGGCCGAGCCGGGAGCAAGCCCTCGACTCCCGCCTCTTCTCGCCGATCGAGGTCGGCCCGATGACCCTGGCCGAGCGTACCTGGGTGCCCGCCATGGTTCCCTGGCGAGCGACCGAGGAAGGGTTCGTGACCCCGGAGGTTCTGGCGTGGTACGAGCAGCTGGCCCGGGGCCAGCCGGGGGCGCTGGTGGTAGAGGCCACGGGGATTCGCGACGTGCCCAGTGGTCCCCTGTTGCGCATCGGTCACGACCGCTTCCTGCCCGGGCTCGAAGAGCTGGTGCAGACCGTCCAGCGGGCCAGCGAGGGCAGAACCCGCCTGCTGATCCAGATCATCGATTTCCTCACCATCCGTCGCCGCCCGGAACGAGAGAAGTTCTTCCTGCGGTACTTGCCGCTCGACGAGGGGCATCGGCGTGTGGCCGCGTCGAGAGCCGGGCGGTCGATGGAAGAGATGAGCGACGACGAGGTCCGGCGGGCATGGCTCGACCTGCCTCGTGAAGAGCTCGAAGCCGTGCTGAGCCCGCGCGACCTCGAATCACTCGACTTCGGCTACCGGGAGCGGGTCACCGACCTCGAGAAGCCGCACATCCGCGAGCTTCCTGCGGTGCTGCCCGGCCTCTTCGCCGACGCCGCGAGCCGGGCTCGGCGGGTGGGTTTCGACGGCGTCGAGCTACATTTTGCCCACGCATACACCATGGCTTCGTTCCTCTCGGCCCGCAACGATCGCGACGATGGCTACGGCGGTTCGTTGCAAGGACGGTTGCGCCTGCCCCTCGAGGTCTTGCGAGCGGTCCGTCGGGCCGTGGGCGACACCTTCGGCGTCGGTTGCCGCATGCTCAGTGAGGAGTGCATCGAGGGCGGCAGCACGGTCGACGATACCCGGTTCTTCGCCTGCGAGCTGGCGGCGGCGGGGCTCGACTTCCTCTCCCTGTCGCGGGGCGGAAAGTTCGAAGACGCCAAGCAGCCGAAGATTGGCCGATCCGCCTACCCCTACACGGGTCCGAGCGGGTACGAATGTATGCCCACCGCGATCTCCGACGAGCAGGGACCCTTCGGCCGCAACCGGCAACCGGTGGCGCGCATCCGTTCGGCCCTGCGCGACGCGGGCCTGGAGACGCCGGTGGTGTTGAGCGGTGGGATGTCGACCTTCGAGCAGGCCGAGTCGGCCTTACGATCCGAGGAGGCCGACATCATCGGCGCGGCCCGCCAGAGCCTCGCGGACCCGGATTGGTTCCGCAAGATGCGGCTGGGGCGAGGGCAGGAGATCCGGCGTTGCATCTTCACCAACTACTGCGAGGGTCTGGACCAGATGCACAAACAGGTGACCTGCCAGCTCTGGGATCGGCTCGACCTGGGAGACCCGGACGTCGTCTTCAGCAGCGACGGCAAGCGCCGGCTCACCGCGCCGCTCTGGAAGCTCGACGAGAGCGACGAGGGCTCAGCGGAGCCAGCTGCGGGGTAGAGGCCTTTCGGGAACGTCGTCCAGCAGCCCACCGTGACCGAAGAGGATGATCTCCTCGCGAGGAATGCGGTCGCCTGCCAGGAGCCGAGGCAACACGAGGTCGACGATGTTCTGTTGCGGGCTTCGAGCGCAGCCGGGCGCACCGACGATCGGCACCGAGTCGGCGTAGGCGAGCAAGAGAAGGTTGCCGGGGTCGACCGGGGCGCCGAAGGAGACGATCTCGGCGCCCGCACGTTCCACCGCCCTCGGGGTGATGTCGAAGCGATCCATGATCGCGGTGTCTCCCGCCAGCAGGATCAGGTCGAGGTCCCCGTCGAGCCGCTGGCGAAGCATCTTCGCCAGCCGATCCTCTCCGTCGTCTTCGTCGAGGGAGACGAAATCGATCCGCGACAGCTCGGCACCCAGGGCCCGCAGACGTGGCTCGAGGGCGGCCCGAAAGCTCTCGATGACCCGATCGCGCGCCGCCGGGGCTCCCGAGAGGATCATTCCTGCCCGCCGGCTCGGCAAGGGTGTGAGCGAGACCACCGACGCGTCGAGCAGGCTCTCCTCTACTTCTTGCAAGGGGGCCGCGGGCAGGGCGTAGGGGATGATCTTGAGAGTCGCGACCATCTTGCCGGTCGCAACCGATCCATGGCGAGGCAGGGTGCTGAAGCTGATTCCTTCGTGCACGTTGAGCTGGAGCAGACGATCGAGATCGACCCGCAAGACCCCGAGGTACTCCGCGTAGAAGTTGACTCGGCCCGTCCGCGGCTCGGAAAGGCGAATGCCGGGGCCAGCAGCGGCTCGGGCCAGGAGCTGCGCGGCGCGGTTCTCGTCGACGTCTCCGGGCTCCAGCCGGGCGACATAGACGGTGCTTCGGCCCAGACCGCGGAGGATCTCGAGATCCTCGGGGCGCAGAGGCCGACCCTTGCGCAAGACCCGTCGGCCATCACCGTCGATCACGTTGTGGCCGAGAATCGAGCCGATACTCTCGGCGAGGGGTATCTTCACGAAGTGCATTCCTCGATTGTAACCGGACTCGATGCGTCCACCGGAGAAGCCTGGAACGGGCGATGACGAGCCGGAAGGTGTGGGCTGGATTCACTACATTCCGGGGTCGAAATGATCTCTCGAGGGTAGAGAGGTCTTCTTTGGTGCAATTTCAGGGTTTCCCCCATAGATTCACGTTTCCTTGTTCTGTATTCTTTTTTCACGCTGAACGAGGAAGTCATGAAAATAAAAAACACAAACTTCTGGACCGCAGGATTTCCCCCTCTCGTCCTGTTTCAGCATCCTTCCGCGGCCTGGACCGCCGCGTACAAACCCTCGTATCCCCCTATCCCCCGAGCTCCGCATCGCGCGGGGCCCCCAGGATCCCCCTGATCCGACTGTTTCTCCTCTACTTCAGCGCCGGGCAACCGGCGCTGAAGTGTTTATGGGCGGTTTTTTGGGTCGATTCTTTTCGGAAAGATTTATCCGTCGCGTGATGTGGATCGTCATATTGGCTCGTTAATCTTTCTTTTGTCGATGAAGCTCTCCATCCGGCTTCGCACCATTTGTTTCAGGAAGAGGGTTGCAGGTGTAGGGTGTGGGATCGTTTGGGTTGTGCCGGATGGAGAGTGATCTGTCGATTCCCTCTCGACAGAAATCCATCACGTTTTCCGAGGCTCCTCACCTTCGAAATCAGGTTCTCTGGACCCGCGGCAGTGCTTGGGATCGTTTAATCTGTATTTTTCGATATATCTATGAATCTGGCGGCCCGTCCGAGCCTGTGTCGATGCTGCCCGTAATGGAGGGCAATTTCAGGGTTTCCCTCATAGATTCCATTCAAAAGGAGTCGTAGACTTCTTGCATGTTGGCCGAGGAAGATATGAAAAATAGACCACTCTTCCGGACCGCAGGAAACCCCCCTCTCATCCTGCGCCAACTCCCCTCCGCGGCCTGGACCGCCGCGCAAAACCCCATCTGGAAATCTCCGTTCGATACGGAGCCCCCTGGATCCCTCTGATCCTCCTTCGAGTTTTCTCTCTTCTAGCGCCGGAACCTCCCGGCGCTTCGTTATTTGTGGGCAATTTTCGATATTCTTGGGTGCATGGAAAACGACCAGACCTTTGCCGAGCCTTTCTCCGGTGGCCGTGGGCTGATCGGAATGCTACATATCGGCGCGCTCCCGGGGACTCCCCGTTCCCGCCGTTCGGTTCGTGAGCTCGCGACGACCGCCGTCGCCGAGGCCCGACTCCTGGCTTCGGCGGGATTCGATGGCCTGCTGATGGAGAATATGCACGATCGACCATACCTGGCGGGCGGGGTCGGCCCGGAGATCGTGGCTGCTCTCTCGGTGGTCGGCGCAGAAATCCGTGCTGCTGTCGACCTGCCGCTCGGTGTGCAGATCCTGGCCGGCGCCAACCGCGAGGCCCTGGCGGTTGCCCTCGCCTGTGAAGCCTCGTTCGTTCGGGTGGAAGGGTTCGTCTTCGCCCACCTGGGAGACGAGGGATGGCACGAGGCGGCGGCTGGCGATCTGCTTCGCTACCGGCGCTCTCTAGGTGCAGACTCCATTCGGATCTTTGCCGATATCAAGAAGAAACATGCGTCCCATGCGGTCAGCAACGACCTGAGCCTGGTCGAAACGGCAAGAGCGGCGGAGCTCTTCCTCGCCGATGGCGTGGTCGTGACCGGCGCCGCGACCGGTGTGCCGGCCTCGCCGGAGGACGTGCAGGAGGTCGCGGACGCCACCTCTTTGTGGACTTTGGTGGGTTCGGGGGTTACCGCCGAGAACATCGGCGAGTATCGCGCGGCCGATGCCCTGATCGTCGGATCGTCGCTGAAGAAAGGTGGAGACTGGCGAGCGGAGATGGATCTCCGACGGGCGGAAGCCCTGGTCGAGGCCTTCCGTCGTTGAAGGGGATCGATTGACACCGGACCTGGTGATCTTGGGAAATCTGGTGGTCGACGACATCGTTTATGCCGACGGCTCGACCCGGATGGCCCAGCCCGGAGGCTCGGTGCTCTACCTCTCCCTGGCGGCCCGACTCTGGAGCCTACGGGTAGGTGTGGTCAGCGTGGTGGGAAGCGACTATCCCCGAGAAACGCTCCATCAGCTGGAAGCGAAGGGAATCGATCTGGGGGGCGTTCGGCCTCTGGGCCGGCCGGGTATTCGTACCTGGCTGCTGCACGAAGGGAGAAAGCGCCAGGTGACCCACCGCCTCGAGAGCCCGGGGCATCTCGAAGCCTCCCCTCGGTTCGAGGACATTCCGAGCGACTGGTTGGGGGCCCGCGCGTTTCATCTCGCACCCATGCCCCGGAAGCACCAGGCGGAGCTCGTACGGAGGATCCGGGCTGAGGCAGGGGCTCGATTTCGGCCCTTGATCTCCCTCGACCCGTTCGATCTCCTCGTCGATGCCGATCGTCCGTTCTGGCGAGAGCTGATGGGCCGGGTCGACCGCTTTTTCCTCAGTGAAGACGAAGTGCTCCTGAGCGATGCCGAGAGCACGCTCGACACCTGGACGGAGCGATGTGAGGGGCTCCGGATTCTGCACAAACAGGGAAATCGCGGGGGTGTCGTGTACGGCGCCGATCTGCGCTGGCGGGCGGTCGAAGTCGCTGCGGTCGACACCACGGGTGCCGGCGATTGTTTTGCCGCGGCTCTGCTCTCGTCGGAGCTCGACGGGCAGGGGCTGGAAGAAGGCTTGCGGCGAGGAGCCGTTACCGCGGCGCTGGTGGTTTCCGGGCCGGGGCCCGAGGCGCTTCTGGCAGCGACGCCAGGCGGAGAGTGGGCCGGTGGCTCGGCGAGGATCGATCGTCGCGCGGATCGGGAGCCGCTCGACCTTGGCCGGATTCGGCCCCGGAATTCGCAGTAGAGAATGGAGGAGCCCATCGACAGACGATGGAGCCCGGCGGCTCGGAGGTAGGTTTCCATGGCTCGTAGAGCAGGCCCGATGATCTTGCCCCTGGTCCTGACGACTGCCCTCGGTGGTTTCGTCTGGTGTACCCACTATCCGGACCATCCCTGGATCGAGGCGGCCCAGGACTGGCCCGTCGTGGGCGAGTGGGTGGGGCAATTCCGGGTGGCGTATTTGGGGCCGGCTGCCGCAAAGGAGGAAACAGGTGCAGAAGGTGAAACGGCCGGCCGCGAGGGTTCCGAAACACCCGCGCCTCCGTCGGAGCCGATCGATTTGACCTCGATCTCGGCGGCGGAGCTCCGAGATCGTGGGTTCGAGCTCCCGAAACCTCGATCACGGCTCGACCGGGCTCTGGAAATCGCGGACCGCAAGGGTTCTGTGAGCGAGACGACAGCAGTGCCGGGCCCCGTCCGGGTTCCAGGAGATCGCGAGGCGAGCTCGCCTGGCCGGACCTCTCGGGATTCGGATCGACATGCTTTCGAAGAAGAAGACTTCGTCGTAATCCCGACCATCGAATATGTCGCCCTCGAATGGAAGTGGTTCCTGCCGGGACAGAAGCTCCATGACGAGCCGGATCTCGAGGCCGAGATCGTCGAGTCTCTCCATTCACTGGCCTATCTCCCCATCATCCGGCGCGACGGAGTGTGGGTCCAGGTGGTGTTGGCGGAACAGGAACGCTGGGTCGACACGACCTGGCGGCCTCCCCACTCTCGCAAGAAGGCGCGCCGTGGAATCTTGCGTCATCGCTACAACCCGGTGCAGTCGAACAGCTATTGGCGCCTCGGGCCGGTGCAAGAGCTGCTCGGGATCAAACGAGCCAATCGCAAGCTCGGCGCCTACAACCTCTGGACCGACGTCACCGACGAAGAGCTCCTGAGCTTCCTCGACTCCGCGGCAATCGTGGCGGAGGAAGCCTATTTTGCCCGCTACGGACGCCTTCCTTCGGGAAACCCGCAACGTTCGGTGGCTCTCTTTCGAGAGCGCGACACCTATGAAAGCTACGCCGCGGAGTTCGGCCTCGCTCCCGGTGGCACCGCGGGCCACGCGTCCCTGGGGGTGGCGGCTTTTTTTGCTGGCCAGGGCTCGCGCGGGAGCCTCACGAGAACCCTGGTCCACGAAATCTGCCACCTGCTGAACAACAGGTCCCTGGCCTGGGATCTACCGCCCTGGTTGGAAGAAGGAATGGCCAGTGACCTCGGGGCGGTCTGGATCGAGCATCCGCCCGGAGTGGCTCCCGAGAAATACGAAACCGACCTCTTCAATCAAGGGCACGTGAGCCGGCTCCTCTTTCTCGAATCGCTGATCGAGAAAGGAGAGCTCCATTCCCTGGCCGCCTTGCTCAACTTCGATCGTGAGACCTTCTACCGTCCCGACCTGGTGAGGTATGCCTACTCCTACGGCGCGGTGTTCATTACTTTTCTTCTCGACGACGAAGCTCGGGCCGAAGGGTTTCGCAGCTTCCTGCACCAGATCGCTGTGGGCAGGAGGGCAGATCTGTTCGAGAATCTCGGCAAGGAAGGGCCCTCGGTCGAGCAGGAGTTCCTCGCCTGGTTGCAGGTAGAGATCGAGGAGAATCGAAAGAACATGGATCGGATCGCCCAGCGGTATCGGAATCACTACCTGTAGCCTGTAGCCCGGACGGTTCACGGCCCCGAAGCTCTTCGGTGCAGCGGGTGCAACATGCTAATGTCCAGGGCCGTTGCGAAGGTTGAATGTGTCGGACCCGCCGCCCTGCAAATGGTGGTGTGTGAAGAGGAGAGCCGTGGCGATGAAGGTGACGATCATCACCAATATGAACCTCGAGAGGTTCCGCAAACACGAGACCGCCAATCTGGGATTGATCTGGGGACTGGAGGCTCGCGGTATCGATTGGGAAACCCTCTCGGCGGCCACCCACCGACCCACTCTCGACCCCGATACCCGGGCGGTTTTCTCCTGGTGGGACGCCCCCTGGCGGCGCAAGTATCGGATGCGTTTCTGGCATTCTCTCTACGGGCGCCCCACGCCCGGGCGGGTGTCGCGGCTGTCGTTCGAGCGCCGGATCCTGGAGCAGTGTGAGGAGCTCGGGATCCCCCTGGTCAACCCCTTCTCGGCCCGGCGCCAGCTGCGTCATTCGTATGGGCTCCGCCGCTGGAAAGAAGAAGGAATACCCTGCGCCGACTTCGAGATCATCCAAGGACGCGACGACATCACCCTGGAGCCTCCCCTGATCGTGCGAACCGATGGTGGCTCGCATTCGACCAAAGACTCGTTCCTGGCCCATTCCCAGGAAGATCTCGACCGGATCTTTGCCGAGCGGGCCGAGTCCGACCGGTCGCCCCTGACCCTGGCCATCCAGTTCCTCCCCAACGTCTACTCCGACGGCCTCTACCGCAAGCGTCGCAGCTTCATCATCGGAGACCGGCTCGTCACCCGCCAGCAGCTCCTGTCGAAGACCTGGAAGGTCAAGCTCTGCTACACCCTCGGCACCGATCAGGCGGTGGAAGAAGATCGTCGGTTCCATGCCGAAGGGGAAGAAGAGGAAGAGCTCGTGATCCGCGCGGGCAGAGCGCTGGGCGCCGATGTCATGGCCCTCGACTACACCCGCACGGAAGACGGCTCCTACCTCTTCTGGGAAGCCAATCCCAAGTTCGGAATGGCCGGCCTCGGAGACGGCAAGGCCTCCCGCCTCTTCCGGGCGGCGACCGGCAAGAGCCAAGAAGACTGTCGCGAAGAGCACGTGCGCTTCGGTCTGGCCATCGCCGATCTCATCCTGCAGCGAATCGAAGAACACGAGAACCGGGCTGCGTGAGGGTCGGCTACCTCGATCGAACGAGCTCGATGAGTAGACGGGAAGGCGCGAGCCCATGCGAGCTCTGTTCTCTTGGCAATGTCGTCTGATTCTGGTTGGCTGGGTCCTGTGCTCGTGTTCTGAGCTTGCGGCAGCCGACTCCATCACCGAACCGCCACGGATCTGGGTGGCGGAGGCATCGGGAGTCCACCGTTTTCATCCCGACGACCCCAGCCTCGATGCCCAGCTTTCTGACTTTCACGGAGCCCGAGCCCTGGCCGTCGATGCCGAGAGCCAGAAGGTCTGGATCCACTCCGGCACCGGTCTGCACCTGCTCGACACCGAAGGCGAGCTCGTCCAGTCGTGGCAGCCACCGTCGACGCCCGAGAGCACGGGTCCCGTGCACCTTGCCGCCGTTTCCGCCGATGGCTCGTTGTGGGTCGCCGAGGGCCCGTCCGTCTGGCTGTTCTCCCGCGGCGGACAGCTCCTTTTCGAGCGTGGCTTCCCTGCGGACGTCCAGGCCATCGTGCTCGACGAGATCCGCGGCCGCCTCTGGATCGGCACCTCCTCGACAATCTCCAACCTCGACGCCACCAGTGGCACCGAGCTTCTCGTTGTCGACCCCGCGGGCGGACCGCAGCTCACCGCGCTGGCCGTCGATCCCCTCTCCGGCGAGCTCTGGGCCGGCCACACCACCGGCCTGCTGCGCTTCACCGCCGACGGACAACCCGTGCTCGATCCGACCTCCGAGCCCGGCCCCGAAGCCGTCGATGCCATGGCACCGGTATCCGACGCCGACACCTTCCGCGGACTCTGGGTGGTCGATGGTCCCGAGATCGCCTTCTACGATCCCGAGCTGCGCCGTACGTTCCATCTCGAGCCCTTCGGTCCCGAGGCCACGATCTCGTCCCTCACCACCGACCCGAGCACCGGTGCCGCCTGGGTGAGCGACGGCCGGCGGCTAGCACAAATCGTCGCCGGTGGCACGAACGAGGTGCGATACGTCCTCCAGGAGGACACTTTCGTCGAAGACCTTGCCGTCGTCCGCCCGGTGCGGCTGCCGAAGCCTCCCGAGATCGAAATCGTCCGTCCCAG
>CAZMEL010000122.1:0-21763 GCA_964565225.1 uncultured Thermoanaerobaculia bacterium | reverse complement strand
AGCTGCACCGGCTCCAGATCTTCCGCTTCGACGAGAGCTACCGCCTCGTCGGACGGCTCGTGGTCGACAAAGCGACCTATCTCGAGGAGGGCTGGTGGAGCTTCTCCAGCGGCTGGGCAAGATCCTGGACCGGCACCCAGGAGACCGAGTTCAACCGCTTCGAAGAGCCCCTGCGTTATCGTCTCGAAGAGCCCACCTACTTCCAGGGTGGACAACGGCGCCCCGACCAGATGCGCTACGCCGAGCTGCGCGACTACATCGACGACCTCAAGGTCAGCGGCCAGGAGGTGCCCCAGCTCGAGGTGGCTCTCTACAACAAGATCACCTACCCGCTCATTTCCCTGGTGATGGCGCTGGTGGCTCTACCTTTTGCCTTTCGCCTCGGCCGGCAAGGCGCTCTTTATGGAATCGGTCTCTCGCTGGTGCTCGGCGTGATCCTGCTCATCGTGCTGGGGATCTTCAATGCTCTGGGAGAGAACGGAGTCCTCCCTCCCCTGGTAGCGGCTTCGAGCCCGAGCATGATCTTCGGAATCTTCTCCCTCTACCTCTTTCTCGGCGTCCGAACTTGAGGTGGGTTCCTCGTCTCGAGATCATGGTCTCGGCCCCCGAGCGGATCAACTTCCCCACTCCTCCACCACCCCTGAGGCACCGTGCCTCTGAAAGGAAGCCCGATGAAACTCGGAATACTATCGATGGCACCCAGCAGCTACAGCACCCGGCGACTGCGTCAGGCGGCCGAGGATCGCGGCCACAAGGTCAAGGTTCTGAACACTCTGCGTTTTGGAATCGATCTGGAAGAGGGTGAGCCGAGCCTCTACTTCCGGGCGAAGAGGCTGAGTGAGTACTCTGCCGTGTTGCCCAGGATCGGTGCCTCGATCACCTACTTCGGTACCGCCGTCGTCCGCCAGTTCGAGCAGATGGACGTCTACACGCCGAATACCGCCAATGGCATCTCCAACTCCCGGGACAAGCTCCGATCTCTGCAGATCCTCAGTCGTCACGACCTGGGCATCCCCCACACCACCTTCGTTCGCGACCGCAAGGACGTGCTGCCCGCCATCGAGCGGATCGGCGGGGCCCCGGTGATCATCAAAATCCTCGAAGGAACGCAGGGGGTCGGAGTCATCCTGGCCGAGTCCACCAAAGTGGCCGAGGCGATCATCGAGACCCTGCAGACCGCCAAGCAGAATGTGTTGATCCAGCGCTTCGTCAAAGAGAGCAAGGGTAAGGACATTCGAGCCCTGGTGGTCGGCGACACCGTGGTCGCCGCGATGCGCCGAGTCGCCCAGGGAGACGAATTTCGCAGCAATGTGCACCGCGGTGGAAAGGCCGAACGGATCCAGCTCGACGCCGAGTACCAGTCGACGGCGGTCCGGGCGGCGCAGATCCTGGGCCTGCGGGTCGCGGGAGTCGACATGCTGGAAGGTGACGACGGCCCCAAGGTCATGGAAGTCAACTCCTCCCCCGGCCTGGAGGGGATCGAAGGTGCCACCGGGCTCGACATCGCCGGGGCCATCGTCGACTACATCGCGGAGCGGGTCGACTTTCCCGAGATCGATCTGCAGCAGAGGCTGGCGGTCTCGAGCGGATACGGAGTGGCCGACCTGCTCGTTCCCGAAGGCTCGGATCTGGTCGGCAAGACCATCGCCGAGTCCAAGCTACGAGACCAGGACATCGTGGTCCTGAACCTGCACCGCGGCACCTCGATCATCTCGAACCCGAGGGGATCTCGCCAGCTCGAGGGTGGTGACAAGCTTCTCTGCTACGGAAAGCTCGATGGCATGCGAGGGCTCATTCCCGAGAAGAGACGTAGAGCGCGACGGATCAAGGCCAAGAAGCTCGATCCCCAACTCGTCGAGCAGCTAGCGGACCAGTGATGAGCACCCACGCCCCCGAGCGGGATCCCGGGCGTGAGCCGGGCTCGATTCCTGTGCCGATCGCGGTCGACGGAGCGGAAGCTCTCGTGGAAGGGGATCTCACCCGGCACATCGTCCGGGAGGATGCCGAAGCCTGCTCGAAGTGGTTGGGGCTGGCGAATCCCGAGCAGGCCGTGCACGCGGTGTCGGGCCTCGCCGATCCGCAGAGAGCTCGCCTTCTGGCGCTCCTGCCTGCCTCATCCGCTGCCGAGCTGCTGGAGGTCTTGCCCGAGGCGCAGGCCGCCGAGGCCCTCGGAGGTCTCCGGGCCGAGAAGGCCGCAAAGATCGTCGAGGAGCTGCCGAGCGATGAACGGGCCGACCTGATCGGCGCCATCGCCGACGATCGCGAAGCCGAGGCGATCCTGGATGCGATGGAGAGCGATCTCGCAGACGAGGTCCGGCGGCTCGCTTCCTACGAGGACGACAGCGTCGGTAGTCTGATGGTCACCGAGTTCCTGGCCTTCCCGGCCAGCGCTTCGGTAGAAGATGTTTTAGCCGATCTGGAGACGAATGCCGAACGATATCGCAATTTCAATATCCAGTACACCTATGTGACCGACCAGGAAAAGAAGCTACTCGGGGTTCTGCCGATCCGTTCCCTGCTCCTCGCTCCTCGTTCCCTTCCGATTCGCGAGATCATGATCGAGGATCCCGTCCGGGCGGTCGACCAGACCCCGGTCGAAGAGCTGCGCGGGCTCTTCGATCTCCACGACTTTCTCGCTCTTCCCGTGGTTTCCGCCGAAGGCACCCTCCTCGGGGTATTGGAGCGGGTTGCGGTCGAGCACGCGGCGGTCGAAGACTCCGAAGATCTCTATCGCCAGTCCCAGGGTATCGTGGGTGGCGAAGAGCTGCGGACGATGCCGCTGCTGCTGCGGTCGCGCCGTCGCCTCGCCTGGCTGAGCACGAATGTGGTGCTCAACATCGTCGCTGCGAGCGTCATCGCCATGCACCAGGACACCCTCGAGGCCGTGATCGCCCTGGCGGTTTTCCTGCCGATCATCTCCGACATGAGCGGCTGCTCGGGCAACCAGGCCGTGGCGGTCAGCATGCGCGAGCTGACCCTCGGGGTCACCCGACCACGAGATCTATGGCGAGTTCTGTTCAAGGAGTGCTCGGTGGGAATCCTGAACGGGATGGTCCTCGGCGCCTTGATCGGCGTAGCCGCCTACCTCTGGCAGGGCAATCTCTATCTCAGCGCTGTCGTGGCGGTCGCTCTCGCCGCCAATACGGTGATCGCGGTCTGTATCGGTGGCTCGGTGCCCCTGCTGCTCAAGGGCATGAAGACCGACCCTGCCCTGGCCTCCGGACCGATCCTGACCACGATCACCGACATGTGTGGTTTCTTGATCGTGTTGACCCTCGCCGCACACTGGATGGGCCGGCTGACCGGCGGCTGAGACCACTCTCTTCCGACTCCGCCGGATCGAAAAATGCGAGTCGGCCATATATGTGATATATCACGCATATGAGCCGTCCCCGCTTCTTTCTGCTGATGAACCGTGCCCAACATGCCCTCAAGACTCGGATGGAGCGCGAGACTCGAAGCGCTCTGGGGCTTACCAGCCTGGAGCTGACCGCCCTCTGGGCGCTCTCTTCCGAGCCCGGCCTGGGGGTCCAGGCGCTGGCCGAGGTGCTCCATGTCGACCATGCCGTGGTCAGCCGCCTCTCGAAGCAGCTCGTCCGCAAAGGGGTGGCGCGCCGGGCCTCGGATCCGAGCGACCGGCGGCGGACACCTCTCGAGCTCACTGATACTGGTGCGGCGAAGGCGGAAGAGGGCTACCGGATTCTGCAGCGAGCGAACACCCGGATCACGGAGGGTTTCGCCGACGAGGAGCTCGTGCTCGTGGCCCGTTTCCTCGAACACCTGATTCGGGTCGGACAGGAGACCGGCCCTCTGGAGGACCCATGAAACCAAACCCGTCGTCCTCTACCACGGACCCGAGCACGGAGAGCTGGCGCAAGACCGCCTGTATCTTCTGCTCTCTCAACTGCGGACTCGAGGTCCGCACTCGTGGCCGCGAGATCACCGAGGTGCGCGGCGACCGCGAGCATCCAGGCTCCAAGGGCTACGTGTGTGAGAAGGCACGTCGCATCGGGGCCTACCAGGGCGCGGCCGACCGCATCACGACGCCGCTCCGCCGTCGCGAGGACGGAACCTTCGAGTCCGTGAGCTGGGACACGGCGATCTCCGAGGTGGCCGACCGCCTGGCGCAGATTCGCGAGACCCACGGCGGTGAGAAGATTCTGTTCTACGGCGGCGGCGGCCAGGGCAATCACCTGGGCGGTGTCTACTGTGAGAGCACACTCCGGGCGCTGGGCGTGAAGTTCCGTTCCAATGCCCTCGCCCAAGAGAAGACCGGAGAGTTCTGGGTCAACGGCAAGATGCTGGGGGCGGGAGTGCACGGCGACTTCGAGCACGCGGAGGTAGCGCTCTTCATCGGCAAGAACCCCTGGCAGTCCCATGGATTCGCCCGGGCTCGCACCGTGATCAATGCGATCAAGAAAGACCCGGCCCGCACTCTCATCGTCATCGACCCACGGCGCACGGAGACCGCTACCCGTGCCGACATCCACCTGCAGCTGAAGCCGGGCACCGACGCCTGGTGTCTGGCGGCGCTCGTGGCGATCCTCGTGCAGGAAGATCTGGTAGCGCACGATTGGGTGCAGGAGCACACGGAAGGCTTCGATCTCGTGGCGCCACTCTTCGCCGAGATCGACATTGCCACCTACGCCGAGATCTGTGGTGTTTCGGAGGAGCAGCTGCGACACACGGCTCGTCGCATCGCTACCGCCGAGAGTGTCGCCACGTTCGAGGATCTGGGGCTGCAGATGAATCGCCACTCCACTCTCGGCAGCTACCTCCAGCGATTGGTGTGGATGCTCACGGGGCACTTCGGAAAACGGGGCGCCAACAACGCCTTCGTCCCGTTCCTTTCCCTATCCGCGGTGAGCAAGGGCAACCTGGCCGGGAAGGCCGGCACGGCCCGACGCCGCAAGCGGGTGAGCCCCGTGACCGGCTCGAAGATCGTCATCGGCTTGATTCCGTGCAACGTCATGGCCGAAGAGATCCTCGCTGATCATCCCGACCGCTATCGGGCAATGATCATTCAGAGCGGCAACCCGGTGCACTCCGTGGCCGACAGCCCGCAGATGCGAGAAGCCATGGCCGCTCTGGAGCTCTCCGTCGTCATCGACGTGGCGATGACCGAGACGGCCCGCTGCGCCGACTATGTGCTGCCGGCGGCAAGCCAGTTCGAGAAGGCGGAGTGTACATTCTTCAATCTCGAGCTCCCTCACAACACTTTTCACCTGCGGCATGCCCTCTTCGATCCTCTCCCGGGCACCCTACCGGAAGCCGAGATCCACAGCCGCCTGGTGGAGAGACTGGTCGGCATTCGCGACCGCCACCTGAAGCCCTTGAAGCTGGCGGCGAGAGTCGGTCGCCCGGCCCTGGCCGCAGCGCTGGCCGCCCTTCTTCTCCGACACCCCGACTGGCTCCACCATGTTCCCGTGTTGCTGTACCGGGCGCTCGGACCCCGACTGCAACCCGCTGCGCGTGAGGCAGCGGCCCTGTGGGCGGTCTGCCACATCTATGTTCGGTCGGAGAAACTGGCCGCGGCCAAAGCCGGTTACAAGGGCTTCGAGCCGCGAGTCGCCGAGCGTCTCTTCGAAGACATCGTCACCCGCAAGGGCGGCGTGGTGTTTGCCGCCTCCGACTACGAAGACAGCTGGGATCGAGTTCGCACTTCCGGGGGACGACTGCAACTGGCCCTCCCCGAGCTCTTTGCCTCCATCGTCGAGCTGGGTTCCGGGCCGCCGACACCCGACACCGAGTATCCGCTTGTGCTGTCGGCCGGCGAGAGACGCTCGGCGACCACCAACACCATTCTCCGCGATCCGGCCGTGCGTCCCAAGGGCGCCGAGCTGCGGATCTCTCCCTTCGATGCAACGGAGATCGGGATCGAGACCGGCGACAAGGTGCGTCTGTCGACCCGGCGCGGCTCGGTGGTCGTTGCCGTCGAGGTGACCGACACGATGCAGCCGGGCCACGTCTCTCTGCCGAATGGCTTCGGCCTGGATTTCGAACCGGGAGGTATGGCAGGGGTCCCGACCAACGAGCTCACGAGGGCCGAGGACCGAGATCCTTTTGTCGGCACCCCGTGGCACAAACACGTCCCCGCCCGCATGGAGCTCCCCTCCGATGGCTGCGTCGCCTGAGCCAGGTCGGCTCGGCAGACCCGAGGGTTGCGATCGGGCCGCTCTCGACATTGCAGGTGCTCTTCGATCCGTGGATTCTTGCCAGGCGCAAAAAGGCCGACCCCGAGGGGCCGGCCTTCTCTCTACTCCCGGTACTGCCGGAGTCTCGCGGAGCTCGTCGCGCCTCAGAGCGCGGACTTCAGATCGTCGACGTGGTCGAGGAGCTCCCAGGTGAAGCCGTCTTCGTCGCGGCCGAAGTGGCCGTAGGCCGCGGTCTGGCGGTAGACGGGGCGACGCAGGTCGAGGTGCTCGATGATGCCCTTCGGGGTCAAGGGAAAGTGCTCCCGGACCACGCCCTCGAGCGCGCGGTCGGAGATCTTGCCGGTGCCGTAGGTGTCGACGTGCACCGAGACCGGGTCGGCCACGCCGATGGCATAGGCCAGCTGGACCAGGGCGCGGTCCGCGAGGCCGGCGCCCACCAGGTTCTTGGCCACGTGACGAGCCATGTAGCAGGCGGAGCGATCGACCTTTGTCGGATCCTTGCCCGAGAAGGCACCGCCGCCGTGGCCGCCGAAGCCTCCGTAGGTGTCGACGATGATCTTGCGGCCGGTGAGTCCGCAGTCTCCCTGGGGACCACCGGTGACGAACCGTCCCGTGGGGTTGACGTGGAAGATGGTGTCGCTGTCCATCAACCCGTCGGGAACCGTCGGCCGGATGATCTTCGCGATCACCGCTTCACGGATCTCGTCCTGGGTGACGTCGTCGGCGTGCTGGGTCGAGATCACCACGGTGTGGACCCGCTTCGGCTCGTAGCCGTCGTACTCCACGGTGACCTGGCTCTTGGAGTCGGGCCGCAGCCACGGCAGCTCACCGGCCTTGCGCACGTCCGCCATGTAGCGGGTCAGCTGGTGGGCCAGGGTGATGGGTAGGGGCATGAGCTGCTCGGTTTCGGTGCAGGCGAAGCCGAACATCAGGCCCTGGTCGCCGGCGCCGCCGGGATTCACTCCCATGGCGATGTCGGGAGACTGCGGATCGATGGCCGAGAGCACGGCACAGGAATGGGCGTCGAAACCGTGCTTGGCGGAGACGTACCCGATTTCCTCGACGGTCTTTCGGGCGATCCCATCGAAATCGAGGTAGCCCTGGGTGGTGATCTCCCCCGCCAGCAAGACCATACCGGTCGTCACCAGGGTCTCGCAGGCCACCCGGCTGTTCGGATCCTGGCGAAGGGCATCGTCGAGCACGGCATCGGAGATCTGATCGGCCATCTTGTCCGGATGGCCCTCCGATACGGACTCGGAAGTGAAGAGGTAGGTGCTGGACTCGGTCATTCCGGCACTCCTTTCGTCGCGAATACCCGAAGGGTGCCGCCGACGAGCAAAGTTGAGCTCCTCTGGGCGACCAAGGGCCAGAGAAGGCGATGGATAGGGTTCCTCGGCTACAAGGACGGGGGCCATTCCCCGACATGGGGAGCGGCACGAACGGACACCTCCAACACGGAGGGGGAGATCCTAGCAGAGGCCGAAAATGCGGGTCAATGCAGACCCGGCACGGCTCGGCCCCGCCGGGAGGACCTCAGAGGCGGCCGTGGAAGGGAGTGGTGGTGCGCTGGCGGGGCCGACTCTCGATCCAGCCGTAGAGCAACGTCGAGAGGGCGTGGAAGGTCGCCAGCGAGGTGGCGCTGCGGCGGTTCTCGCCACCGCGGGTGAGGGAGCTGACCATGCCTCCGCTGCGTCGCCGACCGGGGATTGCGAAAGGGATGTCGGCGCCGTCGAGCCCGTCGATCAGCTGCGCGGGCAGCTGTACGGAGCCACTGCTCCCCCAGGCCTCGTCCCCGAGGCCGATCACCACGGTCCAGCTGCGCACGAAGTAGCGATGCCGGCCTTCGATCTCGAGGTCGAGGAGACCCGCTTCGGTGCCGACGTAGAAGGCATAGCGGTCGCCCCCCTGCTCGGCGAGCTCGCGGGCCCTGCTGCGGGCCAGCTCGAGGGTGGTCGTGTCGCTCAGAGGGAGCGGGGTCGCCGCCTCGTCCTGGGGTTGAGGGATCACCGAAACGGAGACCGACCAGTCGAGGCCGCTCCGTTCCAGGCCCTCGCGGGCACTGGTGAAATAGCGCCGGAATCCCTCACGGACACCGAGCAGCTTGTCCGGCAGGTCACCTCCCACCGCCACCTCGATTCCCGATTGGAAACGGAGCCAGAAGTCCGTAAGATCTCTAGTCATGATTTCGAGTCGCAAGAATTCTCGGCTCAAGAATATTCGGCGGATCCTGCGAAGTAAAGACGAAGGTTTGATTCTCGAGGGACCACACCTGGTGGGCGAGGCTCTGGCCTCGGGCCTGGAGCTGGAATCCATGGTGGCGACCCCCGAGCTCCTCGCCAGTCCCGCAGGGCTCGAGCTCCTGCCCCGGCTCCCCCGCCGCCCTCTGGAGATCGAGCCGAGCCTGCTCGCCGAGATCACCGACAGCGACTCGCCCCGCGGCATCCTGGCGGTGGCCCGGCCCCTCCCCCGCTCTCTCGATACCTTTCCCCGACGCCCCGGAGGTATCTACGTCTTCGCCGAAGGGTTGCAGGATCCCGGCAATGTCGGCGCGCTCGCCCGGGTGGCCGAGGCCGCGGGAGCCGCGGGGCTCGTCCTGGGTCCGGGAGCCGCCCACCCGCACCACCCACGGGCGTTGCGGGGCTCGGCCGGCAGCCTCCTGCGCCTGCCCTGGTTGCGGGGGCTCGAGCTCGCGGAGCTACGGGACTGCCTGCGAGGTCTCGAGCCCCGCTGCCTGGCCCTCGTGGCCGACGACGGCGACGACCTATACACGGCCTCTGTCGGAGAGGAGACCACGATCCTGCTCCTCGGCGCCGAGGGGCCCGGGCTTTCCCCCGCGACCCTCGCCGCGGCGGACCGCCGCGTCACCATTCCTCTCGAGTCTCCGGTGGAGTCCCTGAACGCGACGGTGGCCCTGGCCGTGAGCCTCTTCGAGCTACGGCGGCGGCGCGCGATCGGGTAGAACCCTTCCCTGCTCCTGGTGGTGTAGACTCCTGTTCTTGCGGTGAGGAGGGATCCACCGGGGCCCGCGCCGCGAAGAACCAACAATCCGTCGATCGTCTCTCCGGAACCGAAAACATGGCTCCGGGTGACGGGATGACCGAAGTCCCTTCCAACCTCGCCAAGGAGTCCGAGCTCGAATGTCGTCTAGCCCTGCGCCGGAACAACAAGTTCACAAAGTCCTGATCATCGGCACCGGCCCCGCCGGATTGACCGCGGCTCTCTACGCCTCACGCGCCAACCTGGCTCCCCTGATCCTCGAGGGCAACCAGCCCGGGGGACAGCTCACGATCACCACCGATGTCGAGAACTATCCCGGGTTCCCCGAGGGAATTCTCGGACCGGAGCTGGTCGACAAGATGCGGGAGCAGGCCAAGCGTTTCGGCGCGATCGTCAAGTTCGAGCTGGCCACCGGAATCGATTTCGCCAGCCGTCCCTTCCGGGTAACCACCGATAGCGCCACCTACCGGGCCGAGAGTGTGATCGTCTCCACCGGGGCCAGCGCCAAGCTGCTCGGATTGGAATCCGAAACCCACCTCATGGGGTACGGGGTATCCGCCTGCGCCACCTGCGACGGTTTCTTCTTCAAGGACAAAGAAGTCGTGGTGATCGGGGGTGGTGACTCGGCGATGGAAGAGGCCACCTACCTCACCCGCTTCTGCAGCAAGGTCACCATCGTGCACCGGCGCGAGGAGCTGCGGGCCTCGAAGATCATGCAGGAACGCGCCCAGCGCAACGAAAAAATCGCCTGGGAGCTCAACCAGACCCTGGTCGAGGTGCTCGGCACTCGGGAAAAAGGGGTACACGCGGTGCGTCTCGAAGACACCCGCACCGGTGAGCAGAAGGACTACGCCTGCAACGGTGTGTTCCTGGCCATCGGCCACAAGCCCAACACCGATCTCTTCGCCGGGGTCCTCGACATGGACTCCGCAGGGTACCTCGTGGTCCGCACCCCATCGACCTACACCAACGTCGAAGGAGTGTTCGCGGCCGGAGATGTCATGGACCCGACCTATCGCCAGGCGGTGACCGCCGCCGGCAGCGGTTGCCAGGCCGCGATCGATGCCGAGCGCTGGCTGGAGGCGCAGGAAGTATGAGCGGCAACGGAAAATCCGCCGACCGTCCCTCGACTCTCGGTGAGCTGAAACGGAGCGGATACCGTTCGGTGCCGATCCGGGTCGAGCTACGGCGCAATCTCAAGCGGAAGATCGCCGCCGGAGAGACGCTGTTCCCCGGCGTCCTGGGGTACGACCGCACGGTGATCCCGGGAATGGTCAACGCGATCCTCGCCGGGCACGATCTGATCCTGCTCGGATTGCGCGGCCAGGCCAAGACCCGGCTCCTCCGGGCGCTCTCGGACCTCCTCGACGAGCACCTTCCCGTGCTCGCGGGCACCGAGCTGAACGACGACCCGTTCGACCCGATCTCGGTGCCCGGCCAGGCGATGGTCGCCGAGCTGGGAGACGAGGCCCCGGTGGAATGGATGCCGAGGGAAATGCGCTACACCGAGAAGCTGGCGACGCCCGACGTCTCGATGGCCGATCTCCTCGGCGACATCGACCCCATCAAGGCGGCGACTCGCAAGCTGACCTATGCCGATCCCGAGGTGATCCACTTCGGGATCGTGCCGCGCACCAACCGCGGAATCTTCGCCATCAACGAGGTGCCCGACCTGGCGCCTCGCATCCAGGTCGGGCTGCTCAACATCCTGGAAGAGCGAGATCTGCAGATCCGCGGATTCCCGATCCGGATCCCTCTAGACATCCTGCTCGTCTTCTCGGCCAACCCCGAGGACTACACCAACCGCGGCACGATCATCACGCCGCTCAAAGACCGGATCTCCTCCCAGATCCTCACCCACTACCCCGAGGATCGCGAGGTGGCGGCGGCCATCACCCTCCAGGAAGCCTGGCTCGATCGGGACGACGAAGAAGAAGAGCTGGTGGGTGAGATCCCCAGCTCTTTCCGCCTCCTGATCGAAGAGATCGCCGTCGTGGCCCGGGATAGCGAGATGGTCGACCAGACTTCCGGCGTGAGCGCCCGCATGCCGATCTCAGCCCTGGAGCTCCTGCGCTCGAACCTGGAGCGGCGGGCGCTCGTAACCGGCGAGCGCCCGGCGACCCCACGTCTCTGCGATCTGCAGATGCTCCTACCGGCCCTGACCGGCAAGATCGAGATGGTCTACGAGGGCGAGCAGCAAGGAGCCGAGGTGGTGGCCCGAAACCTGATCGGCCAGGCGGTGAAGAAGACCTTCGAATCCCTTTTCCCTTCCGTGGGGCGCGAAGTGGGCTCCGGCGGGGAAGACGACGACGGGCCCTACGCCGAAATCGTTCGCTGGTTCGCCGCCGGCAACACCGTAACCCTCTCCGACGAGCTGCCGGAGGAGGTGTATCGTTCCGAGCTCGAGCAGGTACCGGGGCTCTCGGAGCTGGCGCTCGCCAGCGCCACCAAAGGAGCCTCCGACTTCGATCCGCTGGTGGCGGCCGAGCTGATCCTCGAAGGGCTGCACCAGAGCCTTCGGCTCACCCGGGACGACCTCGACAGCCAGGTCAGCTACAAGGAGATGGTCAAATTCCAGCTGCTCAATCCCAACCGGCGCCGCCCCGGCCGCGACGTAAACTGACCGGCGCGGCCTCGCGATTTCTTCTTCCGCGGAGGAAACGCTCATGAGGCATCGCTACGGCTATCTCGATCCCCGCCTGCTGCAGGCGTTGCTCGAAGGCCTGAACCTGGAAAACGCCTTCCAGCAGCTCGTGCTCGCCAGTGGTGGCGACGTGGAGCAGGCGAAGGAGTGGATGCGTTACCTCCAGGAGCAGGGATACCTGCCCGAGTCGGTGGACCTCGACAAGTTCTTCGAGGCCCTCGAAGACCAGCAGGTGATCGGCCGCGACGCCGAAGGGGACCTGCAGCTCACCCCGGTGGGTGAACGCCGCATTCGTCGTTCCGCCTTCGAGGAGATCTTCAGCCAGCTCTCTCGCGGTGGACCCGGTTACCATCCCGTCCAGGCTGCCGGCGACGGAACCGAACGCTTGCCCGAAACCCGGCCCTACCGCTTCGGCGACGACCTGCACCAGATCGACATGGTGCGTTCGATCCAGAATTCCCTGCAGCGCAACTTCGGCACCGTGGAGCTCGGAGAGAGCGATCTAGAAGTCCACGAGACCGAGCACCTGACCTCGTGCGCCACCATCGTGGCCATCGACATCAGCCACTCCATGGTGCTCTACGGGGAAGACCGCATCACTCCGGCGAAAAAAGTCGCGCTCGCCCTGACCGAGCTGATCAAGAGCAAGTACCCCAAGGACCACCTCGGGGTGATCCTCTTCGGCGATCGCGCGGAGCAGGTGATGCTGGCCGAGCTCCCCTACATCCAGGCCGGCCCGTACCACACCAACACCCGGGAAGCCCTGCAGATGGCCCGCGGCCTCCTGGCCCGGCAGAAGCAGCCCAACAAGCAGATCTTCCTGATCACCGACGGCAAACCCTCGGCCATCACGGTGGGCGATCAGATCTACAAGAACCCCTTCGGGCTCGACCTCAAGATCGTCAACCAGACCCTGGAAGAGGCCGATCTCTGCCGGCGGCAGAAAGTGGTGATCACCACCTTCATGATCGCCACCGATCCGACCCTCAAGGAATTCGTCGAGAAGATGACCCAGACCAATCGCGGCCGCGCCTATTTCGCTGCCCCCGACAATCTGGGCGAGTTCATTCTCGCCGACTACATTCGCAATCGCCGGAAACGGGTCCGTTGAATCGTTCGCTTCCCGGCGGTCGGTCCCGGTTGGTTAACAGCGAAGGAGTCTCGGGATCTCCAGAGCTGGAACCCCGTGGCTCTCTCAGAGCCGACGACTTCGCAGACACTACCGAGAGGAACAACATGCGCAATTCCCTTCCGCTTCTGGCCTTTCTGATTTCGGCGGCTCTCGGGAGCGCGCCCGCGGCCCACGCTTCGGGGGTCGAGGTGCGAACTCTGAGCCAGGAAGTCCATGCCGGCGACGTGGGCAAGGTCGAGGTCGACTTCTCCATCGGTGACCTCCGGGTCGAGGGCACCACCGGCTCCGAGGTCGAGGTCGAGGTCAAGCTCTTCTGCAAACGCAACAATGTCGAGAAGTGCAAGGCGCGGGCCCAGCGCCTCTACATGGTGCCTCGCCGCCGCGGCAGCCGGCTCGACCTCTTGCTCAAGCGGACCTCCGCCGCCCGGGCCCAGGGCATTTCCGCCGACATCCTGGTGAAGATGCCCAAACACCTGGAGTTCGAAGCCGATCTCAACGGCGGCGACGTGGTGATCGAAGGGATCGAGAACGGCATCCAGATCAACGGCGTGGCCGGTGATGTCGATATCTCCCACCGGCGGCACCTGGTGGGCAAGGTCGCCATCGACGTCGGCATCGGCAAGGTCGATCTCTGGCTCGGCGACGGCCGTATCGAGGGCACAGGCTTCCCGCGGTCGCTCAAGTGGACCGGAACCGGCGCCGCCCCGATCGACGTCAACCTCGGCAACGGCAAGGTGAACCTCCGACTCGACGGTTGACCGCCGGATTGCCGAGCTCCCTCCGGGGGCGATTCCTTCGCCTCACGGCCTTCAACATTCTCGCCAACATCGTGGTGCCCCTCGCCGGGCTGGTAGACACCGCAATGCTCGGCCACCTGCCGGAGATTCGTTTCCTCGCCGGGGTCGCCCTCGGCGGAGTGCTCTTCGACTTTCTCTACTGGAGCCTGGGCTTTCTGCGCATGGCCACCACCGGCACCACCGCCGTGGCCATGGGTCGCGGAGAGGCGGTCGAGGTCCAGCGCATTCTGCAGCGCTCCCTGCTGCTCGCGGTCGGTCTCGGCCTGGTGATTCTGCTCGGCCAACGCCTGCTCGAGCAGCTGGGATTCGCCTTCTTGAGCGGCACGCCCGAAGTGGAAGCGGCGGCCCAGGAGTACTTCCGAGCACGGATCTGGGGCGCTCCTGCGGTGTTGGCGAACCTGGTGTTGATGGGCTGGTTCCTCGGGCGGGAAGAAAGCCGGCTGGTGCTGGTGATGACCCTCGTCGCCAGCCTCGCCAATATCGGTCTCGACTACCTGTTCATCTTCCAGCTCGGCTGGGCGGCCCGCGGCGCCGGCCTCGCCACCATGATGAGCCAGTACCTCATGTCGGGTGCCGGCCTCTGGCTCTACCTCCGGCGTCGTGAAGGGGTAGCCTGGAGGCTGCGAGAGCTCAGCGATCTACCCGCCCTGCTGGCGATGGCGCGATTGCAGCGAGATCTCCTGTTGCGCACCCTCTGCCTGGTCGCCAGCTTCGCCCTCTTCACCAACCTCGGAGCCTTGCTCGGTACCACCCTGCTGGCCGCCAACACCCTGCTCCTGCGGGTCCTCACCCTGGCCGCTCTCTTCATCGACGGCATCGCCTTCGCCACCGAGAGCCTGGCCGGACGCCTGGCCGGTGAAGAGTCCCGCGAGCGTCTGCGCTGGCTCCTCCGCCGTTCCCTGCTGTGGGCGGCGGCCTGCGGCCTCGGCTTCGTGCTCTTCCTGGCCCTCCTCCCCCACTCCTTCTTCGGTCTCCTGACCTCCCACAGCGAGGTGATCGAGCTCGCCATCGCCTATTCGCCCTGGCTCATGACGACCCTGATGCTGGGCTCGGCGGCCTATGTCTTCGATGGATTCTTTCTCGGCCTGACCGATGGCCGCACTCTGCGCAACGCCATGCTCGGAAGCTTCTTCCTCGTCTTCCTGCCCCTCTCCGGCCTCGCCTACCAGACCCGCGATCCTTCGCTCCTATGGCTCAGCCTGGCCGGCTTCATGCTCGCCCGGGGCCTCACCCTCGGCTGGGCCGCCGTTCGCAAGCTGCGACCGGGCTCTGCCTCGCTGCTGCCCCAGGGTGAGTCATGAGCAGAGAGCCTGGAACCGATTCCGGCCCCGAGATCCACGTCGTCCTGGTGGCACCGGAGATTCCCTGGAACACCGGCAACATCGGCCGCACCTGTGTCGCCACCGGGGCCCGACTCCACCTCGTGCGCCCTCTCGGCTTCTCCCTCGAAGACCGCTACCTGCGCCGCGCCGGCCTCGACTACTGGCAACACCTGCAGCCCACCGTGTGGGGCTCCTGGGCCCACCTGGAATCCGAGCTCTCCACCCTCGGCGAGCCCTGGCTGTTCTCCGCCGAAGCAGAGCTCGACTACTGGCAGGCGCCCATCGATACAGGTAGGCCCATCGCGCTGCTCTTCGGCAGCGAAACCGGCGGCCTTCCCCCTGCGATCCGCGAGCAATACTCCGATCGCCTCCTGCGAATCCCCATGGCCCCGGGACCGATCCGCTCCCTCAACCTCTCCACCTCGGTGGCGCTGGCGATCTACGAGGTGATGCGGCGAGGGCGTGGACCGGCGCTCTTGTGAACGAGGATCAGAACGACGGACAGCTGTCCCCCGGCACGGTGGTCGACCAGGCGCAGCTGTCTCCCGACTCGAAGCCGTCGCAGAACAGGCCGCAGAGCAGCCGGCCGTGGATCTCGGGTCCTTCCCAGACCACGACGCTGCGGCCACCTCGGGACGCGATAGCGGGCGAACGCTGGATGCTGGTGGTGAAGGCGTTCAGCTGGAGCTCGGCACCTGCGGGAACCCCACCGGCTTCGAAGGCCTGGCCGAAGATGCCACCCTCGCCGTCGGCCGAGCTGTTGCTGGACCAGGTGACGAGGAAACGACCGTCTCCTTCGAAGGCGACGGTCGGGTCGACCTGGGAGCCGGTCGTGTAGGTGTTGACAGCGAGATCGCCGCTCTGGGGATTCCCAGCGGCGTCGAAAAGGCGGGCACGGATGGACACGTTGGAGCCGTCGGGGGCGCCGAAGTAGCCACCCGACTGCCAGACGACGACAAAGCGACCATCGGCGCTCATCGTGATGTCGGGGCGTACCTGCTCGTGGGAGGTGTCGGTGCTCACGGCAAAATCGTCTCCGAGCGGCTGGCCACCGGGCGCGAAGCGCCGGGCGCGGACTTGCATGTAGTTGGAGCCGGTGTTGGAGCCGGTGTTGGAGCCGGTGCTCGATCCGGACCTCGTGCCGACGACCGGCAGAATGTAATAACCGCTCTGCCAGGCAACGACGAAGGAACCGTTCGCGGCCATGGCCACCGAGGGCTGGTCCTGGAATCCGAAGTCGCTGGTGTCGATCCGGAGCTCTTCCCCGAATCTGGTACCGCTCGCGGTGAAGAGCTGCCCCTTCACACTCGAGGCGAAGGCATCGTTGACACTCGACCAGACAACCACGAAGTTTCCGCTGGCATCGGTAGCGACCGAGGGACCTCCATAGAGATCTCCCTGGGTGCCGGTGGTGTAGGAATTCACCTGAAACTCTCCACCGAGCGGATCCCCCGCCGCGTCGAAACGCTGCGCTTGAATGCTGGTCGAGGAGCTGTCGTCACCGCTCGAGCCATTGCTCGTCCACACCACGACGAAGCGACCGACCGGATCGATGGCGAGATCCGGACCCGCCTGGGTGCTGGTGACATAGGTGTTGACCTGGCTCTGTTCCGCCCTCGGGTTCCCGGCCGCATCGAATCGGCGCAGCTGGATGCTGGCCTGGGAGGTATCGGTGCCGGGAGAGCCAGAGCTGTGCCACACGGCGATGAGGTCGCCTTCGGAGTCGCTCACCACCCGGGGGGAGCTCTGCATCGAAGTCGTGTAGCTGTTGAGCTGCAGCTCGTTGCCGACGATCATCGGCTGGGCCAGGAGAGCGGGGCCCAGGGCTGCAGTGCACAGGATGGCACCGGTCCACCCGGTCCGGAGCCTGGAAGCTTCTTCGGTGGAGCAACTACTCCAGAGGTTCAGCACGTCGTGTTGGGAGTCATGCATGGGTCGACCTCCTCGAATCGGGGTTTCTCTGCACGCACACCACTCACTCGCGGATCGAGGTATCGTACCAGCGAGCCGAGGAGCCGAGGCCCCTCGATCGGCTCGCCTCGAAGGTTTTTCCTTGGAAGGGAGCTTGGTGGTGCCCCGAGGACCGAGAAACCGCCCCTCCCCTACCGCTCGCGCAGCACCCGCCAGAAAAACGCCGGAACCACCAGCAGCACCAGGCCTCCGGTCAGCACCCACAGCAGCTCTTCTCGCGCGAGCAGCGGCCAGCTGGTGATGCCCCGGGCGGCGCCGAGGACGCCGCGAACCCCGAGGGCCACGGCGACCACCACCACCGCTCCCATGCCGAGATTCTGGACGGTACCGTTGCTGGCCTCTCCGAGGCGCTGGCGATCGTTCATGACGGCGAAGAGAAACATCGCCACGAGGGGCAGGAGGATGCCGTTGAAGGCCTGGGCGACGATGATCACGGGCACGGGCCGGACTCCCGTGAGCCCGAATACCGCACCGGCGAGCAACACCCCGATCCACACGCCCCGGTAGCGCGCCGAGCGCTCCGACCAGCGCGGGTCGTCGGGTCCGCTGGCGAAGAGGCTGCGGGCGGTCATGGCGGCGGCGAGAGGAGCGGTGACGGCGGAGGAGAAACCGGCGGCGAAGAGACCGAGGGCGAAGAAATGCCGGGCCCAGGAGCCGAGCTCCCTGGCCAGCACGTCTCCGAGGGCCTGGTACGAGAACTCACCGGCCAGGGCAGCGCCTACCACCACTACACCCATCGAGATCAGGCCGCCCAGCCCGAGGCTGACGGTGAGGCCCGAACGGGTGGTGGCGAGGTTTTGCCCGCGGGCCAGGCCGGAGCCCAGAAAGAGGTTGTAGGGCACGACCGTGGTGCCCACCAGGCCCAGGGCGAGAAGGGTCTGCCCCTGGGGCAACGACGGCACCAGCAGGCCCCGGGCCAGCTCCTCCAACGGCGGCGCCAGGCGAGCGGCGGTGAAGAGGAAGGAGGCACCCATGAGCGCGACGAAGAGAGTGAGCACGGCGGTGACCTGGCGGGTGGAGCCGAAGCCGAGCAGCAGGCCGGCGGCGATGGCCGAGACCAGGGTCAGGGTCTCCTGCGAAAATGGCAGGGTGAGCCGTGCGCCGGCCACTCCGCCGAGGATGTTGCCCGCCTCGTAGGCGGCACACCCCAGGAGCACGGCACCGGCCACCAGCCAGATCGTGGCCACAGCGGAGAACCCCGAAGAAAACCGCTTGCGCAGAGCCTCGCCGAGGGAGTCGCCGGTGAGAATCGTCAGCCGGGCGCTGGCCTCCTGCAGAATCCAGCAGGCCAGGGTGGCGAAGACCAGGGTCCAGAGCAGGGAGTATCCGAGATCGGCGCCGGCCCGGGCGGCGGTGGTGATGGTGCCGGGGCCGAGAAAGGCCGCGGCGAGCACCGCTCCCCCCAGAATTCCGACCAGGGATCCGCGCTGGCTCATCGATTCATTTCCTGTTTCGTCGCAGGTGGCCCCCACCCGCCGCCGCCCGGGGTTTCGAGCACCAGGCGGTCTCCTTTCCCTACCTCGGCGTGGTCGACCCCCGCCAGGGTCCTGGAGCTACCGTCGGCCCGGAAGAGCTCTTGCTGCCCGGCCGCGCCCGGCTCCCCTCCTTTCGCTCCATAGGGACGAGCTCGCCGGTGCTGGCTGAGCAACGAGAGGGAGAGGGGCTCGAGAAAGGTGAGCTCTCGGATCACTCCGTCGCCGCCGCGATGCTCCCCCGCTCCACCCGAGCCGGGGCGCAGGGCGAAACGTTCGAGGCGGACGGGGTATCGCAGCTCGAGGATCTCGGGATCGGTGATCCGGGTGTTGGTCATATGAGTGTGTACGCCGCTCTCCCCATGCCAGTCGGGGCCGGCACCGGCGCCGCCGCAGACCGTCTCGTAATACCCGAAGGAGTCGTTGCCGAAGATCAGGTTGTTCATGGTGCCCTGACTGCAGGCGCAGAGGCCGAAGGCCTTGAGCAGGGTGTCGACCAGGCGCTGGCTGGTCTCCACATTGCCCCCCACCACCGCCGGGGCGGCGAAGGGGTCGTCGGGAAAGTGGGGATCGAGCAGGCTGCCCGGAGGGAGCACCAGCTCCACGGGCTCCAGCAGCCCCTCGTTCAGGGGCAGGGGCTCGGCGAGCAGGAGCCGCAGAGCGTAGATCATCGCGCTGTTGACGATCGCCGGGGTGGCGTTGAGATTTCCGGGGTGGGTATCGCCGGTACCGGTCCAGTCGACACGGAGCCGGCCGCCTCCGGTCTCCATTCGCACCACCAGGGGTGTTCCGTCGTCGAGCTCCTCGCGGGCCGAGAGACGGGCCGCCGGCAGGCGCTCGAGGGCGTCGCGCAACCGCTGGCCGGCACGGCGTCGAAGGGCGTCGATGAAAAAACGGACCTTCTCGGTGCCGTGTTCGGTGGCCAGGCGCCGAAGGGACTCGGCGCCACGATGATTGGCCGCCAGGGCGGCGTTGAGATCGGCCAGGTTTTCGTCGATCGAGCGTGAGGGAAAGGGCCCGGTGGCCAGGAGCTCGCGGATCTCCTGCCAGCAGGCCTCGCCCTCGCGTACCAGGTACCGCGGAGAGATCACCACCCCTTCTTCGGCCAGATTGCGGGCATCCGGCGGCATGGAGCCGGGCCGTTTGCCGCCGATTTCGGAATGGTGGGCGCGGCTGGCGGTGTATCCGAGGAGCACCTCGTGGTCGTCGAAGACCGGGTGGATCACGGTCACGTCGGGCAGGTGGGAGCCCCCGAAGCCGGGATGATTGGTCACCGCGGCATCGCCAGGGCCGAGGGGCAGGGCGTCTCGAACCGCACGAACGCAAATGCCGAGCGCGCCGAGGTGCACAGGGATATGAGGTGCGTTGACCACCAGGCGGCCTTCGGCGTCGAGCAGGGCGCAGGAGAAATCGAGGCGATCACGGACGTTGGTCGAGAGAGCGGTGCGGCGCAACATCTCGCCCATCTCACCAGCGATCGAGGAGAAGCGATTGGTGAAGAGCTCGAGCTCGACCTCTTCCGGCATGGCGGCGGGACCTGGCAAGGAATGTCTCCGGGGAGTCGGCGGTGGTCCGTCGGCGAGCGCCGAGCGCGGCACTCCGAGAGCACTGGGATTAAGATATCAGCATTGCTTTTTCCGAGGCCGCGCGGCCTGGACATCCCTCTAAGAGCTTTCGAAACCCTCAGAAAGGAGCACGACCGATGACAGGCATCTCCAGTACCGGCATCCGGGTGGGAGGGCTCATCGCCATCGCGTTGCTGGCCTCGATACCGACTCTTGCGATTCTTGCCGATGACGCGGCCGACCCCCGCGCGGAATTCATTCGCTCGAGCTACACGAAGTTCGAGCACAGGATTCCGATGCGAGACGGCAAACACCTCTTCACGGCCGTCTACACACCCAACGACCGCTCGAAGAAGGTTCCGATCCTCATGACCCGCACGCCCTACAGCGTGGGGCCCTACGGCTCGGACCGGTACCGCCAGGCCCTCGGGCCGACGGAAGCCTTCGAGAAAAAAGGGTACATTTTCGTTTTCCAGGACGTGCGTGGGCGTTACCTGTCGGAAGGCGAGTTCGTGAACATGCGACCTCACCAGAAGAACAAGCGCGACCAGGAGATCGACGAGAGCAGCGACACCTACGACACCATCGACTGGCTGCTGGAGAACCTCGAAGGCCACAACGGCAAGGTCGGCCTGTGGGGCAACTCCTACCCCGGCTTCTACAGCGCAGCGGGCATGATCGATTCCCATCCCGCCCTGAAAGCGGTCTCGCCCCAGGCTCCGATCGCCGACTGGTTCTGGGACGACATGCACCACCACGGTGCCTTCACCCTGCCCCTGGCCTTCAACTTCTTCTCCAGCTTCGGCCGCCCGCGCCCCGAGCCCACCACGGAACGGGTCGAAGGTTATGAGCACGAAACTCCTGACGGTTACCGTTTCTTTCTCGAGATGGGGCCACTGAAGACGATCGAGGAAGAGATCTTCGAGGGGGACGTGGCCTTCTGGACAGAGATGACCCGGCACCCGAACTACGACGAATTCTGGCAGAGCCGTAACATCCTCCCCCATCTGCACCATGTCGACGCGGCGGTCCTGGTGGTGGGCGGCTGGTTCGATACCGAGGATCTCTACGGTCCGCTGAAGATCTACGCCAGCGTGGAGGAAAAGAATCCCCGAGCCTCCAACCAGCTGGTCATGGGCCCCTGGTCCCACGGCGGCTGGATCCGCTCTCCGGGCAAGAGCCTCGGCCCGGTGGGTTTCGGCTTCGAGACCTCGGAGGGTTTCCGCAAAGACGTGCTTCTTCCCTTCTTCGAGTTTCATCTGCGGGGTGGTGAGGCGCCGGATCTCCCCGAGGCGATGATCTTCGAGACCGGTGCCAACCGCTGGCGGGAGTTCGACGAATGGCCGCCGAAGGAACGCCAGAAGCGCAGTCTCTTCCTGCACGACGAAGGGCGCCTTTCCTTCGACCCTCCGGAAGTCTCGGGCGCCGAGGCCCACGAGGCCTACGTCAGCGACCCGGCCAAGCCGGTGCCCTACACCATGGAGATCACCCCCTGGTGGGCCAGGGAGTACATGACCGAGGATCAGCGCTTCGCCGCCTGGCGGCCGGACGTGCTCGTATTCGAGAGCGAGGTGTTGGAAGAAGACGTGACCCTGGCCGGCCCTCTACGAGCCGACCTCTGGGTCTCCACCACGCAGCAGGACGCCGACTGGGTGGTGAAGCTGATCGAGGTCTTTCCCGGAGATGTCGCGGACAACCGGGCCCGCCG
>CAZMEL010000121.1:0-21801 GCA_964565225.1 uncultured Thermoanaerobaculia bacterium | reverse complement strand
GGTCGGGGAGGAGGGGGAGAACGTCCGGGTTCGGCAGCTGGAGGAAATGATCTCCACGATTCGATAGGCGAGGGGTGAGAGTCAGCCGCTGGCAGCGCGGCTCGAGCTCCACCAGTGGCTGATAAGCTGTCCGCCTGATGAACCGAGACTCCGCCGACGCCGCGCCGGCTTGCCAATGGTCGATCCGGATCGATACCGGCGGCACCTTTACCGATTGCCTGGCGATCGACCCGGCCGGGACCTGCCACCGGGTCAAGGTGCTCAGCAGCGGCACTCTCCGCGGCACCGTGACGAGCGCGGAGCCCGGGAGCCGGGAGGTGTCTCTGGCGGTGTCGTGGAACGCTCCGGCTCACTTCGCCCGCGGCGCGCTCCTTCGGTCCCTGGAAGATCCGACCACCGCTGTCGAGGTTTCCGGGCATGGCCCGGCCGACGGGACCACCTGCACGCTCGAGATCACCGGCCCGGTACCCGCCGCTTTCGCCCCCGAGTCCGCCTGTGAGCTGGCGTTCGACGAGGAGGCACCGGTGCTGGCGGCGCGTCTGGTCACCGGCACGGCCGCGGGAGAGCCCCTGCCAGCCATCGATCTGCGCCTCGCCACCACCCGGGGAACCAACGCCTTGCTCGAACGCCACGGAGTGCCGGTGGCGTTCTTCGTCACCCGGGGGTTCGCCGACCTTCTCCGGATCGGCGACCAGCAACGCCCCGACCTCTTCGCCCTCGACATTCGGCGTCCACCGCCCCTCTACCAGGAAGTGGTGGAAGTCGAAGAACGGCTCGATGCCGAAGGTGGGGTTCTCCGGAGCCTCGACCTGGAGTCGCTCGACGAGCCCATCCGCCGGCTTCGCGAAGCCGGAATCGAATCGGCGGCGGTGGCCTTTTTGCACAGCTACCGAAATCCGGAGCACGAGGAACGGCTCGCCGAGCACCTCCGACAGAAAGGCTTTCGGCACGTCGCCCGCTCCGCCGATCTGGCGCCCCTGATCAAGATCCTGCCCCGGGCCGAGACCGCGGTGGTCGACGCCTACCTCGGGCCGATCATCGGCGAGTACCTGGAGAGGGTCCGGCGCCGGATCGGCGAGGGGCATCTACACATGATGACCAGCGCCGGAGGGCTGGTGAGCGCCAGCCGATATCGCGCTTGTGACAGCTTGCTCTCCGGCCCCGCTGGGGGAGTGGTGGGTGCCGCGAGCAGCGGGCGAGCGGTGGGAGCAGAGAAGGTGATCGCCTTCGACATGGGTGGCACCAGCACGGATGTCTCACGCTTCGACGGCGACTACGAGTACCTCTTCGAGCACCGGGTGGGCGATGCGCGGGTGGCGGCGCCGGCCCTGGCGATCGAGACGGTCGCTTCGGGCGGTGGGTCCATTTGCCAGCTCGAAGCCGGCCCGGGCGGCGAAGGGACGGGGCGGGCGATGGTGGGTCCCGAGAGCGCCGGGGCCCGGCCCGGACCCGCCTGCTACGGTGCCGGTGGGCCACTGACCCTCACCGACGTCCATCTGCTGCTCGGCCGCCTCGACCCCTCGCGGTTCGGCATCCCCGTCTCCGCGGATGCGGCGCGGCGCGCTTTCGAGAGCCTCGTTGCGAAGGTCCGGCAGGCGGACCCGGGCGGTCGCGAAGCCCTGCTGCTGGGGTTCCTCGATATCGCCAACGAACGCATGGCCGATGCGGTGCGCCAGATCTCGGTCCGCCGGGGGTACGACCCCAATCGCTACGGCCTGGTCTCCTTCGGTGGCGCCGGGGGACTGCACGCCTGCGCCGTGGCGAGCCTGCTGGGGATCGAAACGGTGATCGTGCCGCGGGAGGCGGGGCTGCTGAGCGCCCTCGGTCTCGGCGCCGCCGTGATCGAGCGTTTCGCCCAGCGCCAGATCCTGGAGCCCCTGGCCGACTGCCACACGTCTCTGATGCCCTGGCTCCGCGAGCTGGCGCGGAGCGCGTCGGACGAGGTGGTGCTCGAAGGAGCACCGGCAGAGCAGGTCGAGGTGCGTCGCCAGCTCGCCTTTCTGCGGTTTGCAGGGCAGGAGACCAGTCTGGAGCTCGAGCTGAGTCCCGCCATGCTGGAAGACGAGAGTGAGCTGGCTCGCGGATTCTTCCGCCGCTACGAAACCCTCTACGGATACCGCCCGAGGGAACGGGTTCTCGAGGTCGAGTCTCTGCGGGTGGTGGCCTCCTCGAAACCTCCCCGAGAAGCGGCTCGAATGGCGGCCGCCGAGAGCCGAGACGCCAAACCCTCGAGCCTCCACCGGGCCTTCTTCGGCGGTGTCTGGAGGGAAGCACCGGTCTACCACACCGACAATCTCGATCCTGGCGCCGTTCTTCGAGGCCCAGCCCTGGTTCTCGACCCACACGCCACCCTGGTGGTCGAGCCCGGCTGGCATGGCCGGGCCGAGCCCGGAGGCACTCTGGTTCTCCGGCGCGGGTAGGTCGGGCCCGGGTATGTCTGCCCGCCGGGTGTGCCGGATCTGCGGTTTTCCGGCCCCGGGTATGTCTGCCTGTCTGCCGTTCTGCCTGTCTGCCGTTTTGCCCTTCGTCCCGTTCTACCCGTCTACCCGTTCTACCCGTCTGCCCGCTGGATCGCCGGGAACGCCGGCTTCCCCGGCTCTACTCGACTCCCACGCCGCCCGCTCGGCGGTATGGGGTGGCTGTATAGGTTTCGGAGCCTTCGGCGAAAGTGTAGACGTATCCCGAAGGTAGAGCCTCGTGTTGGTCGGTCTGGCCGGAGGGCCAGCGGATGGAGATCTGGTCGATGGCCTTGCAGTGGGAGGCGGGGCCGAAGCCGAGGTTGACTTCGGGAGGTCCCTGGGAGAGATAGCTGGAGGCGGCGGTCATGTCGCGCACCTGTCGCTGGCTGCCGCACTCGGCGATGACCTGGGCGCCGAATCCCTGGGGATTGCTCGCATGGCCCGCGAGGCGGACCGTCACCGAGGCGTTTTCGGGACCGGTTTGGTTGACGAGAACCTTGGCCGGCCCGCCGTTCTGGGTCAGCACAAGGTCCGGGTCACCGTCCTGGTCGAGATCGGCCGCCACCAGGCCTCGACCGACGAGCGGTTGGTAGAGGCCGAGAGTCTCGGAGCGTTCTCGGAACCGGCCCTTGCCGTCGTTCTCGAAGAGCTGGGCCGGCTGGCGATGGCTCCGGGACGCATCGAAGAGCTCGATGTTGTCGATGATATGGCCATTGACCACCGCGATGTCGAGGTCGCCGTCGAGATCGGCGTCGAAGAAGACCGTGCCAAAACCGACCCAGGGCAGGCCCGGTGCGGCCAGGCCCGACGCCCGGGTGGCGTCGCGCCAGGTGGCTTCGCCGCTCGGTTGGTAGAGGGTGTTGGTCTCCTGGTCGAGGTGGGTGAGGAAGATCTCGGGCCGCAGGTCGCCGTCGAGATCGCCTCGGGCAATACCCATGCTGGCCTCCGACTGGCCGGCGCCATTGAAGCCGAGGCCGGTGAACAGCGCCGATTCCTCGTACGGGCCGTCCTCCGTCGCCAGGTAGAGGTAGTTCATGGTGGAGTCGTTGGCGACGTAGAGGTCCTGGCGCCCGTCGCCGTCGAAATCGCCGCTCAGCACCGACAGCCCCTTGTCCGCGGCGGTCCGGCGGAGCTTCCACGAGAGACTCACCTCTTCGTAGGTGCCGTCTCCCAGGTTGAGGAAGAGAAAATCGGGAGCGCCGTCGTAGACGTCCGGATGGCAGTACGAACGAAGGCCGCGCTTGGCGTTGCCGCACCATTTGTGGTTGTCGAAGTCGAAATCGACATAACCCACCACGTAGAGGTCGAGGTCTCCATCTCCTTCGGCATCGAAGAAGGTGGCTCCTGTCGACCAGCCGGGGGTGTCGATGCCGGCACGGGTGGTGTGCTCCTCGAAGGTTCCGTTGCCGCGGTTTCGGTACAGGCGGTCGGGCCCGAAGTTGGTGACGAAGAGGTCGAGATCGGCGTCGTTGTCGATATCGCCGAAAGTCACCCCCATGCCGTAGCCGTCGTCGTCGAGCCCGGAAGCCTCGCTGGCGTCGAAGAAGGTGCCGTCCGCGCGCTGGCGCCAGAGACGGTTGGTCGCCGCGGGATCCTCAGAGCCGTCGAGCGGGGCTCCCTGTACGAAGTAGAGGTCGAGGCGGCCATCGCGGTCGGCATCGAAGACGGCCACCCCGGCCCCCATGTTCTCGGGCATCCACTTCTGCCCGATCCCGAAGTGGCGATGCTCGAAGGTCAGACCGAGCGATTCGGTGGCGTCGCGGAAGCGCGGTCCGGGGCGATACCGCTGGATCGGCTCTTCGGTCTCGGCCCGGGCCTCCGAGATCGGATTCTGAGCGAGTGCCGGGGGCACGACCGGAGCTTCCAGCGCCCCGGCGATGGCGGCGAGGGTGAGCAGAAAACGTGCTCGGCTCATGGCGTCTTTCCCGAGCCTTCTCGCAGACGGCGATGGGCCTCGAGCTGCTCGGCTCGCTCCTCGCTCCGGCCCAGCCGTTCGAGGGCTTCGGCATAGGCCAGGCGGACGTCCGCTGTGTCGGTTCCTGCGTCGAGAGCCTGCTGGAAGGCCGCAGCCGCCTTCGCGGCGTCTTCGTCCTGCAGGGCGAGGATTCCCAGCAGAGCCCAGGCCTGGCCCAGGCTCGGTGCGAGGGCCACGGCACGTTCGAGGGGAGCCCGGGCACCACCGCCCTGGCCGAGCTGGTAACGCAGCACCCCTTCGAGAAAGGGAATCTCGGAGCTCTGCGGCTCGAGCGCCCCGGCCTTGCCGAGGTCTTGCAGGGCCTCGGTTCCCTTGCCGAGAGAGATCAGGATCTTGGCCCGGAGCAGCCAGCCTCCGGCGGCGCTCGGGAAACGTTCGACCAGTCGAGATCCCAGTTCCAGCGCCTCGGACAGCTGGTTCGAGCTCGCCAGCTCCTGGACCGCGTTGAGCTCGATCCCGAGCTCCTTGCCCAATCTCTCCGCCTCGTCCTCGGTCTGGCGCAGGGCCTGGAATCGTTCGAGAGCCTGGCGTGCGGCCTCTGCGTCTCCCGCCGATCGGAGGGCCGTGGCCAGGCGATACCACGTCTCCGGATCCTCGGGGAGCGAACGCCGGGCCGAGTGTAGGAGCTCGAGAGGCGCCTCGTCGCCCTCGGCGTCGCTCTCGAGCAGCAGGGTTGCGAGCTCGAGGCGCAGGGTTGCTCCCCGAGTCGAGCTCTCGGGCGCTCCCTTCAGAGCCTCGCGAAGGTGAGGGGCCGCCTCGTCACGACGTTCCGGAATCGCCGCCAGGGCGAGGCCCAGGGCGGCCTGGAGGCCGGGAGCCTCGGGCGCCCGGTCCACACCTGCCATCGCCACCTCGAGGGCTTCATCGGTCTCGCCGAGGCTCAGGTGCAAGAGGCTCAGCTCTTCGAGCAGCTCGGCCGATACCAGCCCCCGGGCGCGGGCCTCGGTCAGCACGTCGCGGGCCGCCTCGGTACGCCGCAGGTCCCGGAGCAACAGCCCTTCGAGCCGATAGGGGCGAGGATCGTCGGGCGCCAGCTCTCGGGCTTTGCGCAACATCTCGAGAGCCTCGCCCGAGGCCCCGATCCGCACCAGCAGGCGGCCGGTGGTCAGAGCCGAGATGGCGTGGTCGGGCGCCGCGGCCACCGCTCTGCGGGCTGCCGCCAGGGCCCGGAGGGGCTCGCTCCGTCGCTCGTAGACCTCCGCCAGCCCGAGCCAGGGGATGGGGTCTTCCGGGGCGCGCTCCGCCGCCTGGCGAAATCGAGACTCGGCCACCGCCAGGTCATCTGCCGCCAGGGCCTCGGCCGCCTCGGCCACGAGCTCGCCGACTCTCGATTCAGCCGGCGGCGTCGGCGTGGCGTTTGCCGGCCCTGGAGAACCGAGGCATCCGAGCACCGGTCCCGCGAACAGGCCGGCGAGGAGCAGGGCCGGAACGAACCGCTGCGAGCCGCGGACGAAAGCTACCTGGGTGGGTTTGCGCAAAATGAGTCTCGCTGCCAAGATCTCCGGGAGCTCGGAGCCTGTACGGCAATTCTGTCATGGGCTCTGCTCGGCGGAAGCCGTTTCGCCGGAGAAAGACCATGGAAATCTTGTATCGAGACCCCCACCTGATCGCCGTCGACAAGCCGTCGGGCCTGGCGGTTCATCGCGGCTGGGCCCGGGACCGCCGGGTCGCCATGACCCTGGTGCGCGACGCGATCGATCAATGGGTCTATCCCATCCACCGCCTCGATCGTGCCACCAGCGGAGTCCTGCTCTTCGCTCTCGATCCCGAGGGAGCTTCGAAGGTCCAGGCACAGCTCCAGGAGGGTGCGGTGGAGAAGCGATACCTCGCTCTGGTGCGGGGTATCACCCCCGAACACGGCCTCATCGACCACCCGGTGCCGCGAACCCGCAACGGCCCCCGGGTCGACGCCGTCACCGAGTTCCGGCGCCTCGGGACCTTCGAACGGTATTCCTTGGTGGAGGCGCGCCCCCGAACCGGTCGCCTGCACCAGATTCGTCGGCACTTCAAACACCTCAGCCACCCCCTGATCGGGGACGTCCGCTACGGCAAGGGAGAGCACAATCGCCTCTTCCGCGAGCGTTTCGGCCTGTTTCGCCTGGCGCTCCACGCCAGCCGGCTCCGGCTCCACCACCCCGTCACCGGCGAGCCCATGACCCTCCGAGCGCCCCTGCCCGCCGACCTCACCGAGCCTTTCAGGGCCATGGGGTTGCTCGAATCGGCAGATCTCAGAGAGTGATCGCCGGCCTCTGCTCGTGGGTCGGGCCCGAAACGGAGAAGACGTCGACGCGGTCGACGCGGTCGACGGCGACCGGCGATAGATCCTCGGCAAAGATCTGCGCCTCGCTCACAGAGCGTCTCAGAGGTAGGAGCGTACGGCGTGATCTACGCGTCTTCTGCCCACGAGCCGAGCCAGGTGGTGGCGTCGAGGGCTCGGTCGAGGCGGTGGAGGAACTCGTACCGGGAGACCTCCTCGGCACCGAAGCGGGTGAGGTGTTCGGTGTGGACCTGGCAGTCGACGAAGTGGAAGCGGTAGGTTTCGAGGCGTTGCAAGAGGTGGGCGAAGGCGACCTTGGAGGCGTCGGGCCGGCGGAAGAACATGGACTCGCCACAGAACACGGCTCCCAGGGCCAGGCCGTAGAGCCCACCGGCGAGCTCACCGTCCTGCCAGGCTTCCACGGAGTGGGCGAATCCTTCGTGGTGGAGCTGGAGGAATCCCTCGAGCAGCTCGTCGGTGATCCAGGTACCGGCCTGGCCGTCGCGATCGGCCTCGGAGCAGGCCTGGATCACTTCCTCGAAGGCGGTGTCGAAGGTGACGGTGAAGCGATGGCGGCGCAGGGTCTTGCGCAGGCTGCGGGGCAGGTGCACGGCGTCGAGAGGAAGGATCAGGCGAGGGTCGGGGGAGAACCAGGCGTAGTGGAGCTCTTCGCTCGGCCAGGGAAAGATCCCCTGGGTATAGGCTGCGAGGAGCACCGCAGGCTCGAAGCTCCCACCGAAGGCCACGAGCCCCTGGGAATCCGCGTCGCGCGGATCGGGAAACGTGACGATTCGCCGGAGAGCGGATCGGGAGAGCAGGGTGGAGGTCAATGGAGGTGGCAATGGCTTGTCTCGCCCGCCAGGTCTCGGGCGGGGCGGCAAGAGTATCAGCCCGTAGCAACCCCTATCTCACCCGCCTGGAACCTGATACAGTGCGGCTGCTTTTCCGGAGCCCCGATTGCCGATTCAGAGGGTGCCGGAAACGACCGGCGCATCCTGCGCCCTATTCATCAGAATCCTTCGCTAGATGGCGCCCGAAGCCGCGGTACCCTTCTCGAGGTGCCCTGAAGCCCTTACTGGGTGAGATCTGGCTGGAGCTCAGGATCCCGCATTCAGCATCGCCAAGGAGGAAGTTCTTGAAGATTCATGAGTATCAAGCCAAGGAGCTGCTGCGCCGCTATGGCGTCGTGACTCCGAAAGGGCAGGTGACCGACGACGCTTCCGGCGTCCAGGGCATCGCCGAAGTGCTCGGTGGCCGCTGTGTCGTGAAGGCGCAGATCCACGCCGGCGGGCGAGGCAAGGGTGGGGGTGTGAAGGTTGCCGAGACCCCCGAGCAAGCTGCCGAGCTGGCAGGTCAGATCCTCGGCATGCAGCTGGTGACCCCGCAGACCGGCCCCGAGGGGCAAAAGGTCCGCAAGCTCCTGATCGAAGAGGCGGTCGACATCGCCCACGAGCTCTACCTGGCGGTCACTCTCGATCGGCAGGCGGGCAAACCGCTGGTGATGGCCTCGCGTGCCGGCGGCATGGATATCGAAGAGGTGG
This sequence comes from uncultured Thermoanaerobaculia bacterium, assembly GCA_964565225.1. Classification (GTDB taxonomy): domain Bacteria; phylum Acidobacteriota; class Thermoanaerobaculia; order Multivoradales; family J023; genus CAZMEL01. Next base: position 13,569 of record CAZMEL010000121.1, on the reverse strand, counting down.
CCGCCGAGACTCCCGAGGCGATCATTCGCCAGCACTTCGATCCCCACCTCGGCCTCTTGCCCTTCCAGGCGCGGGCCATCACCTCCGGTCTCGGGCTGACCGGCAGCACTGCGCGGCAGGCGCAGAAGCTGATCGCCTGCCTGTGTCGTGCCTTCCTCGATACCGACGCATCTCTGGCGGAGATCAACCCCCTCTTGATCACCGGCAGCGGCGACGTCGTGGCACTCGATGCCAAGATGAACTTCGACTCCAACGCCCTGTTCCGCCACAAGGACATCGTGGCAATGCGTGATTTCGAGGAGGAGAACCCCCTCGAGGTGCGGGCCAGTGAGCACGGGTTGAACTACATCAAGCTCGACGGCAACATCGCCTGCATGGTCAACGGCGCCGGCCTGGCGATGGCGACCATGGACATCATCAAGCTCTACGGCGGTGAGCCGGCCAACTTCCTCGACGTCGGCGGCTCGGCGAGCCAGGAAGCGGTGAAGAACGCCTTCCAGATCCTGGTCGGTGACGACGCGGTCGAGGCCGTGTTGATCAACATCTTCGGCGGCATCGCCCGCACCGACCGCATCGCCCGTGGCGTGGTGGGCGCGATCGAGGAGCTGGGCAACGTGAACATGCCGGTGGTGGTGCGCCTCGAGGGTACCAACGTAGAGCAGGGACGCGCGATCTTGAACGACGCGGACTTCGACTTCCTCGTGGCCGTGAACATGGACGACGCCGCGAAGAAGGTGGTGTCTGCCGCTGGAGGAGATTCCTGATGTCGATCTGGGTCGGAAACGATACTCGCCTGTTGGTTCAGGGCATCACCGGCAACGAGGGCACCTTCCACGCCCTCGGCTGCCGCGACTACGGCACCCAGGTGGTGGCCGGCGTGACCCCGGGCAAGGGAGGCCAGGACGTGGAGGGCATCCCGGTCTACGATTCCGTGGCCGAAGCCCGCTCCGCCACCGACTGCAACACCTCCATGATCTTCGTGCCGCCACCGTTCGCCGCCGACGCCATCATGGAAGCCGCGGCGGCCGGGATCGAGCTGATCATCTGTATCACCGAGGGTATTCCGGTGAACGACATGTTGAAGGTCAAGAAGGTTCTCGCCGGCACCAACAGCCGGCTGGTCGGCCCCAACTGCCCCGGGGTGATCACCCCCGGCGAGGCCAAGATCGGCATCATGCCGGGCCATATCCATACTCCGGGCAGCGTCGGCGTGGTGAGCCGTTCCGGAACCTTGACCTACGAGGCGGTCTGGCAGCTCTCGAATGCCGGCCTCGGCCAGTCGACCTGTGTCGGCATCGGCGGAGACCCGATCAACGGAACCAACTTCATCGACGTCCTCTCCGCCTTCGCGAACGATCCGGACACGTCCGGAGTGATCATGATCGGCGAGATCGGCGGCAGTGCCGAAGAAGAGGCGGCGGAGTGGATCCGTGACCACTACGACAAGCCGGTGGTTGGTTTCATCGCCGGGCGGACCGCCCCTCCCGGACGCCGTATGGGACACGCCGGGGCCATCGTCTCCGGTGGCCAGGGCGGAGCCGAGGACAAGATCGCAGTGATGCGCGAGTGTGGCCTGCACGTGGTGGAGTCTCCCGGAGAGATGGGAGCCACCATGGCCCGCGCCCTCGAAAGCTGATCCCCGGTGGAGATCTCGAGGCGCGCCGGCAACGGCTGGCTGGTATTGATCGGAGGAGGCGACTTCAGCTTCGGCGAGACCGAGGACGCCGACCGCGCGTGGATCGCGCGATCGGAGTCCGAGGGCCGGGGGCCGGTGGGTTTCGTGCCTGCCGCCAGCGGCTCCACCGACTACGGCAACCACTTCACCGTCTACCTCGACGAGATCTTCGAACGCGAGGTGGAGACGATTCCGATCTACCGGGCGCGCGACGCCCGGCGGGGAAAGAACGTCTCCCGCCTCGATGCCGTCGCCGACATCTACCTCGGCGGCGGTGTCTGTGATCATCTACTCGACGCGTTGCAGGGCTCTCCCTGTCTCGAGGCGATCGAGCGCAAGCTCGACGTCGGCGGCAACGTGATCGCTATCGCCGCCGCGGCACAGTCCCTCGGCGCGGCGGTGCGCAGTCTCTTCGGTGGCAAGATCGTCGAAGGGCTCGGCTGGTTGCCGGGCGGGGTGCTCGAGACGAATTTCGATCCCGGGCACGACCGGCGCCTGCGGCAGCTCCTCGGGGCGCCGGGCATACGTTGGGGGCTCGGCCTGCCGGCCGGCTCGGCCCTTCTCCTGGGCCCCGCGGGGGAGAGGGAGGTCGTCGGCACGCTCTTCACCCTCGAAGGGCCCGACGCCGATCTCGAGGTCTGGCAGCCCTGAGCCCGGCCTCCTTGGGCTTCATTCGTACATTCGACCGTTCGTAGAAAAACCGTCCGGATCCGCCCGTCGGTCCGGCTCGACAGGAGATTCGACCATGGCCTCGACATTGACCATCATCAAACCCGACGCCGTTGCCGCCGGCAATGCCGGAAAGATCCTCGCCCACCTCGAGAACGAGGGGTTCACCATCCGCGCCCTGCGGATGCTGCGTCTCAGCGAAGAGCAGGCCAAGGCTTTCTACGAGGTCCACAAGGAGCGCCCCTTCTACGGTGAGCTGGTGAAGTTCATGACCAGCGGCCCGGTGGTTCCCGCCATCCTCGAGCGCGACAACGCCGTTCTCCACCTGCGAGAGGTGATGGGCGCTACCAACTCGAAGGAAGCCGCCGAGGGCACCATCCGCAACCTCTACGGCACCGACATCGAGCAGAACGCCATCCACGGCAGCGACTCCGAAGAAAACGCCGCCATCGAGCGCTCCTTCTTCTTCTCCCGCAGCGAGCAGATCGCCGCGGGCTGATTCTCACCTGGCCCCGGCCGGGGTCGGCTCGTTTTCCATTTCGGTGCGAGCCGCCCCTGCCCCCCTTTCCCGTTCTTCCGCAAGGCCCCTTCAGGGCAGAGTGACGTCGACGGTCCGACCCGCCACGACCTCGGCGCTGCCGCTCCACGTCTGGCCGCGGTGGGATACCTCGAGGGTCCAGATGCCGGGAAGGAGCTGCGGGATCGTCGCCCGGCCGGCGTGCAGGGGCCACTGCCCAGGGCGCAGGGGAGAACGGCCGAGGGCAGAGACGAAGAGCCTGCCATCGGGGCCGCGCAGGGAGACGGCGGCGATTCCCTCGGTCTCCAGGGCCGGGACCCACACCTGCAGAGAGCCGCCGAGGGGAAGCAACAGCCGGCCCTGATCCCCGGGCGAGGTCACGCGAAAACGAGTCGAGGCGCTTTCGCCGCCCTGGATCGCCAGGTCCCAGCTACCCGGTGGAACGGTGTTCATCCGCACCCTACCGTCGAGCACGGGGTAGGGAGCGTGGGTCAGGATCTGGCCGGAGCCCGGAGATACGAGGGCGACGTGGACCTGGACGAGGGGTTCTCCCGAGGCCAGAGCTACCTCGAGCTCGATACCCTCGGTGGGAGAGAGTCGGATCTCCAGCTCGGGGCCCAGCCCACCTTCCCGCACGTCGACGATCCTCTCTTCGGACCCGAAATCGGCTTTCGACGCCACCAGTCGGTACCGCCCGGGCCGCAGGGTATCGAGCTCGAACCGCCCCTGGAAATCAGTGCTCCTCGGCTGGATGTAGGAAGGGGGCCGGGTCGAATCCCCGCTGCCGAGACCGTCCAGGAGTTGGAGAGAGATCGAGGCACCCGAGAGCGGGTCGCCGTTCCCGGCGTCTCGCACCACGCCGGCCAGAGCTCCGGTCGGGATCTCGATGCGGATGTCGCGGTCTCCTTCGACCTCGACGACCTCGCTGTATCGTCGTTCGCCGAGAGTCGAAACCGTGACGCTGTACTGGCCATCGGGCAGGCTCTCGATCCGGAAACGTCCGGCCGTGTCGGTGATACCCATGGCGCTGTGGCCGGCACCACTGGCGGTGATCTGAGCCCCTGGCATCGGCCGACCGCCGGTCGACACCTCACCGCTGAGAGTGGAGCCCGCGGCGAGCTCGAGATCTTTTTCTACCTCCAGGGCACCCGGCGGAATCTCCACCTGCACGGTGACCGAGCGCGGGGGGCGCGCAACCATGGCGTGGACCTGCCAGTTCCCGGGGGCCAGGTTCTGAAAGCTGTAGGCGCCGGAATAGTCGAGCTCGGCGCGCTGCATCTCGCCGCTGCCGCCATAGGCATATAGCACCAGGGAGCCGAGCTCTTCGAGCTCGAGGCCGAGCACCTGCCCGCGCAGGACAGCCCCTTGCAGCAGCTCGAGCAGGATTCCGCTCGTATGGGTCCGAACCTGCAGGGTCTCGGTCTGGGCTCGGGCGAAACCTTCGCGGGTCGCCGTGATCCGGTAGTCGCCCGCGCCGATGTCGGGCAGGACGAAAGCACCGTCGGCGCCACTGACGACGCCCTCGGGCGGGCCGGCGACGAAGGAATGCTCCCCGGAGGCTTTCACCAGCTCGACCGCGATCGCGGCGTTGGCAACCGGGGAACCCGTGGCATCGACCACCTGGCCGGAGACCTCGAAGCCGGATTCCAGCTCCAGCTCGAGGAAATTCGTTCCGGGCTCGATCTCGAGGCTCTTCTGCACGACCTGGCCGTTCGGCGCGTGGAGATCGACCGAGACCTTGCCGATGGGGACTCCGGTCAATCGAAAGCGCCCTTCGAGGTCGCTGTGGCCTCGCGCCATGCTTCCGTGTCGGCTGCCATCTGCCTTCGCCACGCGGTCGATGTGGATCCTCGCCCGGGCCACGGGCTCGCCGTCGACCGTAGCCACCGTTCCCTCGACCACCGCCCCGGGCTCGAGCACGATCTCGATCGCCACGGTCTCGCCGCTGAGAACCTCGAGATCGGACCGGAAGTGGTGCTGGAATCCCTCGGCGTTGACGCCGAGGCTCAGCTTTTCGGGCGGCACACCGGAAATCTGGAACGAGCCGTCGGCGCTGGTTCTCGCCGAGAGATTCCGGTCGGGGAGCGTTGCCCGAACCAGAGACGAGGTTTGCCGGTAGTTGGGATAGGCGTGGAGCACCGCGCCTTCGATCGAGCGGCCTTCCGGATCGACGACCCGTCCCTCGAGGGTCCCGGCGTTTCGGAGGACGATTTCCAGGGGCTCTTCGCTCGGCGCGACGACGACGGAGAGAATGGCGCTGCCGTAGCCTTCCCTGCTCGCCGCCAGGCTCATCGGCTGCTCCGGCAGCAGATCGAGGATCTCGAACCGGCCGTCGGGGCCGGTCCGTACCGGCTCGGAGCTCTGTTGGAGGTGAGCGTGCAGGCCGCGATTTCCGAGGTGAGCCGCGACCTGGGCACCTCCGACCGGTTGGTTCTCCTCGTCTACCACCCGGCCATGGAGAGTGGCTCCGGGGGCCAGAACGACGGTGCCGAGGTCGACCACCGCCGGGCCGTCGCCCACCGGCAGACCCGGGATCCGGGCCGGAGCGAATCCGGGAGCCGAGACCGTGAGGTCGTAGCGGCCGGGGGCGAGGTCCCCGACCTCGAATCGTCCCTCGTCGTCGGAGAGCAGGGGCGTTTCGGCGTCTTCGCGTCGGTCGAAGCGGTTGCGCCACGACTCGATGCGAACATTGCCCGAGCGGGCCGCCTCGAGCCGGATCTCGGCTCCGGCGACGGGGGCCTCTCCGGAATCCACGACCTGTCCGATCGCCCGAAGGCCGGCCAGCATCTCTACCTCGATGCCGGAACGTCTCTCGAAGGCTTCGAAGGGTAGGATCTCCAGAGTCTGGGGAGCGAAGCCCGGAGCCTCGAAAAAGAGCTCGAGATCGGCTCGGGTGGGAAGGCCGACCACGAGGAAGGAGCCGTCGGCTGGCGTTCGGGCCGTGTGCGGGTTGGTGAGCCAGCGCCAGCTGGAGGGCAGATGGGCACTCCCGACATAGGAGCGGAGCCGGGGGCCGTAGACGACTCCTTCGAGCGGCTGGCCGTCTCCGTCGACGACCCGTCCGGCGATCGATGCCGTGGGCGCGATGCCGATGGCGGGAGGCTCCGAGCTCTCGCCGATCCGACTGTCTCCGCGGCGATACCCCGGAGCTACGGCTCGCACCGTCGAGGTGCGATGAACCCCGCGCTCGAGGGTGTATTGCCCGCGCTCGTCGGTGTGCGCGAACTCCCCGCGGACCGACCACACCCAGGCTCCGGCGACCGGCTCTTTCGTCTCGAGGTCGAGCACCCGGCCCCGGAGGCGCTCCGGTGGCTCGAGGCGAAGCCTTTTCTCCCGCGGCTCGTCGGCCGATCCGAGCGCGAAGGCTCCGTGCCAGAGGTCACGGGTCAGGGCTTTCAGAGGTCGGGGATCCTCGCGCCGGACCACGACCCGGAGCCGGCCGTCCTCACCGCTGCGGCCCAGGGGGAGGAGAGCGCTGCCCTGGACGGCAATGGCTCCGGCAGCGGGCTTGCGGCCGCGGCCCAGGAAGCGGACCTTCCGGGGAACGCCGTCGGGAACCTCGAGGCGAAGGGTACGCTCGCCGACCACCTCTCTCTCGACCAGGGGATGGCCTTCGGCCAGAGCTTCCAGGCGAATTTTCTCGTCCGGCCCGATCGGCAGGAGCACCTGGCCGTCGGGCCCGGCTACGGCCAGGCGGAGACGAGGTCTCCAGGGGCCGCGACCGTCGAGGCTCTGGGCCCCGACCCGACCCGATCTCGGCTCGCCCGCTTTCGTGACGAGGTGGATTTCGAGCCGTTCCGCCACGGGCAACGGCAGATCCGGCAGAACGAGGGGCTCCACCAGGGGAACCAGTCGGCATTCCGTGGTCAGCCGCCCACCGGCCTCGACCACCACCTTCCACATCCCGGCCGCCGGGGCGCGAAGCTCGAAGGCCCCGCTCTCGTCCGTTTCCACGATGGCGACCGGCTCGGGCCCGGCCTCGCCTTCGAGACGTAGAAGGGCCCGATCGAAAGATCCCGGCAGGGGCTCCAGTCGGACTCGAGCTCCCGGCAGCGGGTCTCCGGCCGGCTCCAGGATTCGTCCGGAGATCGTGATCTCCGCTGTGGCGGTCAGGGGCCAGAGCGAGAAGAAGATGAACAACGAGACGAGGGCTGGTCGAAACATCGAGGTGTCTCCCGGAACGATCCACGGCCAGATCTTGGATTTTACTCCGTGTCCACTCCGGTGGCGGAGGATTTGTTCAATCAGGTGGCGGCTTCCGACGGAGCAGATCCTCGTTCGAGGGTCGAGCGTCGCCCTTCAACTCCAGCCAAGAAGCTCTCAACCGTCGCTCTTCACGGATCAGGAATCGGCGCGCCAGATGGAGGACGAGCAGGAACCCCAGGCTCCAGGCGGCGAGAAAGACGTAGGCATGGAGTCAGGCCCGGGAACCGGAGCCGATCGATCACCGCACCAGCGACCCGCAGCCGGGGACTGGCGATCGTGCCGACTTCCAGCTCTCGGCGCAGCTCGACCAGGGCCTCGGTAGGCCCTCCGGGATCCCGCACCGTGGTCACTCCATGCGCCAGCAATGTGAGCAACGATCGTCGAGGTACCTCGGTGTCGGGGCGCAGTGCCAGGGCCGGCGTGTCGCCCGTGGTGTCGAGCTCGACCGGGCCGAGCGCAACGTGGGCATGGGTATCGACGAAGCCGGGGACCAGGAAACGACCGTCGCCCTCGACGATCCGCACGCGGCCAGGAGGGTGCTCGCGCTCCGGAGCGCTCGGCTCGACTGCGATGATCGTGCCGTCCGCGAGCCAGACGTCGGCGAGAACCGGGGCCTCCTCGGCCAGCGGATCGATCACGAAGACCTCGAGAATGCCGAGCTCTGGAGCAGGCTCGGCCCGTCGAGCTCGTGAGCGTTGGTGGAGTGGGCCAGCGTGAGCACCAGCCCGGTGAGAGCGCAGGCCGCGTACCGGCTGCGGTGGATTCCAAGGGCCATCGTTTCCTCCTTCTGCCGCTTTCGGAGCGGCCTTTGCAGAGGTAGTCTCGGCCCGTCGAAATTTGTTACGCGATCGCGGAACGGGGAGCGATGAATGGCGGGCGTCAGGCTCGGGTGTCGAGCCAGTCGAAGGCGTCGTCCCACAGCGGCCAGCCGACCTGGGAGCGGAAGAACCCCAGGTGCCCGATCTCGGAGACGCCGAGCTCGTCGGGCTCGACCCAGCGGGTCTCGATCTCGGCCCGGGAGTAAAGGCCGAGCATGGCCGGCACGTTGGCCGGGGTAGAGATCTGGTCGTCGCAGGAGTAATAGGCCCGGATCGGCAGCTCGGCACGGTCGAAGAAGGTCGGGCCGAAGGGCTCGCCATCGGGAGTGGGCAGGCGACCTCCTTCGTCGAAGAAGGCGGCCATGTATTCGGGCTCCTGGCACCAGGCCCCCCACTCGCGGGCGACACCGGAGGGCAGGTTCTCCCCGAAGCGGATCTTGCGCGAAGGAGCGTAGCCGTAGAAACGGCTGGCAGCGGGAAGGTAGCCGCGGAAGAGGCCGAGCACCAGGAAACGAAACGGCGCCGGCATACCTCGCCAGTAGCCGGTGGAAACGGCGACGAAGACCGCCGCTCGAATGCGGTCGACATTGGGGGTGAGGCCGAGCTGCTGCCCGCCGGTGGAGTGGCCCACGGCGTAGAGAGGTTTCTCGGAATAGCGGCGCGAGAGCCAGTCCACGGCGCCGGGGATGTCGCGTTGCCCCCAGTCGCGGTAGCGGGCCCGGTAGCCGCGCAGAGATTTCGGAGCCGAGCCGCCGATGCCGCGATAGTCGAAGGTGAGCGCCGCGAGCCCGCGGGCGGCGGCATGGCGGGCGAACCGGCCGTAGAACTGGCGGGGAATGCCGGTGCCGGAGGCCACCAGCACCACACCTCGGGGATCTCCTTCCGGCTCGAAGAGAGTTCCTGCGAGCGGGGTGCCGTCGAGGGCTTCCAGGGAAACTTCGGTCGTCGAGAGCTGCGGTTCCGAGGTCATGGTCTATCCTCCTCCAGCTGCCGGCATTCTACGCCGGATGGAGCCGCGGAGTCGAAGCGGGCGGGAGGCGGCAATCCGCGCTCCGGCCGGAGCGCGTACCTCCGAGAAGACCACGAGACCGAGGAGACGGTGATGAGCGAAGCGGTGTACATGTTGAACGTGTTGTGGTTCCGGGAAGACGGCGGGTCCGAGAGATACGGAGAGTACGCGGCGGCCGCCACACCGATCCTCGCCGAGCTGGGGGCGCGGGTCCACGACTCCTTCGTGCCGGAGCTGGCGGTGATCGGCGAATGGGATCCCGATCTCTTCTTCGTGGTGGAATGGCCGAGCTGGGAGACATTCCTGCGGCTGCGAGAGCACCCGGGATACCGGGAGATCGCCCATCTTCGGACCGAAGCTCTGCGTGACTCGTTGCTCATCCGCTGCCGTCGTGGCGGGCTGGGTAGTGGCTCGTGACTCCGAGTCGAGCTTCAGCGGAGCTCCTGGCGCCGAACCAGGCGGGTGAGCTGTGCGATCTCGATCTCCAGCTCCTCCCGCTTGAGCCTCAGGTATCCCTGGAGCTGCCGGTGGCGCGTGAAGAGGAAGAAGACCCGTAGGTTTTCGAGGATCCGCTGCCGCTCGCGCCCGACGGCGAGGGCGACGATCGCCGTGATCGGCAGGCTGGCGGCGTACAGCAGGGCCGTCGTGGAGCCCAGGAGCCAGGCGACGGCAGCGGATTGTGCCGTCCAGAAGGCACCGAAGAAGAACAATCCGAAGAACATGCCGGCGGTGTCGTACTGGTCGCGGCCGCGGGCGCTCCACTTCGAGGCGGCCCGGGTGGTGAGGAAGGGCAGGGCGCTGTGCACCACCCCCCACAGAGCCACGGGAAAGATCAAGACCAGGAAGAGCAGGGTGCGGAGGAGAAAACGCGCGACGACGCCGGGGCTGTAGCGCAGGTTGAGCTGGTAGTCCTGGACACCATAACGGCGGCAGAGCCTCTCGAATCGTTTCAGCTTCTCTCGCAGCACCGCGATCCGGCCGGGCTCGGCGAAGCGCAGCCAGCGGTGGGCGACGGTGAGGCTACGCAGGGAACGCATGCGGTCGCCGAGGCGTGGCCGGCCGGCGCTGCGGAAGAAAAAGAAGCGCTGGAGGAGCTGCATCAGGGCGATGTCTTCCCAGGAGTCGGCGTTGAGAGTGACCTCCTCGATTCCCTCGGCGATGGCCTGGGTGACCCGGCGAACCCAGGGCTCGTTGCCCTCGGCGGCTGGGCGCTCGAGGCGGATCGGCGGGCCGAAGCTCACCAGGGCGCTGGCCCGGAAACGACCCTTCTCGGTGAAGGTCAGCCCCACCGGCACCACGGCGGGCAGGCGGCCATTCCGCTGGTGACTGCCGAGGGCGAGGCGGGCGGCACCGGTCTTCAACGCTCGGAGCCGCGGATCCGAATGGCTCTGGCCCTCGGGAAAGATCAGGATGGCACGGTTCTCGCCGAGGTATTCATAGCAGCGGCGGAAGGAGTCGTCGTTGTTGGTGGTCGGAGCTTCGGCCGACCGGGTCTGGGGTCGCCGATCGATCGGCACCGCCTGCAGCGTCTGCAGGAGGAGGCGCAACAAGGGATTGCGGAACAGCCCGCTGCGGGCCAGGGGATGGATCGGCCGGGGACAGCTGGCCTGGACCACCAGGGCATCGACCAGGGCGTTCACATGGTTGGCGCAGAAGAGCACCGGCCCGTGGGCGGGGATATTCTCCGTTCCCTCGACCTCGAAGCGGCGGTAGAAGATCCGGGCCATGAGCAGGCAGAAGCGCTTCCAGACCCCCTGGGCGGTGGTGATCGGAGGCGGCGAGAGGGAAGCGCTGGAGGTGATGGCTGGGGTCCGCTCGGGGTCTCAGTGGTGATGGCCTACGGAGCCCAGGACCCAGTCGGGCAGGGTCATGTTGGTGGCGAACGGGCCCTCCGGGTGCTCGATGAACCAGAGGTGCAGCATCTCCGGGCTCTTGTGGGTGGCGATGCCCCGGGCGCAGCGCCCGTCTTCGTCGGGGTCGGCCACGGCCAGCAGGCCGTCTTCGAGGCATTGGAGCTCCGACCAGATGTGGTAGTGCCAGACGGTGTCGGGACCACCGATCTGGGGCCCTCGTTCGCCGGGCTCGGAGACCAGGAACATCAGCCCCACCAACTTCTTGCCCTCGGCGGTGTCGTAGAACATCAGGAATTCGGGCCGCTCGGGATCCAGGGTCTTGCCATCTCGCAGATGCTCGCGGTGGAAGTAGTGCACCTCGTCGCGGAAGAGCAGCTCGAAGCCATCGGCGCGGGCGGTCTCGTAGTCGAACCATCCCTTCTCTTCCGCCGCGGCCCGGGATCGCTCGATCAGCTCCTGGCCGGCGGCCTTCTCGGCCGCTGTCGGTTGCAGGCGAAACGGGAACCGGCTGACCTCGTACATCACCATGAACGGCGCCTTCTGGGGCTCATTGGAAAACTGGTCCTCCGGGAACCAGGCCCGGCCATCGCCGGTGTAGCGGGAAAAATGCCAACCGGCCGGCTCGGCGCTCGCTGGCGGAGCTTCCGCGGGCTCGGCCGGCGTTGCGGAGTCTGCCAGGACGAGGAGGCAGAGCACGAAAAAAATCGGAAGGGAACGGCGAATGGGGGTGCAGCCCATGGGAAAATCCTCCTGACCGCACCGGGGTGCGGCACCATTTCGAGATCGACTCGAGATCGACGACCCATTCTACTGTGGAGGCGGAGTGACCTGGGAACAGGCTCCAGTTGTGAGCGACCGTGGAAAGAGGCTCCGGCGATGAGCTGGTCGGGTCATTGGTGGACCGTCTGGCCGCTGCTGCGCAGCCGCGCCGTGGGGGTTCCCGCCGTCGACGGCGAGGTGCCCTGGGAAACCCGTCTCGAGGATGCCGATGTCGGAGAGTTTCGTCTGAACGGCCGGCTCACGCCTGGCTCCGAGAACGGCGATCTCGTGGTCCTGGTGCACGGCCTGGGAGGATGTATCGACAGCCGCTACATGGCCCAGGCCGCTCGCGCCGCCCACCGCCTCGGCCTGGCGACCCTGCGGCTCAACCTGCGCGGGGCCGACCGCGGGGGCGGTGATCTCTACCACGCCGGCCTGAGCAGCGACCTCGAAGCAGCCCTGGGCTCACCGGACCTGGAGCGTTTCGAGCGCTTCCTGGTGCTCGGCTTCTCGCTCGGCGGGCACCTGGCCATGCGCCTGGCCACGCACTGCCGCAATCCGCGATTGGCGGCGGTGGCGGCGGTTTGCTCGCCGATCGACCTCGCCCGCACGGTCGACGACTTCGACCTGCCGCATCGCTGGCCGTATCGCAAGTACATTCTCTCGGGCCTCTGCGAGATGGCGACCACCCTCGATGCCCACCCGACCCTCGACGTGACGCCGGAAGAGCTCTCGGCTCTGCGCACTCTTCGCGACTTCGACCGCCTGCTCGTGGTGCGCCGTTTCGGTTTTGCCGACACCCAGGACTACTACGAGCGCTCGGGGGTGGTACATCGCCTCGCGGGGCTCCAGATCCCGGCGTTGTTGATCGCCTCGGAAGGAGATCCCATGGTTTCGGCGCGTTCGATTCGCTTCGGCCTCGACCGCGCCGGAGCGGCCGCCTCGGGGCTGACGGTCCGATGGGTAGACCGCGGAGGCCATGTCGGATTTCCGCCCGACCTCGACCTCGGGCTCGCAACTCCCAAGGGGCTGGAGGGCCAGGTCTTGGGATGGTTGTTGGCGGCGGCAGGGTAGAGCACCCGGCCCGTCGGAGATTTCTTCACGACCCGAAAGGAACTGTATGCAGCTGCAAACCTCTTGCCCGCTCGCCCTCGCGCTCGGAATCGTCCTGAGCCTCGGGTCCGCCCTGCCGGCGGTCGCCGACGAGCCCGCCGGCTCGATCGAAAATCTGCCCTTCCATCAATACGACCCGCCTTCGACCCTCGTGGTGCCCGAGCATCCGGTTCCCCGGGCCCGGTTTCCGTTCATCGACGTCCACAATCACCAGTGGCAGCTCCCGACCCAGGATCTCGAAGCGCTGGCGGCAGAGATGGACGCCCTCAACATGGCGGTGATGGTGAATCTCAGCGGCCGGGGTTTCCAGCGCGTGGAGCAAGAGGACGGCTCGTTCCGATTCGCCCTGCACTCCGAAGAGTTTCTCGCCCAAGGGCTCGAGAACATACGTCAGAGCCTTCCGGGTCGGATGGTGGTGTTCACCAACCTGGACTTCGAGGGATTCGGCGAGAGTGGCTGGACCGAAGCGGCGGTCGCGGATCTCGAACGGGACGTCGGGCTCGGAGCCGTAGGGCTGAAGATCTACAAGAGCCTGGGCTTCGACGTGGTCGACCCGGACGGGCGGCGGGTGGCGGTCGACGACTCCCGCCTCGACCCGGTCTGGCACAAATGTGGCGAGCTGGGGATTCCGGTGTTGATCCACTCCGGCGAGCCGTCGTCGTTCTGGAAGCCGAAGGACGCCCAGAACGAGCGCCTGCTGGAGCTGATCCAGCGGCCGGAGAGGTATCGGGACCCGGCGGAGGTGCCGTCGTGGGAACAGATCATGGGTGAGCAACACCGCGTGTTCCGCAAACATCCCGACACCGTGTTCATCAACGCCCATCTCGGCTGGATGGGCAACGACCTGGCGGCTCTCGGCCGGTTGCTGGACGAGCTACCCAATGTGTACACCGAGATCGGCGCGGTCCTCGCGGAGCTCGGACGCCAACCCCGTTTCGCCCGGCAGTGGT
>CAZMEL010000120.1:0-21822 GCA_964565225.1 uncultured Thermoanaerobaculia bacterium | reverse complement strand
CTCCCTGCCCCACGATGCCCCCCCCCGCTCCCTAGGGCCCGAGCTGGCGTCCAGGTTTCGGCCCAGCGCCCATCCTCGCTTCTCCGTGCCGCGGAAGGGCAATCCGCCCCGGGTCCACCGGATCTCCCCTCTGCGTCCGCCCACCAGCGGCCAGCGGCCGAGCCGGAGGCTGTTGCTGCTCGAGGCACCTCTCGACCGCGATGTCGCCGAGTGGTGTGCCGCGTGGATGCACACCTACGGAGGGCCCGAAGGCTGGCTCCTCGCCTCCACGGTACCGAGCCACGAGGCCCAGGTTCGACGTCTGCTCAGTCTCGAGGCCCTCGGCTCCCTCTGTTATCCCCTCGCCGACTTCTTCGAGCCCGAGCTCCGGAGCTCGGTCCTGGAGACCCTCCTCGCTCTTTACTCCGTGCCCGCCCTCACCCGACTCGGCGAAGGCCCTTCGTCACTCCCCGGCTTCTCGACCCGGAACGATCTCGAGCGGCACGACTTCGATCTCTCCGAACCCGAAAATCTACCGTTCGAGACCCCGCTCCCGAGCTCGCGCCCACCCGCGGAGGCCCGGTTGCGACAGGAGCTCGGCGTCGGCCCTGGTGAGATCCTGGTGGCGCAGACCTGCGACCTGGAGCGCTCTCGACGGCCACAGGACTTTCTCCTCCTCGCCCACCACCTGCGCGAAGACGACCGTTTCTTCTTCCTGCTCTGCGGCGAAGGAGCCGCCGAGGGGACCGTGGCCGACCTCGAGGGGTATCTCCGTCTCCCCCGGTATCGACGCCTGGCGAGCCCTCCGAGGCACGACGTGCTGGCGGCCGCCGACGTGGTGACGAGCACCGCCGAACGGCTGCCGCTACCGTACGATCTCGCCGCCGCCCGGGCTGCCGGGCGCCCGGTGGTGGCGTTCCGGGCGCCCGGCCTCGAGCGGCTGGACGAAGCCCGGACCTGTGCCGTCGGCGATTTGGCGGCTCTGGCCGAGTCCCTGCGAGAGATTGCGGACATTTCCCGGCCGGTGGCGGACTGAGCTCGAGCCGAGGGGGAGACCATGGATTGGAGCATCGTCATCCCGACCCACAACCGGCTGCCGACCCTGCGCCTCGTGTTGCAGGCCTGGGACCGACAGACGGAAGCGGCCGACCTCGAGGTGATCGTGGTCGACGACGGCTCCACCGACGGCACCCGAGACTGGCTCCCCTCCTGGCGCCCGGAGAGCTACCGCTGGCGCTTTGCCCACCAGGCCAACGCCGGCCCCGCCGCCGCCCGCAATCGCGCCCTGGCCATGGCCCGCGGCGCCTACGTGCTCTTCACCGGCGACGACATCGAGCCCCGACCCGATCTTCTACAGCAACATCGGCTCGCCCACCGCGCTCTGGCCGACCCGCGGGTCGCCGTGCTCGGCCTGACCCGCTGGCCGGAAGGATCGCCCACCACCGCGACCATGCGCCACATCGATGGTCCGGGGGCGCAGCAGTTCAGCTACCACTTCTTCGAAGACGGCGCCGAATACGATTTCCGCCACCTCTACACCTCCAACATCTCCCTGGACCGGCGCCTGCTCGACCTCGAGCCGCGAGGCTTCTGCCTCGACTTCCCGGCCGCCGCCTTCGAAGACGCGGAGCTCGGGTTCCGGCTCGCCGCCCACGGCCTGCGCATCGTGTACCGAGCGGCAGCCGTGGCCGAGCATCATCACCCCTACACCGCCCGCGGCTTCTTCCGGCGCCAGGTGCGTTGCGGAGAAATGGCCGCGATTCTCTACCGGCTCCTGCCCGAGCTGCGCCGTTTCCTCGACCTCGACACCGTGGAAGCGGCGAGGACCCACCTGGCGAGGCGCCGGCTCCGGGGCCTGCCCCTACCCACCGTCGCCGAAGAGGCCGAACGGCGCCTGAGCTCCGTCGCCGCCTTCTTCGACCCTCTCCCCTTCGACGAGGCGGGCGAGATCCTGGCGCCCCTGTTTCGCTACGCCTACCTCCTGGGGCTCACCCGTTCGTGGTACCCAGAGACGGCGGCTCGCAGCATCCGCGAGCTTCTCGCGACGAAGATCTTGCTGCCCGCCGCTCGTAATTTCCTGCGGACGATCGCCGCCCGAGGCCTGCCGCACCCCGGCCTCGACCTCGAGATCCTGGCCGCGGCGACGACCTCTTGAGACTCCTTCGACTCGGTGCGGCGTGGTCACCGGGGAAGGAGCCGCTATAATCGAATTCGAATCGTTGATTCCTCCAGGAGATGGCGTGGCACAAGTGGATCCAGGCAGCTTTACCGATCGCCTCAGCCAGATCGTCCAGGACTCGTCCTCGCCGAATCCGCCGAGGAATCCTGCCGCTCTGAATTTCCGGCCTGCCGGAGGAGGGGAAGGTCTTCTCGAAGACACCGGGGAGCTCGAGCAGATCCCCAACCGCTACAAGCTGCGCGAGCTCACCGGCAGCCGCGCCCTGATGTGCAACGAGGCGCCGAGCATCACCGTGAACTTCGATCGCCGCTATGGTTTCAGCGAAGCCGATGCGCGCAAGCTCGGGGAGCGGGTGATCTTGCTCGACGGCGCCGGACAGTTCTCGCCCCTGGTGGACGACGCCGCCCACCTCTACAACCTCGATCACCACGAGGGCTGCTCCCGCGCTTTTACCCTCGCCACCTGCGAGCAGGCGTTGATCCTGGTGCTCAAGGGGCTGCAGCTGGACAAGGGCGACTGGACCGTCTACGCCAACGAGCCAGATCTCGATACCATCTTCGCCATCTGGGTCCTGCTCAACCATCGGCGGGTGCGCCAGCTCGACACCCGCCAACGCGACGCCATCATCCCGCTGCTCCGCCTCGAAGGAGCGATCGACGCCAACGGCTTCGAGATCGCCGAGTTCTGCGGCCTGCCCCAGGATCGCCTGCACGACGAGAAAGAACGCCTCGACCGGCTCCACAAGATCGAGCTCGAGGTCAAGCGAACCGGCGTCTGGAGCGAGGTCGATCTCGCCGAGTACTCCCAGTCGATGCTGCTGGAGATCGACCGCTACGTTTTTCAGGCCTCGGATTTCAGCGACTACGACAGCGTCGAAGAGATCTACGGCCATGTCGACATCGGAGCCGATCACGTGGCGGTCGTCTGCCGTGACGGCTCGGGCATCTACGACGTCGAGCGTCGGCTCAAGAAGGTCTGGGGCGACCGCCTCGGCATCGTCGCCCTGGAACGCGACACCTGTCAGTACACCCTGCGGCGCACGGCCGCCCTCGCCGGCATCGAGCTCGAAGACGCCTACAGCAAGCTCAACCTGCTCGACCCGGTGGTCGATGGCCGCCCCCCCGAGAAACGCTGGGGCGGCTCCGAGGAGATCGGCGGCTCACCGCGCCCATCGGGCACCGGCCTCACGCCGCTCGAAATCGGCAACATCCTCAAGCTGACCTTCAAGTCGGCCACCCCATGGCAACACCTCCAGCGTTTCGCCACCACCGCCCTGTGGGCGATCGGCCTGGGGATGGTCGCGGCCCTCACCCTGCTGGTGTGGCGACTGGTGGGCGAAGAGCAGGCGCCGGCTGCGGTGGCGGCTTCCCGTTCCGCTGTCGAGCTCGCCCTGGTGGCCACGGTGGTCAGCATCGCGGCCTGGATTCTCACCCATCGCCTGTCGAGCGGTTGGACCTGGCTCTTCGGCTGGCGCCGGCCGGCCGGGCGCGACTGGCTCTACCTCGTTCCCCTGGTGCTCGCCGGAGGCGCCCTGGGCGGCGCCTGGGCTCCGGCCGACATACCCCGCGGCGAGCTTCCACCCCTGGCCTTGGTGGCCACCCTGGTGGCAGCGCTGGCCACCGAGCTGAGCTTCCGCGGCCTGCTGCACGGCCTGATGATCCTCGCCTACCGGGTGCAGTCGGTCCGCGGGCGCTGGTTCCTCTCCCGCCCGACCATGGCCACCGCGCTCCTCTTTGCCGCGATGAGCGGGGTCTTCGCCTGGCGCGGCTGGATCTCGAGCTGCCCCCTGGAGCTCAGCAGCCAGCAGGAGCTCGGCGCCGTGGTGGGCGGTGCGCTGCTCGCCGGCCTCGCCCTGGGAGCGATCCGAGAGCGTTCATTGAGCGTCTGGCCCTGTTTCGCGGTCATGGCGGCCGGCGGGTTCCTGCGCCTCGCTCTGTCGGTCGGCCTCGGCGTCTGACTCCTCCTCCACGCCTCCCCGCTCTCCGACCGTCCACCGTGCCGCCAGGCCCTCGGCCGACAGCAGCTTCCGCTTGCGGCCTTCTCCCCAACGGTATCCACCCGCCTCGCCATCGGCTCGGACGACCCGGTGACAGGGAACCGCCAGAGCCACCGGATTCGCAGCGCAGGCCCGGGCCACGGCTCGGGCCGAGCCCGGGCGACCGAGGCTCCGGGCGACCTCGCCATAACTCGCCGTCCTACCCACCGGGATCTGTCGCAACGCCTCCCAGACCTGGTGCTGAAACGAGGTTCCGCGGATGTCGAGGGGCAGATCGAGCCGCCGCTCCGGACGATCGAGATGCTCCAGGACCCGTTCCAGACCCCTGGCGAGCTCCGGCGACTCCTCGTTCAGAGCACCGGGAAAGGCCTGGAGGAGGCCTCGCTCCAGGGCCGCGGGATCGTCGCCGAAGGTGATCGAGCAGATCCCTCGCTCCGTCGCCGCCACCAGCACATGGCCCAGCCGGCAGCCGCGGACCCCGTAGCGCACCACCTCGCCTCTTCCACCTCGCGCAAAAGCCCTCGGCGCCATGCCCAGCACCTGCTGCGAGCTCTCGTAGAAGCGACTGCCGGAGCCGTAACCCGCCTCGTAGATGGCGTCGGTCACCCGCGCCTGGCGCTGCAGCTCCTGCCGGACCCGGCGGTGGCGGCAGGCGGTGGCGTATTGTTTCGGGGTGATTCCTACCCGCTCTTTGAACAAGCGATGAAAATGGAACGGGCTGAGACCGGCCCGCTTCGCCAGCTCCGCCAGAGTGGGCTCTTCTTCGCTGGTCTCGAGCCGGCGGCAGGCGGCCGCGACCACCTCGGCGAGCTCTTCTTCGCGCGACTTCCGGTCGGGTCGGCAGCGCTTGCAGGGTCGGAACCCCGCCGCCGCCGCGGAATCCGGATGCTCGAAGAACGAGACATTCTCCCGCTTCGCCCGCCGCGAGGGGCACGAAGGCCGGCAGAAGATCCCGGTGGTGCGTACGGCGAACCAGAACCGGCCGTCGGCCTCGGGATCGCGGCGGCAGACCGCCTGCCAGCGGGCCTCGTCGTCGTTCCATTTGCTCGTGTGTGCCATCGTAGGGTTGCCCATGGGCTGCCTCCGGTTCGATCCCGGCGGCCATCGCCAGGGTCGAGACGCAGTCTACGCATCGCGCCTCGAGCCGACACTCCGAACCTTGCGGTCGAATTCCGAGAAACCCTACCATCCTGCCATTGGATCTCGAGCCGGGCTCTCGGGCAGACAGAATCCAGGGCCCGTCCCGAAGCTCCTGCAACCCAAGTGCGACAACCAATGCCAACGACCAGGAGACCGAGCTCTATGCAACGAATCATCGGTAGCTGCCTGCTGCTCCTCGCTCCCCACGGATTCGCTCACTCGACCCACTTTCACCCGGCCGACCGCACGATCGACTTCCCCGATGTTCCCGGCTACGTGACCCTCACTTGCGATTTCCACACCCATTCCGTCTTCTCCGACGGCAGCGTGTGGCCCGACATCCGGGTCCGCGAGGCGGTCCGCGACGGTCTCGACTGCCTCGCCATCACCGAGCACCTGGAAAGCCAGCCCCATCGGCAAGACCTTCCGCATCCGGACCACAATCGCGCCTACGACCTGGCGTTGCTCCATGCGGGGGGTGGGCAGACCGACCTGATCGTCCTTCGTGGCGCGGAGGTGACCCGGGACATGCCACCGGGTCACGCCAACGCCATCTTTCTCGAGGACGTCAACCCGCTACGGGTCGACGCCCCCCTCGACGCCTTCCGCGCCGCTGGCGCCCAGAACGCGTTCATCTTCTGGAACCATCCCCACTGGATCCGCCAGCGTCCGGATGGCGTGGCGACCCTCACTCCGACCCACCGCCAGCTGATCGCCGACGGCCTGCTCCACGGCATCGAGGTGGTCAACGACCGCACCTACTCCGATGAAGCCCTGCAGATCGCCCTCGACCACGATCTCACGATCCTCGGCACCTCCGACATCCACGGCCTGGTGGACTGGCGCTACCGGATCGCCGAGGGCGGCCACCGTCCGGTCACCCTGCTCCTCGCCTCGGAGCGATCGGCCCAGGGGATTCGTGCCGCCCTCGACGCCCGCCGTACCGCGGTCTGGTTCGAGAACACGCTGATCGGCAGAGAAGAAATCCTGCTGCCCCTGGTCCGTGCTTCCATCCGTGTCCTCGATGCCGAATGGATTCGAGAGTCCTCGGTTCTCGGGGTCCGGCTCGAGAACCACTCCGATGCCGAATGGGTTCTACACAACCGTTCGGACCTCCGATTCCACGACTCCGCCGATGTCCTGACCTTGCCTCCCCACTCGATTATGATGCTCTCGGTGAAGCCACTGCGCCGAGTGCCGACCGTGCGCCTCGTCTTCGAGGTGCTCAACGCCGTGATCGCGCCCGAGAGACATCTTCGAGTCGAGCTCTCGATCGAGGTGGAAGCCGAGGAAGACGGCGCCTCGAGCCTCCCCTGAGCCCTCGACAGCAGGAAGCCGAGCCCCTGCCGGAGCCCGCGGCCAGCGGCGTCGACGGCGCAGAAAAAAAGCCTTGCAAACTCCCGGGTACCCTATGGTACTCTCTGCGCCCGCCGGGACCCGAGATTCTCGCAATCCGGCAGGTCTGTGCCCCCATCGTCTAGCCAGGTCCAGGACACCAGCCTTTCAAGCTGGCGACACGGGTTCGAATCCCGTTGGGGGTACCACTCCTCTTTTCCCTCTCGCTCCCCGTTCCGCATTTCCATCGCAGAGCGAGCCGACTCGGCAGGTGAAGGCCCGTACCGAGATTCGGAAGTGCCTTCGGCTCCCTTCCTTCGTATCGTAGCTCTGCTCGGTCGGATCGGCCGGGCGGATCAAGCCTGCTCGTCGCGGTGCCGGACGATCTCCAGCCGGGCGCAGCGAGCCCCGGGAATGGCCAGGGGCTTGCGGATTCTCACCCGCACGGAATGGGCGGGGGTGGTGTGCAGCAAGAGCTCGGCGATCGCCGAGGCCATGGTTTCGAGCAGGCGGTACCGACCCTCACGGACCCGGTGGGCAATGGCCTCGGCGGCGGCGGCGTAGTCCACCGTATCGGCCAGGTCGCCGCTGGCAGCCGCCGGAGCGGTATCGACCTCGAGCTCGGCGGTGATCTCCACCGGCTGCGCGGTGTGGCGTTCTTCTTCGTAGACCCCGACGATGCAATCGACCCGGAGCTCCTCGATGACGATGAGGTCTCGAGGCGGCGACTCCGGGCGGGTACCGAGGGGCGTCCTCGAGCTCAGAGAAGAACCTCGATCTTGGCCGCGGAGCGGAGTCGCTCGACCCGGCGATCGATCTCTCTCTTGATCTCTTGCGAGGTGAGGAAACCGGTCAGGTTGTCGCGGACCTCGTCGAACGTCCGGGTCCGAGCGGGTTGCACCTCCATCAGCTGGATGATGTGGTACCCGATCGGCGACAGCACCGGCTCACTGACCTCCCCGGGGCCGGAAAGAGCGGCGATGGCCCGGGTGAAGGGCGAATCCTGGCCGGTCACCGGTACCAGAGGAAGCTCGCCTCCCCGCTCGCTGGTATCGGAGTCTTCCGAATGCTCCTCGGCCAGGGCCGCAAAGTCCACTCCGCCCGCCACTTGTTGCTTCAGACCGGCGATCTTCGCCTTCACCTTCTCCTTGGCCGCGTCATCGGCGGCGGGATCGACCTTCAGCAGGATGTGACGCACCTTGCGCAGCTCGGGGATCTTCATCTGGTCTGGATTCTGCTCGTAGTAGCTGCGGGCGGTGGCTTCATCGACCTGCACCGTCGGCGCGATTTCCTGCTCCAGTAGCTTGTCGATGGTCAGGCGCTTCTCGATCTGCAGGCGAACGCCCGCCCGGTCGAGGCCGTCTTTGCTCATCGCCTCTTCGAAGGCTTCGGGGCTGCCGAAACGTTCGACGGTCGCGGCCAGCTCTTTGTCGACATCCTCCTTGGAGGCCAGCTTGCCCTTGGACTTCTGATCGGTGTACACCAGGTGCTCGCCGATCACCGCATCGAGCACCAGGGCGAGGAAGTTGGGCGTACGGGCCGGATCCGGCTGGCCCGCCTGCAGGGCCTGGAGACGCATGACCTGGGCCTGGGAGAGCAGATCCTTGCTCTGGATGGCGTGATCGTTCACCCGGGCCACGACCTCGGGCAGCTCCTTCGGCGCCGCTTCCTGCGCGGCGGCCGGGAGTGTCGACAACATCGCACACACCACCAGGCACAGAGCCCCGGCGGCACGAAAGAGGGCGATGGAAGTGATTCGGCTCATGTTGTGCTCCTCGGTTCGAAAGCGAGCGCAGCCCTTGCGGCCGGCTTCACATGGAGATGGATCCTTTGCGGAAATCGGTCTTGCCCAACAGGGCGTTGATCAACACGGGCACCCCGGAGCGGGCGAGCTCTTTGGCCTCGGCCAGCACCGCGGGGATGTCCTCCGGGCGCTCGAGCAGGAGGCCGCGGCCACCATACCCCTCGGCCACGACGTGGTAGTCGGAGTGGCGCAGGACTGTGGCGCAGTCGTCGTGCAGAACCTCGACCTGCTCCCGGGCGATCTGGGTCCATCCGGCATCGTTGCCCACCACGGCGATCACCGGCAGGCCATGGCGTACGTAGGTATCGAACTCCGCGAGACTGTAGGCCGACGAGCCGTCGCCGTAGAGCAACCAGACCTCCGAATCGGGCCGGGTCAGCTTGGCACCGAGGGCGAAGCCCCCACCCACTCCCAGGGTGCCGAACACTCCGGGATCGAGCCAGCGCAGGGGCCCGCGGGGCCGG
Organism: uncultured Thermoanaerobaculia bacterium; assembly: GCA_964565225.1. Lineage (GTDB taxonomy): Bacteria > Acidobacteriota > Thermoanaerobaculia > Multivoradales > J023 > CAZMEL01. The sequence continues at coordinate 12,925 of CAZMEL010000120.1, read as the reverse complement.
ATGGTGTACGAAGCCGTGGCCACGAAATCTCCACCATCGGCCACGAGCACGCTGTCGTCGTCGAGGGCGCGGTCGATCTCGCGGCAGAGAAACAGGGGATTGATGTGCTCGGTCTCCGCCTCGGCCTGCTCGGCGATCTGCTCTTCGCGGGCCGCGTCGCGCTCGGCGCAGGCGGCGAGCCAGTCGTCCCAGGCGCCCGGGGTGGCGTCCGCTGCCAGATCGACCAGGAACGTCCCCGGGTCGGCGAGAATTCCCTGGGTCGGTCGGCGGTTCTTCACCAGATCGTGGTCGCTGAGATTCACCGACACGACCTTGGCCCGGCGCGAGATGTGGCGACCGTAGTCGAGCCGGAAGTCGGCAGGCACACCGGCCAGCAGCACCAGATCGGCATCTTTCAGGCTCTGCCGACGTTTGTGGCGAAAGTGGCGCGGGTGGTCGGGGCCGAGCAGGCCGCGGGCCATGCCACTCAGGAAGACCGGAATCCCGAGGCGATCTACCGCCGCGGCGATCGCTTCGGCCTTCTCGGCGTGGACCAGGCTCTGGGAGCCGATCAGGGCCACCGGCCGCCGCGCCCTGGCGAGCTTGGTGTGCACCCCGCGCAGCTCCCGCCGCGACGCGCGCAGCGGCGGCACCTGGCGCGGATCGGCGATCGCCTCCGCGGCGCGGTCGACTCCGGCGAACAGGCGTTTCAGATGCCGTTCGAGATAGAAGCGCAGGGCCTTCTCCCCCAGGGTCGAAGGAGCCTTGGCCTCGGGGCCCACTCCGTAGATCGATCGCACCAGCTCTTCTTCGTAGAGCAGGTCCACCGGGCATTCCACGAAGACCGGCCCGGGCACCCCGAGGCGCGCCTCTTCGAAGGCCTGCTCCACCGCGGGCACCAGATCCTGCACCCGGGTCACCTCGGCCATCCATTTCACATGGGGCTCCACGAGGGCCATCTGGTCGATGTCCTGTAGCGAGCCCCGGCCCTTGAGAATGGTCCCCGTGGCGCCTCCGAGGAGCACCAGCGGGGATTGGGCCATCTGTGCGTTCTTGACCGCGGTGATGGTGTTGGTCACTCCGGGCCCCGCGGTGACCGCGGCGACTCCCGGGGTTCCCGTGAGTCGAGAGACGGCGTCGGCGGCGAAGGCCGCCGTGACCTCGTCGCGGACGTCGACGATCCGGATGCCGCGCTGCTTGGCGCTGACCAGGATCGGTGAGATATGCCCTCCGCAGAGGGTAAAGACGTACGGCACTCCTTGCCGCACCAACACATCGGCCACCAAATCTCCACCGGTCATGCCATCTCCTAGCGTTTCTGAGGGAGCGCGGCGGGGGCCAGAAAGCCGGGCCGAGCCGCCGCGCGGGGGTTGTCGGTGGACCTCAGGACTCGCCCATATGCGGATAGGCGTAGGCGGTCGGCGGCACGAAGGTCTCCTTGATCGAGCGCTGGGAGACCCAGCGCAGGAGGTTCCACACCGAGCCGGCCTTGTCGTTGGTACCCGACGCCCGACCGCCGCCGAAGGGCTGCTGCCCCACCACCGCGCCGGTGGGCTTGTCGTTGATGTAGAAGTTGCCCGCGGCGTGGCGCAACGCCCTGGCCATGGCAACGATGGCGGCACGGTCCTGGGCGAAGATGGCGCCGGTCAGGGCGTAGGCGCTGGTGGTGTCGCAGAGGCCGAGGGCGTCGTCCAGATCGGCATCGTCGTAGACGTAGAGGGTGAGCACCGGCCCGAAGAGCTCCTCCTTCATGGTCTCGTAGGCGGGATCGTCGGTGACGATTACCGTCGGCTCGATGAAATACCCCTCGCTGTCGTCGCAGCCGCCGCCGACGAGGATCTCGCAGGAGGCCGAGGCGCGGGCCCGGTCGATCGCTCCTTTCAGCTTGCGGTACGAGGAGCCGTCGATCACGGCGGCCATGAAGTGGCTGAAGTCGAGGGGCGAGCCCATCGCGATGGTTCCGACCTGGTCGGCCAGCTGCTCGCGCACCGCCGGCCACAGCGAGCGCGGAATATAACCGCGGGAGGCCGCCGAGCACTTCTGCCCCTGGTACTCGAAGGCACCGCGGAGCAAGGCGATCACCAGAGCTTCGACATGGGCCGAGGGGTGGGCGAAGACGAAGTCCTTGCCGCCGGTCTCTCCCACGATCCGGGGGTAGGCGGCGTAGCTGCGGATGTTCTCACCCACCGTCTGCCACATGCCCTGAAACACCCCGGTGGAACCGGTGAAGTGGATCCCCGCGAGGCTCGAGCTGGCGAGGGCGGGGTCCCCCACCTCGGCGCCACGGCCGGGCAGGAAGTTGATCACGCCGGGCGGCAGCCCCGCCTCTTCCAGGATCTTCAGGATGTAGTAGCCGGAGAGAACCGAGGTCGAGGCCGGCTTCCACAACGCCACGTTGCCCATCAGCGCCGGAGCCGTGGGCAGGTTGCCGGCGATGGAGGTGAAGTTGAACGGGGTCACCGCGAACACGAAGCCCTCGAGCGCGCGATACTCCACGTAATCCCAGATCCCGGGTGCCGAGCCCGGCTGCTCGGTGTACATCTGCCGCATGTAGGCGGTGTTGTACCGCCAGAAGTCGATCAGCTCGCAGGCCGCGTCGATCTCCGCCTGGAACACCGTTTTCGACTGGTTGAGCATGGTCGCGGCGTTGAGAGTGTCGCGATGGGGGCCCGCGAGCAGCTCCGCCGCCTTCAGGAACACCGCGGCACGGTCTTCCCAGGCCATCTCCGACCAGTCCTTCCAGGCCTCGGTCGAGGCGGCCACCGCCTGCTCCACCTCGGCGGCACCCGCCTGGTGGAAGGTGGCGAGCACGTGCCCGTGGTCGTGGGGGCACACGGCTTCGGCGGTTCGCCCGGTGTGCACTTCCCGGCCGCCGATGATCACCGGGATCTCCGGTGTCTCCGACATCATTTCGTCGAGTCGTCGCTTCAGGGAAGTTTTCTCCGGAGAGCCCGGGGCATAGGATCGGACCGGCTCGTTCACCGGCTCCGGAACCTGGACGATTCCATTCGGCATTTCGATTCTCCGCTCTATCGTTGAGGAGCCGGCACCGCTGCGCAGCCGGTGCCAACCGTTGGTTTCTGGATCAGAGGCGTATGGCGGTACCGGCGAGGGTCGAGAATCCGATCACCATGGCGAGTCCGCCGAGAGGGGTGACCGCACCGAGCCAGCGCGGCCCGCCGAGGGCCAGGATCGCGACCGTCGAGCTGAACACCAGGCTGCCGGCGAGCAACAGGCCCGCCGCCAGGTCGAATCCTCGGCGCGGCGGCGACACCTGCAACCCCAGGAGCCCCGCCAGCACGATTCCCAGCCCGCCGTACATGAGGTACCGGGCCGCCGTTTCCCAGAGGGCCAGCTGTCCGGCGTCGAGCCGCCCCTGGAGCCCGTGGGCTCCGAAGGCTCCGGCGAGCACCGAGAGCGCACAGCAGGTGGCTCCCGCCGCGACCCAGAAACCCGTCACGTCGGGTACCCCGGAATCCACCGCCGAGGGATGGCTCCCTCAGAGATCACCGAGACGCCTCACCGAGGTGACATGCCGGCGATCGAGCACCAGATGTGGATGTTTCTTGAAGACCCCGTAGAGAGCGGCCTTCTCGATGTATTGCTGCTTCGAGCGGCCGCCGTCGCCATCGCGGTGTACGTCGACGTCGAGCAGGATCACCCGCTCGTCGTCCATGTCGTCACAGCGTCCGACGTAGACCTCCGGTCCGTCGGTGTCGACCACCACGGTGATCCCGTGCAGCTCGTGTTTGTCGTCGTGGAAGGTTCCCATGGAGCTTGCCGTACCCGGAGCCGGAGCTCAGCAGTGCTGCGAGAAAGCGTTCTGGAGGTCCGCGGCCACCTGCTCCTTCGTCCGCCCTTCGATCCGGTGGCGGGGGACGAAGTACACCAGCTCACCGTCCTTGAAGAGCGCCATCGAAGGGCTGCTCGGAGGAAGGTCCGGCATCTTCTCCCGGGCCTGGGCCGTGGCTTCCACGAACTGGCCGGCGAAAACCGTGCCGAGGCGATCGGGGCGTTTGTCTCCCTCGAGTGCCAGCCGCACGCCGGGCCGGGCCATGCCGGCGGCGCAGCCGCACACCGAGTTGATCACCAGAAAGGCGGTGCCTTCCTGGTTGTCCATGAAGGTATCGACGGAATCGGCGTCGGTGAGCTCTTCGAAGCCGAGGACGGTCAGCTCCTCGCGCATCGGCTTGACCAGAAGTGGGCTATACGGCACGTTGCACCTCCTGAGAATGCGATCTTTCGAACACCGGGTCGGCTCGACCTGGCGATTTGTCTCGGTGGTTCCGACCGGCCCGATGGCTTCGAGCCGGGTCCGGGCCGAAACGGCCTCGGATCGCCGCATTCTACGCCACCCGCACGTTTAATTCCAGCCCGAGGGGGATTCTCCGCGGCGGGTCGAGGTCGCGAAGGCGACCTCTTTCGTCTCAACCGGGCTCGCTCTTCTCCGGCTCCCAGATCGCTTCGAGCTGGACTCCCAGGCCATCGGCCAGGCGGTTGACAAAGGCGAAATAACCGGCCACCTGGTTGATGTCGAGAATGGCGCGGTCGGAGAACCCTTCCCGCCGCAGGCTCTCCACATCGGTACGGACCATCGCCCAGGGCTCGAGGGTGAGCTTGTAGGCATAGTCGAGCATCGCGCGATCGGCGGTGGAGATCTCCGCCGTGCGGTAGTCGCTCGAGAGCGCTGCCACCAGGTCGTCGTCTGCGGTGAGTCTACGGAGCCCCGCCCCGTGATGAGTCAGTCAGTAGTGGCAGCGGTTGGCCGCCGAGACCACCACTCCGATCATCTCCCGCTGCGCCCGGCCGAGCGGAGAGGCGCCGCGCATGAGGGTCTTGTAGAGGTCGAAGTGGCGGCGCAACGAAGCCGGATGCAGGCTGTGGATCTTCAGGATGTTGTCCACTCCACCCCACGGCTCGAGCATCTTGCCGTAGAGCTCCGCCAGCCGGCCCACGGCCGATTCTTCGTCGATGGTCTCGATCCACGCCATGCTCTTTCGTCCTTCCCCGTGCGCCCGGCCCGGGAAATCGACCGGGCCTGTCCTGGTGCTGGAACTGGCGTATGATACCTCGACATGGACCCGTTGACGCACACCCTGTTCGGCGCCGCCGCGGCGGAGGCCGGCCTGCGCCGGACCACGGCCCTGGCCACCCCGACCTTGCTCATCGCCGTGAACCTGCCCGATCTCGACGCCGTGACCTATTTCATGGGCAACGACCTCTCCCTCTGGCTTCGCCGCGGCTGGACCCACGGCGTCCTCGCCATGGTCTTGCTGCCCCTCGTGCTGGCGGGTGCCATGCTGCTCTACGAGCGGATTCGCGGCCCGTCGGCGGCCGGAGCGGCACACCCGAGACGTCTCCTCGCCCTCGCCTGCTTCGGAGTCTGGAGCCATCCCGCCCTCGACTGGCTCAACACCTATGGAGTGCGTCTGTTGATGCCCTTCGACGGCACCTGGTTCTACGGCGACACCCTCTACATCATCGATCCCTGGCTCTGGCTCCTGCTCGGCGGCGCGGTCTGCCTCGGCCGCTCGCAGTCCTGGCCCGCACGCCTGGCCTGGGGAGCGCTCGCCGTGGCGGCCACCGCCGTGGTGTTCGCCGGGGCCTCGTCGCCGCTCGTGCGGATTCTGTGGACCGCCGGGTTGGCGACGATCGTGCTGCTGCGCTCGCGGCTCCCCGCTCCCCACCTCTCGCCGGCTCCGCGCTGGGCCCTGGCCGCGGCGGGGATCTACGTCCTGGCGCTCATGGTCGGCAGCCGGATGGCCGAGGCCGATGTGCGCGAGGCTCTCGCCGACGCGGGGATCGACGCCGTCGAAGATCTGCTGATCGGTCCGCTACCCGCCAGCCCCCACCGCCGCGACGTGGTGGTGGTCACCCCGGCCGAGTACCGCTGGGGTACCTACGCCTGGTTTCGCCAGCCGCGGCTGCAGCTCGACCCGCGCCGCCTGGATCGGCCCCGAGCCGACGACCCGACCTATGTCGCGGCGCGCTCGGCTCCTTGTCTGAAGGGAATGGACAACTGGCTCCGCTACCCCTTCCTCGACGTGCGGCCCGGAGCCGACGGCACCGAAGTGATGTTGCTCGACGCCCGGTACACCCGTGGCCCGACCCGCGGATTCGGCGGCGCCCGGGTCCGGCTCGACGCCCACGGCGACCCCACGTGTCCGACCGAAGACCGCCCGTCCGGAGACCGAGGAGAGTCCCGATGAAACCCTGGAAAATGGACCTGCTCTACCTCACCCTTCCTTTGCTGGCGGTTTTCTCCTACTTCTTTCTCGCCGTGCAAATGGGCATCTACCAGGCCGTTCCGGTGGTGAGCCTTCTGGTCGCCCTGGTCGGGTGTGGGGGTCTGCTCTGGGGACTCCGGCAGCAGGTCTCGGCCCGGCGCCTGGTGCTGGCCACGGCGGCCTGCGGGCTCACCGCCTTCTTCGCCTGGTTCACCCTGGTCGACTCGAGATACGCCGCGCGGGACCTGAGCATCGCCGTGGGCGACGATCTCGGCCCTCGGCTCGACCAGCTCGTGTTGCCCTCCTCCCGAGGGGAGCAGGTTTCCCTGCTGACGACCGGAGAGATTCCCCGGGCCACGCTGCTGATCTTCTACCGCGGCTACTGGTGACCGTACTGCCAACGGGAGCTGGTCGAGCTCCAAGAACAAATCGACGCCTTCGAGCGACGTGGAATCCGTCTCCTCGCCGTGAGCGTAGACGAACCCGAGGAATCCGAGGTGATGCGCAAGGCCACCGGCGCCTCGTTCGCCTTCCTCTCCGACCCCGAAGGGCAGGTGATCGATCTCTTCGATCTCCGGCACCTGCGGGGAGGACCGGAAGGGATCGACATCGCCCAGAGCGCCACGTTCCTCCTCTCTCCGGAGGGGCGGATCCTGTGGTTCCGGGTCGCCGAAAACTTCCGGGTACGCCCCCTACCCTCGGCGATTCTGGGGGCGATCGATCAGTCCCTCGGGAATTGATCGAGCCGGCGGCCCTTCGAAAGGTGCCGCTGGTCCCTGGTTTCCGGGCGGCAGTCCCCGCGAATGCGGAAGCCCCGAGGGCTGCCGTGCTAGTGTAGTGCCATGGCCCGAGAGCTCTGTTGGGCTGCTCGCTGCACTCGCTACCCTCCAGGTGGATCCACGGATCGGATCCTCGACCCGAATGCCCAGGACTCGATCCGTGGTACGCAGCTGTGAAACGCCGGGCTCGGATCTACCGATCCACACGAGACCCAACTCCGCGGCTCGTCTCCAACGCCCGGAACCGTTCGTCGCGAGCCGAATCCATCAGGCTCGCCAGCAAGGAGCGATTTCCGTGAATTTCTTTTCTCGTCTCGATTCCTCTTCCCTCCGCCGGAGACCTCTTCTCCTCGAGCCCATCCTTCTCGCCATTCTTCTCGTTGCTCTGCCGGTCGCCGCCGGTAACGACGACGCGGCTCCCGAGCCGACCGTAGCGGAAGCACAGGAAACCGTTGCGGCGACCGAGCCGGGCGACGGCGCTCCAGCCCGTTCCACGGAGGCCGGGCCGCGGTCCGGCCTGTTGGTCTTCGTCGATCCCGAGACCGGCGAGCTCACCGAGCCGACTCCGGAGCAGGAAGAGCGGATGCGCGGCCGGATGGCCGCCCCGAGCCCCCTCGGCTCGAACAAGTCGAGCCAGGGCCTGGTGCCCTTTCCCCTCGAAGACGGCGGCCGCGGTGTGTTCCTCCAGAAGCGCTTTCGCAGCGCCCTGCGGGTCCAGGTTCTCGACGACGGCAGCTACGAGATTCGCTGCAGCGACCACCCCGACCGGCCCGCGGGCCACGAGCACCCGACCGAACCGATCGCCGCCGAGCTCGTAACCGAAGCGGCGCCGGAGAGCTGATCATGGGGAAGCGAAGCAAGAACCTCCGCACCGCCGTGGCGCTGGGCCTCTGCGCCCTGCCTCCGCTCACTCTCCAGGGTGCCACCGTCACCGGGAACCTCGGCATCGACCCGAGCAGCCTCGCCGGCACCGATGGGCTCGGCAGAGTGCTGCTCTTCGCTCCCAACCCGGTGCAGCCCGGCTCGTCCATCTCCCATTGGGATCGCTCGGCCACCCCGAATCTGCTCATGGAGCCGAGCGCCAGCGCCAACCTCCCCTTCCCCGGTCTCGACCTCACCCGGCCCCTGATGTTCGACATCGGCTGGGCTCCGGGCAGCTCGAACGTCTTCATCCGCAACATGGACGGCCAGGGGGAGGGCTTGAACGATCCGCAGCTGGGCGCCCAACGAATGCAGGCCATGCAGTTCGCCGCTCAGGTCTGGTCCAACAACCTGCGCAGCTCGATCGCCATCAATGTCGACGTCTCGTTCTCGAACCTCGACTGCGACACCTCCGGCGGCGTGCTCGCCCAGGCCGGTCCGCAGTTCGTGTTCGAGAATTTCGCGGGCGCTCCGGTCGGCAACACGTTCTACGCCGGAGCTCTGGCAGAGTCTCTGGCCAGCCAGAATCTCAGTCTGCAGGACGACCCCAACGCCACCGCTGGCGACCTGGCCCTGGAGTTCAACTCCCAGATCGACCAGGCCTGCCTCGGCGCCGGCTCGCGGTACTACTACGGGCTCGACGGCAACGAGCCTCCGGGCACCATCAACTTCGTGCAGGTGGCACTGCACGAAATGGCCCACGGTCTGGGATTCACCAGCTTCGTCAACGAACGCAACGGCGCCCTCTTCTTCGGACGCCCCGACATCTTCACCCGCAACATCCTCGACAACTCCAACGGCCTGCGCTGGCACCAGATGAACAACGGCCAGCGCGCCGCCTCGGCGATCAATACCGGCCGGGTGGTGTGGGCGGGCCAGCAGGTGACCAATGCCGCGCCGTCGTTTCTCCAGGCGGGCCCCGCCCTGATCCTCGACGCTCCCGCCAGCGTCGCCGGGCGATACCTGATCGGCACCGCCGAGTTCGGCCCGGCCATCGCCAACCCCGGGATCACGGGGCAGCTGGTGATCGCCCGCGACGGCAGCAACCAGCCGACCCTGGCGTGCAATCCGATCGTCAATGGCGGCGAGATCGCGGGCCGGATCGCCGTGGTCGATCGTGGCACCTGCAATTTCACCGTCAAGGTGCGCAATGCCCAGAATGCGGGCGCCCGAGCCGTGGTGGTGGTGAACAATGTCGGCGGCGGCGTGATCAACATGGGTGGCACCGACGGCAGCATCGACATTCCCTCCGCCATGGTCAGCCGGAACGACGGCAATCGCATCAAGACCGCAATCAACTCCCCGGAGGAGCCCCCCGATTCGGCCGGCGAGCTGCAATTCACCAGCGCCGCCGTCACCATCAACGAGGGGCAGGGCGCCGTCACTCTCGGGGTCAGCCGGGTCGATGGCACCGCCGGCCAGGTTTCGGCGAGCTTCGCCACCGCCGGCGGCAGCGCCACTTCCGGCCAGGATTTCGCGGCCAGCAACGGCACCGTGACCTTCGGCGACGGTAGCTCGAACATCCAGAACGTGGTGATCCCGATTCTCGAAGACACGATCGCCGAAGCTTCCGAGAGCTTCACCGTCACTCTCTCGAATCCCACGGGCGACGCGGAGATCGGGGCGCCGTCCACCGCCACGGTGACCATTACCGACAACGAGCCCTGCGTGGAGAGCGACACCATCTCCTGCCTCGACGCGGGCCGCTTCAAGGTCCAGATCGACTGGCGAGACTTCGGCGGCGACCAGGACGACGCCCGGCGCGTGCCGGTGGTCTCCGACGACTCGGCGCTCTACTACTTCTTCGAGCCCGACAACTGGGAGATGCTGGTCAAGGTGCTCGACGGCTGCAGCTTCAACAACCACTTCTGGGTCTTCGCCGCGGCTACCACCAACGTGGAGTACAGCCTCACCGTCACCGATACCCAGGAAGGCGAGACGTTCTTCTTCCAGAATCCTCTCGGCAACCCCAGCGAGGCCCTCACCGAGATCGAGGCCTTCGCCACCTGCCCCTGAGAGGAGAATCGAGGGCCGAAGCCTCTCGACTGGCAAGCGGGGACCCACCTCGCCTCAGCCCATGCCCAGGAAATGCTCGTGGACCCTCGCCGAGTCGGTGAGCTCGGGATGAAAGGTGGCGGCGAGCAGGCGAGGGCCCTCGATCAACACGGGGTCCTCGCCGTCGCGGCACAGGACCCGGGCAGCAGGGCCCACCCGCCGGATCTTCGGCGCGCGGATGAACACACCGTCGAGGTCGGTGTTCCAGGCGTCCACGTGGAGCGGGCGGACGAAGGAGTCCACCTGCCGTCCGTAGGCGTTGCGCTCGATCTCGGCATCGAGCCAGCCGAAACGTGGCGGAGGTCCGTCTCCCTTGCCCAGCAGGATGGCGCCGGCACAGGTCCCGAGGAGCACCAGGCTGCCGGCCCGGTAGCGGCTCTCGAGGGCCGGGGTCAGGTCGAAGAGGTCGAGCAGGTGCCGCAGGGTGGTGGACTCGCCTCCAGGCAGGACCAGGTGGGTGAGCCCCTCCAGGTCCGGAGCGGCTCGCACCCGCCGAGGCTCGACCCCCAGCCGACGAAGGGCCATGAGGTGACCGTCGACTCCGCCCTGGAGGTCCAGCACCCCGACGCCCTGCTCCCGCGGCATGCTCAGGCGCCTCGTTCCTGCAACCGCTCCCCTGCCTCGAGACTCGCCACCGCCAGCCCACGCATGGCACCGCTGCCCGCCTGACGGCAGGCGTCGAGAACCACCTCGGGGTCTTGATATCGAGCCGTGGCGCGCACGATCGCCGCAGCGGTTCGTTCGGGCTGCTCGGATTTGAAGATACCGGAGCCGACGAAGACCGCCTCGGCCCCGAGCGACATCACCAGGGCGGCATCGGCCGGGGTGGCGATGCCTCCGGCCGCGAAGTTGGGAACCGGCAGGCGCCCGGCCTCGGCCACTTGCGACACCAGGTCGAGGGGCGCCCCGAGCTCCCGCGCCTTGCGCACCCGCTCCTCCACCGGCGCCGCCACCAGGTCCCGCAGCTGCGAGCCGATCAACCGCAGATGGCGCACCGCCTCGGCCACGTCGCCGGTGCCCGCTTCGCCCTTGGTGCGCAACATCGCGGCTCCCTCGGCGATCCGGCGCAGGGCCTCGCCCAGATTGCGGGCGCCACACACGAAAGGCACCCGGAAATCTCTCTTGTCGATGTGGTGCTCGACATCGGCCGGGGTCAGAACCTCGCTCTCGTCGATGAAGTCCACCGCCAGCGACTCCAGGACCCGCGCTTCCAGGAAATGACCGATCCGCGCCTTGGCCATGACCGGAATGCTCACCGTCTCCTGAATGGCCGCGATCCGCTCGATCGACGCCATGCGCGCCACCCCGCCGTCGCGGCGGATGTCCGCCGGCACTCTCTCCAACGCCATGACCGCCGCCGCTCCGGCCGCCTCCGCCAGCTGCGCCTCCTCGACGCTGGTGACGTCCATGATCACGCCTCCCGCCAGCATCTTGGCGAGACCGACCTTGAGCTGTTGCGTGTTCTCGTCCACGGGCTGCTCCCCAGCTCGGCCGTTCGTCTTCTGTTCCATCGTGCTACCTCCAAGTCCGCTTCTCGGGCAACAATGACCGAGACAAAGTAAATGTAATCGAAGGAATAGACAGATACAATCAGTTTATTGACACCCAATCAATCAAATCAACCTCTCTTCGATCGACCGGCCGTGGTATTCTCCGCCCGGCATCCAGCCACGATCGAACTCTGCGATGCAACTCCTCTCGAAGCGATGTTCCGGGTAAAAGTCACTCGGGGCGCCCCCTTCCGGCCCGGCCGAGTCTCCCTCCGATTCCTGGTCCGGAATCCCTCCCCTTCCGGTCCAACCCTCCGGCGCCTGCCAGAGCCTTCGGAACCGTCATCGGAATCCCCGTCTCCACCTCCGGTCCCCGAGATCGAGGGAGCGGTCGAGGCATCCGCGGGCCCCGTGCTCAAACCCCAGGGCTCGAGCTTCTACGACACCCTGGGAAGCCGAGGGACCATCGAGAGACCACCAGATCCCGATCTTCACACCGCCCCGGAACCCGAGCCGGAGCCGAAGCCGGCGCGGAGGATCGAGGTCGACGCAGCGCCGCCTCGCTCGAGGATTCACCAGGTCGCTCCTCTGCTGGCGACGGCCGGGGTTTCTGCCCTGGTGACCGCCCTGCTCGCAGGCTTCTTCTCGGGCTCGCGACCGAAGCCGGAACGAAGCGGTCCCGAGCCCTGGCTGCAGGCCGAGATCGACCGTCGAGCCGCCGAGATCCAACGCCTCGAGCTCGATCGCCGGAGCCGGGTGCTCGCCGAGGACGACGGCGTCGTTCGTACTGCTCTCGAAGAGCTCCTCGACGCCAATCTACGCCTGGGGGAACAGAACGCCCTCTCGATCGACCAGGCCCTCGATCTCGACGACAAGCTCGAGTTCTTCGTCGAGCGCTACCGGCAAGTGGCGGAAGGAGAACGACCCGGATCGGACCGTGAGGAAGCCGCCACCGCCCTGGTCGAGCAGGGCCAACGGTTTCGCCAGGCGCTGGCAGGGGTTCTCACCGCTCTCGAAGCCGAGAGCACCGAGTCGGGGCAGCGGGCGCAGGAGCTGCGAGCCCGGCTGCGCGAACGGGAGATCCAGGGGAGAGAGGTACGGGTGATCCACGATCCGAGCCGGATCGCCGATGCTCGACGGGCGGTCGAGCTGCTGACCCAGGCCGGCGCCCGGGCCGAGCTCGTCGCCTCCGAGGTCGAGTCTCCGGGTCGCTACAAGGGCAGGCTCTTCTACCACGGCGAGCCAGCGCGCGACGCCGCCCGGGCGATCGCCGACCTGGTGGGTGAAATCGAGTACCTGCAGCCGGAGGCCGTGGGGCTGGCCCAGCCCTTCGTCAGTCTCTGGATCGTTTCCGCCGGGCCGGAGCAGGTTTCCCGACCTTTGTAAATGTTTCTGGGCCGAGGAAGAATTTACCAAACGGGAGTAGTTCTACTCTGTCAGATTCCCTGGCGGGGTCGAGTCGGCGTTCCTTCCG
>CAZMEL010000119.1:0-21862 GCA_964565225.1 uncultured Thermoanaerobaculia bacterium | reverse complement strand
TCGGCACGATTGTCGTTGACCCGCTCGACCTGGCTCCAGGAACGCCGACTCTTACCGGCGGACGCCCCTCGCTCTCGGTGACGATGCCCGGGACGGCGCAAGGCTCTCGGCGGCCGCCTACTGCAACGCCGACGACCAGCCCGACAAGGTACCCGACTCGAAACCATCGGCGAAGATCAGGAATCGCTCCTCGAAGAAGAGGTCGTCCCAGAAGGCATCGAAGCCCGTCGCGGCGGCGGAGTCGAGCAGGTAGGAGACGCGGGCGGAAACCGCGGCAGCCGGTGTGTCGACCTCGGCTTTCAGCCGACTCCAGCCGCGCTCCCCGGCGAGGGCCGGGGTCCCGGCCTGGGCGAGCGGCTCGCCGCTGCAACCCGAGCCGCTGAAGAGCTCGACCTGCACCCAGCCCAGGGGCGCGCTCGACATCGCCGCCGCTCCTTCGACCCGCAACCAGCCGCCGAAACGGAATCGTTCCTCGCCACGCACCGCGACACATTGCGAGAGGGAGACTCGCTGCTCGGAGCCGCTGCGATGGCGGATCTCGGCGGAGCCGGAGCTCGAAGAGCCCGCGAGGTCGACCTCGCCCAGGAGCAGCTCCGACCCCTCGGGCAGAGTGGCCGCCCAAGCCTCGAGACCGTGGTCGAACCCGGGATCGACCAGGGCCGACGCCGTCCCCTCGACATTGCCGAGAACGGCGTCGATACCCGTCGTCACCTGCCCGGCGACCACCGATACGTCGGTGCCGAGATCGACCGAGGCCACGTCGTCGTAGAACTCCACGATGCCGCCACTCGGATTCGTGAGCGAGCTGCCACGGAAACGAACTCGTACGTCTCCGGCGGGCAGGCCGAGGATCTCGTATTCGGTATCGAACGCGGTGAGGGACCCCTTGAAGGGCTCCCAATCGGCTCCGTTGCGGACGAAGGCCGTGACCGTCAGGAGCGGGAAGGCGCCGCCGGACTCGTTGGTCACGGAGCCGCGGACCCTTCCGGCCGGCTCGAGCTCGGCATCGATTCCCTCCGTCCACGCCCCGAGGCTCACCGCCACCGGGGTCGCCTGGTCGAGCCGCGGAACGTCGTCGTACCACTCGTCGACGAAGAAGCCGTCGGCCGACCGGAAGCCCACGAGGTAATCGCCCGCGGGCAGGAAACCGGCGAGCTGGTAGGACCCATCGGCACCGCTGACGGTGTCGCAGCCGGCCACCGAGCCGAAGAATTCATCGAAACAACGAACCCGGATCCCGGGCAAGGGAGCACCGGTGGAAGCATCGGTCAGGGTTCCCCGGACCCCGCCGCCGCCCGGGCCGCTGCCCGAGCCGTCGAGAGCGGCATCGATTCCGGTGGTCGTTCCGCCGTTGGCCACCTGGACCGGTGTGGCCAGGTCGAGGGAGGGAACGTCGTCGAAGGCTTCGGACGGAAATGTCCCCGAGGGATCCCGGAAGTCGACGGAGTAGCGACCGTTGAACAGCCCTTCCACCCGGTAGCTACCATCGGCAGCGGTGGTGGCCTGCCCGGCGAGGTGGAGCTCGTCGTCGAAGACCCGCACCTCGATACCCTCCAGGCCGTTGCCCGATCCGTCGCTCACGGCTCCGGTGATCCGGCCTCCGGGCTCGGAGTCGAGCACGGCGTCGATGCCCTCAGTGGTCTGCCCCACCACCACCGGTACGTCGGTTCCCAGGTCGACGGTGGCCACGTCGTCGTAGAACTCGACGATCCCGGCATCGGGATGGGTGAGCGGGCTGCCCTGGAAGCGCACGCGATAGGCACCCGCGGGCAGGCCGAGGATCTCGTATTCGGTGTCGTAGGCGGTGAAGAAACCTTTGTAGGGCTCCCACTCGCTTCCGTTCCAGGCGTAGGCGGTGGCGGTGAGGAGCGGAAAGGCATTGCCGACACGGTCGGTCACCGTGCCGCGGATCCCCCCTGCCGGCTCGAGGGCCGCGTCGATCCCGTCGGTCCAGGCGCCGAGGCTCGCCGCCACCGGCGTGGCGTCGGCGAGACGAATCACATCGTCGTACCACTCGTCGGCCCAGGCGCCGTCGGGCGAGCGGAACGAGAGGTAGTAGAGCCCCGCGGGCAGGAAACCGGCGAGCTGGTAAGACCCAGCGGCGTCGGTGAAGGTCGAGCAGCCGGAAACGAAGGAAAAGAGCTCGTCGAGGCATTCCACGCGAATGCCGGAGACCGGTGCGCCGGAGGAGGTGTCGGTCACGGTGCCGCGGAAGCCGCCACCGCCGGGCCCCTGGTCGGCTCCGTCGAGGGCCGCGTCGATCCCCGCCGTGGTGTCGCCATCGACGACCACCACCGGCGTGCCGAGCTCCAGGGACGTTACGTCGTCAAAGACTTCTGCGGGATAGATCCCCTCGGGATCGACCATCTCCACGTAGTAGCGGCCGTTGTAGAGGCCCGACACTTCGTAGCGCCCGTCGGCGCCGGTGGCGGCCTCCGCCTCGAGCTCGAAGTCATCGTTGAAAACGCGGATGGCGATACCCTCGAGGTCGGTGCCCGCCCCATCGGTGACGCGCCCGGTGATCGCTCCCGATGGCGGGGCGCCGAGCACCGCGGAAATACCGGACGTGACCAGGCCACCGGCTACCACCACGTCGGTTCCTTCGTCGAGGGTGGCGACGTTGTCGTAGACCTCGATTTCGGCGGGCCCGGTGTAGGCACGACCGGTGAAAAGGATCCGCACCGAGCCGGCCGGAATCCCCTCGAGCCGGTATTCGGACTCGAACACGCCGAAGGCGGTGCCCACCTCGGCCCAGCCGTCGCCGTCGGCGGTGTAGGCGGTGGCGGTGGACAGGAAGAAGTCGCCGCCGAAGAGGTTGGTGATCACGCCGGTGATCACGCCGGCAGGGGCCAGCTCGGCGTCGATCCCCCCGGAGTCGACCCCGTTGCCCACGGCCACCGGCACGGCACCGTCGCGATCCGCGGCGTCGTCGTACCACTCGGTGACTCGAAAACCATCGGGGGCCGAGAAACGCAGCTGGTAGGAATCGGCTGCCAGACCACGAATGCGGTAGCGGCCGTCGGAATCGGTGACGGCCCAGCCGCCCCCCGAGTCCAGGCCCGAGTCCGCCGAAACCCGGATGTTGGAGAGGGGCTCTCCCCCGGTGCCGGTCACCCGACCGCTGATCGAGCCCGGCAGAGACCCGGCCGGGGCCAAAGCCAGGGAGGCGTCGATCCCGGTCACCGCACCCTCTCCCACCAGCACCCGCTCCGGCAGACGCCGGGTTTCGTAGGTGAAGCTCGGATCGTAGAGCTCGAGGAAGTACCCCTCGGGCCACAGCCCTTCCACGGTGTACTCACCGGCGGCATCGGTTACCGCCACCTGATCCCAGAGAATCTGCCCCCCACGATCGGCGGGGTAGATCTCGATTCCCGCCAGGGGTGCGCCGGTGTCGGCGTCACTCACCGTTCCCGAGATGCTGCCCAGAGAAAGGTTCCCCACCACCACGTCGAAGCTCGACCGGGTTTCCCCCAGCACCACTTCCACCTCGGTGGCGTCGGCGAGGTCGAGCACGTCGTCGAAGAATTCTCCTGCGGGCAGGTCGGGCTGCAGAAAGGAGCCGGCTTCGAACCACAACCGGTACAGACCCGGTGCCAGAGGCAGGCGATAATCCGAAGAATAAAAGGCGGTCTCGGTCTCTCCCGCCAACACCCATTCGCCTCCGTCCTCGACGAAGGCGAGCACCCGGGCGAAGTCGAAGGCGCGGCCGTAGGGATCGGTGATCCGCCCCTCGATCAATCCGCCGGGCGGCAGGCCGAGGGTTCCGTCGATGTTGTCCGTCGTTTCGCCGATCATCACGGGAATCGGCGTGGCGTCTTCGATCACCTCGACTCCGTCGAAATACCCGAAAAAATTGTCGAGCCCCTGGCGCCCGGTGAACTGGATCAGGTAGTCGCCCGAGGGAAGACCACCGATCTCGTATTCGCCGCTCGTGGGGTCGGGATTCGTCAGGAACAGGATCTCCGGATCACTCTCCGCGGTGTAGGCGAAGATCAACGGGTAGTCCAGCGGCCGGCCACCGGGGTCGGTGAGGGAACCGGCGATTCGCCCGCCCGGCTCGAGCGCCGCGTCCACGGGTACCACGGAACCGGCCATCACCACGATGGGAGTGGCGTCCGCCAGCCGACTGGCGTTATCGAAATATTCGTAGGCGAGGTTTTGCGACCAGTCGCGAAACAGCAGGGTGTATTCACCGTCTTCCAGGCCGGAAAAGGAATAGGTGCCGTCGGTGCTGGTGTCTTCGAAGATCCGGTAGGTCCAGGCCCCTTCGACTCGCTGGTAGAGAGAGACCTCGATGCCGGGAACGGGCGCCGATCCGGGGCCGGTCACCTGTCCGGTGATCTCTCCTGTCTGGGCCTCGAGACCGCTACCGAAAGCCATCCAGGCGACGAGGAAGAGCCAGACGGAGATGGAGTGAGTTCGGGAGCTTCGAGCCATGAGGATCTCCTGGAGCCGATCACGCATCGAGGTAGTTGTAGATGGGTTTACGCCAGAGTTACCTGGTTTTTCGAAAAACTGTGGCAAACAGATTTCGAAACCACCAGGCGAGAGCAAGATGCGTCGGAGTGGTCGAGCATCGCTCCGGTCGAGGGACCGCGCGACTCCGGGAGCTGATTCGGTGCACACCATCGGCGGAGGACCCCTCCTCGGGATGGGATATCTTTAGCTAGGTCACCCGTCCCGAGAATCTCGAGAGGAGCCGAGATGAGTGAAGAAGCAGGACCCCACGAAAGTCCGGTAGGCAGCGATACGCCGGCAACACCCGCCGAAGAGCCAGAGATTCAGAAAGGTATGGACGTGGGCTCCGAAGGGGAGCCGATGCCGCTGATGAGCCGCGGGCAGAGGTTCCTGGTGGTGACCTACAGCGTCGTCTGCCTGGTGATCCCCGTAGCCTATTTCCTTCACAACTACGGAGACGTGATCGCCAGCTTCTCGGGACAGGCCGTAGAAGAGGATCGGCTGCTCGCTCTCTGCGCCCTGCTCGGCGCCGCCATGGGATCGGTGCACAGCCTGGCATCGATCGCCGTGCACGCGGGCAAGGGCAACCTGGGAGCCCCCTGGGTCATCTTCTACCTGTGCCGGCCGTTTACAGGGCTCGGCATCGCTCTCGTGACCTGCCTCGCTCTGATGAGCGGAGTCGGCGGATTCAAGGTGGACTACGCCACGGATCCCCGCCCGCTGCTCACGTGGTCCGCCCTCGCGGGTCTCTACAGCCAGCCGGCGCTGGACAAGCTCCGAGAGCTCTTCGATACCCTCTTCCGCACTCGCAAGCAGGACGAGGAAGAAGCAAAGGCGGCAAAGGGCAAGGGATAGAAGGGAAGGGGAAATGAGGAAGGTCGGGATCCGCGAGGAACCGAGGTTCCTCGCGAGTCTCGAACGAGGCGAAGCGGATTCGCCTACAAGGATCGGTCGGGGCTATTGGGCGTCGGCGCCGACGGAATCGGCACCTTCGACACCGTGGCGGGCCACGTAGTCCTCGACGTAGAGAAGATTGCCTTCTCCGGCTCGCTTGACCACCGAGAGCAGGTTGTCCATGAGCGAGACCTCTTCCAGCTGCTCATCGACGAACCAGTCGAGGAAACGCAACGAAATGTGATTCCGCTCCGACTGGCAGAGCTCCACCAGGCCGTAGATCTGCTGGGTGACTTCCTTCTCCCAGTCCAGGGCGGCGGTCACGGCTTCGGCAGCAGAGCCGAAGTCATTGCGCGGCGCCGCGATCTGGGGCAACGCCACATTGCCGCCGACATCGAGGATGAAGCGGACGAATTTCATCGCGTGCTCACGCTCCTCGTTGGCCTGGCGAAAAAAGAACTTCGAGAGCTCTTCGAGCCCTTCGACCGAGAAGTAGGAGGCAATGGCGATGTACTGATTGGATGCACCCATCTCGTTACCGACCTGGGTGTTGAAGGCGTCGACGATTTTCTGACTGGCCAACATGTTGAAGGCTCCTATCGCTACCGATGGCGGTGCGTATCGTTTTCGTTTACGGATCGTTCGATCGAAGTGAGGGTCCGGATCACGGGGATCCCGCGGTCCATTTCCGAAGCCACTCGCCCACGACCTCGTGCCATTGGATGCTGTTCCGCGGTTTCAACACCCAGTGGTTTTCATCGGGAAAGTAGAGCAGCCGGCTCGGAATTCCCCGTCGCTGCAGGGCAGTGAAGGTGGCCAGGCCCTGGGTCTCGACCACGCGAAAATCCAGGGCTCCGTGAATCACCAACATCGGAGTCTTCCAGCGATCCACGAACAGCGCCGGGTTGTGCTCGGCGAATCCCTCGGGGTTCGTCCACGGGGTGCCCCCCATCTCCCACTCGGGAAACCACAGCTCCTCGGTGCTGTAGTACATGCTGCGCAGGTCGAAGAGACCGTCGTGGTTCACCAGGCAACGGAAGCCATCGGGCCAGTTGCCGGCAATCCAGTTGATCATGTAGCCACCGTAGGAGGCACCCAGGGCGCAGGCGCGATCCCCGTCGATCCAGTCGTAGCGTTCGAGGGCCGCCGCCATTCCCTTGCGGAGATCCTCGAGGGGTTTGCCGCCCCAATCGCCGGTAATGGAATCGGTGAATTCCTGACCGTAGCCGGTCGACCCGTGGAAGTCGATCATCACCGAAGCGAAGCCCAGGCCGGCGTAGAACTGAGGATTCCAGCGGTAGTGGAAATCGTTGTCGAAGGAACCCTGGGGCCCGCCGTGGATCAGAAAGGCCAGGGGATATTTCTTCCCGGCCTCGAAACCCACCGGCTTCACCACGTAGCCATACACCGTCTCGCCGTTCCAGCCGGCGAAGGAGAACTGCTCGTAGTCGCCGAAGGCCACCTCGGCGAGGGCCTCGCGATTGACCTCGGTCAGCTGCCGAAGGTCGCCACCGTCGAGATCGGTGGAGTAGAGATCGACGGGAGAGTCGAGGTCGTCCCGGGCAAAGACCAGCCGATCCCCGGCGACGCCGGGCGACCGCACATGGCCGTCGCCCACCAGCCGGGTCACCCGGCCATTGCCCTTCGCGATCCGGAACAGGGCGACATTGCCGACGTCTCCCGCCGTCACGTAGAGGCTCTCCCCGTCGGGCGCGAACGACAGGGAGCCGGTCGAGCGATCCCAGTCCCGGGTCAGCACTCGCGCTTCGCCCACTACGCCAGAGGCACCCCAGGAACGCAGGACGATGCGAAAGCGGTCGGCCTCGAAGCCGGCCCGCTCCATGGCGACATAGGCCAGGGTCTCGCCGTCGGGCGAGAAGACGGGATGGGTGTCCCAGGCCGGGTTCTCGGTCAGCTTCTGCGGCGTGCCACCCTCGACGGACGACCCGTAGAGATCGAAGTTGGTCGACCAGGGCTCGGTCTGGCCGGCGATCCGCGCGGCGAAGACGACCCACTTGCCGTCGGGCGCCCAGGCGATCTCCTCGTCGCCGCCGAAGGGTTTGGAGGGGATGTCGGCATCGAGGCCCGCGGTCAGGGAACGGGCATCTCCACCGGCCACCGGCACCACGAAGAGGTGCGAGCGCCGGCCGTCTTTCCAGGTGTCCCAGTGGCGCACGAAGAGGCGGTCGTACACCCGGCCCGTGCTCGGCGCCGAGGCCTGCTCTTCGAGGCGCGCGACGGTGCAGGCCAGGTCTTCACAGTCGACGAAGACCTCCATCGCCACGGCCAGGTGCTCGCCGTCGGGCGAGAGCACGAAGGCGGAGAGGTCGAGAGGCTGGTGGGTGACCTGGCGCGCCTCGCCTCCGGTCAGCGGCAGGTTCCATACCTGGCTCGATCCCGAGCGGCTGGAGAGGAAGTAGATCGACTGCCCGTCCGGCGCCCAGCGCGGAGAGCCGTCGCCGGCCGGATGAGTGGTGAGGCGCACCGGCTCGCCGCCGTCGCGGCTCACCATCCACAGATCCGTGCGCCCGCGGTTGGCTTCGAGATCCGTGGACCGCAGCACATAGACCACCCGGGACCCGTCGGGCGAGACCCTGGGGTCGGAGAGTCGCTGCATCGTCACCAGGTCTTCGGCGCCGAAGGGTCGGGGCTCGGCTCCGGCGAAACCCGCCAGCAGGGTGCCGGCGGCGAGGGTCAGGGAGAGGACGGTCTTCCGCATGGCTTCAGTTCACCCCTTGTAAGAGTTGGTAGTGCCCGTCTCGCCGGCCGCTGAACAGGCGTGCGACGAGGGGATGATCGATCGCCTCGTCGCTGGCGTCGGGCTCGAGGTTGCGCTCTGCCACGTAGGTGGTGTGCTCGGCATCGTGGACCAGGACGTGGTACCAGGGGGCATTCTTCGGGGGCCGGCTGCCGGCCACTTTCTCGTACCACTCTTCGCTGCCCTGGAAGGTGGCGTCGACATCGAAAATCACTCCCCGGTAACCGAACAACCGGTGAAACACGGGCTGCCCGACGCTGAACCTCGCGGGGGTAGGATCGGCTGGAATTTGCTCGGTCATTTCACTCCTGCAGGCTATCGAGCGGGTCGAATTCGGCCCGCCGGGCGCGGTGTCGCCGCATTCGAAACGCACTCTATACCATTCTCCCGGCACGGCCCGAGAGCACGGCCCGACGAGACGCCGGGCCGCTCCGGGCTCGCTTGTGGTGGCGGATGAAAATGGGTTAGGGTCAAGATTCGGTCCGTTCAATCACTCGAAAGAAAATCCTTGCCCCAAAAGAAAAAATCCCTGGACATGAAAAATGCCTGGGCGGAAGCTCGGGAGATCGTCTGGCAGAGCCGCAGTCGGTTGTTCATGGGCCTGGTCCTGGTGGCCATCAACCGGATGGCGACCCTCGTGCTGCCGGCCAGCTCCAAGGTTCTGATCGACGACGTGATCGGTGAGGGACGCTCCGAGCTCCTCCAGCAGCTGGCCCTCGCCGTGGCCGTGGCCACCCTGATCCAGGCCGTGACCTCTTTCGCCCTCGCGCGTCTTATGGGTGTCGCCGCCTGGCGCGCGATCACCGAAATGCGGCAGAAGGTCCAGAAACACGTGATCCGTCTGCCGACCAGCTTCTTCGACTCCACCAAGAGCGGGGTCCTGATCAACCGCATCATGAGTGATGCGGAAGGGCTGCGAAACCTGGTGGGCACCGGCCTGGTGCAGCTGGTGGGAGGCCTGATCACCGCTCTCGTCGCCCTCTCGGTGCTCTTCTACCTCAACTGGTCGATGACCCTGATTACCCTGGCGGTGCTGCTGGTCTTCGGCGGCCTGATGTCTTTCGCCTTCCGCCGCATCCGCCCGATCTTCCGCGAGCGCAGCGAGATTCGTGCCGAGGTCTCCGGCCGCCTCGGCGAGTCTCTGAGCGGCAACCGGATCGTGAAGGCCTACACCGCCGAAGCCCGGGAAGACGCGATCTTCTCCGAGGGAGCCACCCGGTTGTTCGAGAACGTGGCCAAGTCGATCTCCTCGATCGCCTCGGTCTCCGCGGGCTCCTCGCTCATCTTCGGCACGATCGGCGCCATCATGATGCTGATCGGCGGTACCGCCGTGCTCGAGGGCACCATGACCCTGGGCGACTTCATCAGCTATATCTTCTTCACCGGCATGGTGGCCTCGCCGATGATCCAGATCTCGTCCATCGGCACCCAGCTCACGGAAGCCTTCGCCGGCCTCGACCGCATTCGTGAGCTGCGGCAGCAGACCACCGAGGAAGCCGAGGACAGCTCCCGCACCCCTCTCGACGACGTGCGTGGCGAGGTGGCCTTCGAAGACGTCTTCTTCGAATACGAGCCCGGAGTACCGGTGCTCAAGGGCGTCTCCTTCCGGGTCGAGGCCGGCACCACCACCGCGCTGGTGGGCTCCAGCGGCTCCGGCAAGAGCACCATGATCAGCCTGGTGATGGCCTTCAACCAACCCCGGAAGGGAAAGATTCTGATCGACGGGCAGGATCTCTGGCAGATCCGACTCTCGTCGTATCGTCAGCTGCTGGGAATCGTGCTGCAGGACAACTTCCTCTTCGACGGCACGATCGCCGACAACATCGCCTACGGCAAGCCAGAAGCCTCGCGGGAAGAGGTCGAGGCGGCCGGCCGGGTGGCCTATTGCGAGCCCTTCGTCGAGGGATTTCCCGACGGCTACGACACCGTGGTCGGCGAACGTGGCGTGAAGCTCTCCGGCGGCCAGCGCCAGCGCATCGCCATCGCCCGGGCGATCCTCGCCGATCCCAGGATCCTGATCCTCGACGAGGCCACCTCCAGCCTCGACAGCGAGAGCGAAGCGATGATCCAGGCCGGTCTCGAAGCGCTGCGCAAGGGCCGCACCACCTTCGTGATCGCCCACCGCCTCTCGACCATTCGTAGCGCCGACCAGATCCTCGTGCTCGAAGAAGGTGAGATCGTCGAACGCGGCTCGCACGAGGAGCTCATGGCCATGAGCGGTCGCTACCGCGAGCTGCACGATCGCCAGCACGCCTGGGAGCGGAACCGCTTCATCAATCCCGGGGAAGACTTCACCCCCGACCCCGAGGAGGAGGCCGAGCCGAAGCCGGCCGGCCGGGGAGCGGCCGCGTTGTGATCCGGCGATGAACGGAGATCCGACCGGAACGACGCCTGGACCCTCGCGGGCGACCCTTTCCGGAATCTTCGGCCCGATCTCCATCCGGCGACCGCCGGCTCCGGCAGTGCCCCCTCCCAACTGGCGTCTGCCTCTCTTCTTGTTCCTGATCACCTGCGCCAGCACCTGGGCGACCGCCGGCGCAATCTACGCTCTCGGCATCATGGGCATCCTCACCTGCCACGAGATGGGCCACTACCTGCAGGCCCGTCGCTACCGGGTACCCGCCAGTCTTCCCTATTTCATCCCGCTGCCCCTGATCTCGCTGACCGGCACGCTGGGAGCGGTGATCGGCATGCGACCGCGGAGCGCCGGCCCCCGAGCCCTCTATGACATCGCCATCACCGGTCCGCTGGTGGGCCTGGTGCCCTCCCTGGTCCTCAGCTACTACGGGCTGCAGCTCTCGGAGCTCACTTCTTCGTCGGGCACCGAGGCCACGGTGAGCCTGGGCGAGCCCCTCGTCTTCCAATGGCTCATGCACTGGGTCCACGGCCCACTTCCCGAGGGCCAGGACGTCCTCCTCCACCCTCTCGCCTTCGCCGGCTGGGTCGGGATCTTCATCACCGCTCTCAACCTGGCCCCCATCGGCCAGCTCGATGGCGGACACATCCTCTACACTCTGATGCGCCGTAGAGCCAACTGGGTATCCCGAGGGTTGCTCGTGGTCGCCGGAGGTCTGGTGACTGCCGACGCCATTCAGGCCCTTCGCGGCGCCGAGTCCCAGGGGTATTGGGCCTGGTGGCTGATGTTGATCCTGCTCGCGGTGATGGGGGTCGACCACCCACCCACCGCCGACGATTCCGCGCCTCTCGACGGCAGGAGACAGGTTCTGGGCTGGCTGACTCTGCTCTTCTTTCCTCTGGGGTTCACTCCCGTACCCTTCGTGTTCCCGACACCTTGAGCCCTGGAGCCAACCTCTCTCGAGACCATGACGACCCGACCCGATTCGAGCCCTACCGTTCCAACCCTCCGCCGAGCCTCGGCCCGGGCCTACCCATTCGATCCGGAGATCCCATGACGAGCCGACCTTTTTTCGCCGTCCTCATCACCCTTGCCCTCTTCGTGTCCTTGCCCGTCGCCCCGAGCTCCGGAGCGCCGCTGGACGAGAGCCTCGAGTACTTCCTGCCTTCGGGTACCGAGTACGATCCCGAGATCCCCCTGCCCAGCTCGGTGCTCGGCTTCGAGGTGGGTGAGTGGCATGTCCGCCACGATCTGCTGGTCGCCTACATGCAGGCTCTGGCCTCCCGGAGCGACCGGATCGAGCTGCAGACCATCGGCCGGACCTACGAGGGGCGATATCTACTCCAGCTGCTGATCTCCAGCCCGGAGAATCTCGGCCGGATCGAGGAGATCACGCGCGAGCACGCTCGCCTGAGCGACGCCGATCCCGAGCGCCCCGAGCTCTCGTCGATGCCCCTGGTCGTGAACCTCGGCTACAGCGTACACGGCAACGAGCCCAGCGGCTCCAACGCCTCGCTGGTGGTGGCGTACCACCTCGCCGCCGCCCAGGGCCCCGAGATCGAAGCCCTGCTGGCGAATACGGTGATCGTTCTCGATCCCAGCCTCAACCCCGACGGCCTCTCCCGCTTCGCCCACTGGGCCAACACCCACCGCGGCCAGGTGCTGGTGGCCGACTCGCAGCACCGGGAGCACCGCGAGGAGTGGCCCTCGGGACGCACGAATCATTATTGGTTCGACCTCAACCGCGACTGGCTGCTGGCGCAGCACCCCGAGAGTCGGGCCCGCCTCGCTTCCTTCCACCGCCTGCGCCCGAATCTGCTGACCGATTTCCACGAGATGGACACCAAGAGCACGTATTTCTTCCAGCCCGGGGTCCCGAGCCGGCAGAACCCCCTCACTCCCGCCCGCAACCTGGAGCTGACCCGGGCGATCGCGGAATATCACGCGCGGGCCCTGGAAGAGATCGGTAGCCTCTACTACACCGAGGAACGGTTCGACGACTTCTACTTCGGCAAGGGATCGACCTATCCCGACATCCAGGGCTCGGTGGGAATTCTCTTCGAGCAGGCCAGCTCTCGCGGGCATCTGCAGGAAACTCCTTTCGGACCGATGGGCTTCCCGTTCACCATTCGCAACCAGGTCCGGACCTCCCTCTCGACTCTCGAAGCGGCTCGGGCACTGCGCCCGGAGCTGCTGGAGTACCAGGCCGATTTCATCGACCAGGCGCTCGAAGATGCCGCCAACGACGACATCGGCGGCTGGGTCGTCGACGACGACGGCGATCCCTACCGCATCCACCATTTCCTCGAGATCCTCGCCCGTCATTCCATCGACGTCCGGCGCCTGGCACGAGACGTAGAGGCCGGAGGGCAGACCTTTCGTGCCGGGGAGGCGTGGGTCGTCCCGTCGCGGCAGCCCCAGTACCGACTGGTCCGCTCTCTGTTCGAAACCCGGGTAGACTTTCAGGACTCGACGTTCTACGACGTCTCCACCTGGACCCTGCCCCTGGCCTTCGATCTCCCCTTCGAGGCCCTCGCCCGCAAACAGCTCTCCACCGAGCTCCTGGGAGAGGCCTTCGACCTCCGGACCCCACCCACGGGCTCCGTGACCTCCGCGAGTGAAGGCGAAGAGCTGCCCTACGCCTATTTCATGCCCTGGGACTCCTACTACGCGCCGAAAGCCCTGTTTCGCCTGCAGCAGGCCGGCGTGCGAGCCCTGGCCACGACCCGCCCGATGCAGGTCCGGGGGGCCGAAGGTGTCGAGGAGCTCGACCGTGGCACCATCCTGATTCCTACCGGCGTGCAGGATCTCGAGGCAGCGGAGCTGCAGCAGCTGCTCACTACCTCGGCCGCAGAAGACGGCGTGCGCATCGGCTCGACCCGGCATGGCCTCACCCCTTCCGGCCCGGACCTCGGTAGCCCTTCACTGAAACCCCTCCGCAAACCCCGGGTGGCCCTCTTCGTCGGGCGTCCGGCCGACACCTACGAGGCGGGCGAGGTGTGGCACCTGCTCGACCACCGCTATTCGATTCCCCTCACCCTCCTCCGTCTCGACCTGATGGAAGAGCTGCGCCTCGGCCGCTACACCCACCTCATCCTGGTCGACGGCGACTACGAGAAGCTCCCGGTGCTGGATCGCGAGAAGATCAAGGCCTGGGTCGAGGCCGGAGGAGTGTTGATCACCACCCGCCGGGCCACGCAGTGGGCCCGGGAACAGATTCTGGCACCGACACCGCCGGAGCCCGACGCCGAAGGCCGACACAACGGGGAATCCAGAGCCTCGGCTTCCGAGCGCCGACCCTATGCCGAGCACGAGAACGATCGGTCGAAAAAGCTGATCAGCGGCGCCATCTTCGAGGTGGAGATCGACCGCACCCACCCCCTCGCCTTCGGCCTGCCCCGGGAGAAGCTGCCGGTGTTCCGCAACCACCGCCTCTTCCTCCGCGCGGAGCCGAATCGCTACAACACCTTCGGGGTCTACAGCCAGAGCCCATTGCTGAGCGGTTATATCTCGAGCGAGAACCACCACGAGCTGATGGGCTCTCCCGCCCTGCTGGCCGACCGCCTGGGCCGGGGCGCCGTGGTGCGGCTGCTCGATCCGCCGAACTTCCGCTCCTACTGGTACGGCACCAACCGGCTGCTCCTGAACGCCCTCTTCTTCGGGCGGATCCTCGACAACACCTCTCGACAGTGAGCTTCCTCCACCACCACCACCGGCCGACGGCGAGGGAGCTCAGAGGTCGGAATCGTCGATTTCGTAGAGTCGGATCTTGCTGCGCAAGGTCTTGACGTCGATGCCGAGCAGGCGCGCCGCGGGCGCCTTCTTGCCCTCGGTGTAACGCAAGGCTCGCTGGATGTAGATCCGCTCCACCTCGGAGAGGGGCAGGGGCTCGTCGGAGTCCTCCGTCACCGAGCGGCCGCTGGGGCGAAGGCCCGGCGGAAGATCTTCTTCACGAATCTCGTCGCCCGGAGCCAGCAGGGTGAGCCCTTCGATGGTGTTGGTCAGCTCGCGCACGTTGCCCGGCCAGTCGTAGTGCCGCAGCCGGGCCATGGCCTCGGGCGTGAACCGCTTGATCGGCTGCCCCGGAAGCCGAAAACGCTCGAGGAAATGATCGACCAGGATCTCGATGTCATCTCGCCGGTCGGCCAGGCGCGGCACCTGGAGGTGGATTACGTTGAGCCGAAAGTAGAGGTCTTCGCGAAACCTTCCGACCTTGACCTCCTGCTGGAGATCTTTGTTGCTGGCCGCCAGGATCCGTGCATCCACCCGCCGGGTCTTGGTTCCACCGACCCGCCGCAGCTCGCCGTCGTCCAGAACCTGGAGCAGCTTGGCCTGCATCGCCGCGGTCATGTCGCCCACCTCGTCGAGGAAGAGGGTGCCCTGGTCGGCGATCTCGAAGAGCCCCGGCTTGGCCGACGCCGCCCCCGTGAAGCTGCCCTTTTCGTGGCCGAAGAGCTCGCTCTCGAGCAGTTGATCCTGAAAGGCCGAGCAGTTGATGGCCACGAAACGTCTGTCGCTGCGCGGGCTGGCGGCGTGGATCTGGCGGGCGACCAGGGTCTTGCCGGTGCCGGTCTCGCCCTGGATCAGGATGGAGGCCGAGCCCACGGCGACCCGCTGCACGATCGCCAGCAGATCCATCATTGCCTGGCTGCGCCCGAGAAGGACCCGATGCGCCTGGCGGGAGGAGGCCCAGGGTGCCTGTCGCGGCTCCTCCGGGCTCTGGCGCCCTCCCTCGCCCTTGCGCGCTTCGAGCTCCAGGGCGATGTTGCCGAGGTCGGCCGCGCTCAGGGGTTTGGTGAGGAACTGATCGTCCCGACTCCCGAAGTCCTTGCCGATCACCGACGCGAGCTGGCTGAGCTCCACTTCGGTGGCGTCGGGATCGATCTCCGACTCCAGGTCGAGCCGCAGGTAGTCGGAATCGCCGTTCTCGGTCTGCCGACGCTGGGTTTCGACCCTGCCGACTCCTTCGATCTCGAAGCCGGAAATGGTGTCGAAGATTCCGGAATCGATCTCCTCACTGGCGAGATCCTGGTCGTGCACCGCGATCACCGTCGGCGCTCCCGACACCACCTCGCGCTCGAGGAGCATCTTGACCGGACGGTCGTTCTCGACCAGGTGCACACGAATCGCTCTCTTGCTCGCCATCGATCCCTTTCCCCCCACCCAGGGCACGATTTCCCGCTCTCGGGCAGAGCCAACCAACGGATTTCCACCGGAATGGTGCCCGTATTATAGGGAAAGCGCCAATCTCTTCGAGAGGGCTGGGGCCCAAGCCAGGAATCCGCTAAAATGTCCATTCCCTGAACCACATCCCCCTGCTGCCGGGGCCAGCCAGATGGGCCGCGGAAAGGCCGCAGAGAAGCGGTTGCGGGAACGTATTCGACAAGATCCGGTGCGCGATCCGGTACGCTCTGCGGCCCTGGGTCGAAATCTGGTCGGGAAAGGTTGGATTTGGCGAAGCTCCTAGTCAGCGACGACGACTCACAGGTTCTCGAGGTGGTGAGCCTCATCCTGGAAGGCGCAGGGCACCAGGTCGTCACGGCTCGCAATCCCCGCGATGTTCTGCCCCTGGCGTCCCAGACCCCGCTGGACGTGATCATTCTCGATGTCGACATGCCGGTCTCCGGCTTCGAGCTCCTCGGGCAGCTGCGGAGCGCCGAGGCCACGTCTTCGGTGCCGATCCTCTTTCTCTCCGGCCTCAGCGGTGGCGCCGACAGAGTGCGCGGCCTGCGAGAAGGGGCCGACGACTACCTCGTGAAACCCTTCGAGCCGGAAGAGCTGGTGCTCCGGGTCGAGCGCCTGGTCTCCTGGAACGAGCGCAGCGGCCCCGTCCGCACGCAGGAGAGTCTGCCGGTGGCCGAGGAGCCTCCCGAGCCGGAAGCCACCCCCGGCTCCATTCCCCTCCGCCTCGGCCGCTACGAGGTCTTCGACGTGATCGGCCAGGGATCGATGGGCACGGTGTATCGAGGCCACGACCCTCGGCTCGAACGGCCGGTGGCCCTCAAGACCATCCGCCTCGACACCGCACGCGGCCGGCATCGCCTCGAGATGCTGGAGCGGTTGCGACGCGAGGCGGTGACCGTCGCCCGCTTCTCCCACCCCAATATCGTGGCGGTCTACGACATGGGCGACGAAGGGAGCTCGGCCTATATCGCCATGGAGCTGGTAGAGGGCCGAAGCCTGCGGGAGCTCTTGCAAGACCAGGGGCCACTGCCGGCGAAAGCGGTGCTACCCCTGGCGGTGGCGGTGGCCCGAGGGCTCACCGTGGCCCACTCCGGGGAGGTGATCCACCGCGATGTCAAACCCGGCAATGTGCTCCTGGGTTGGGATGGGGCGATCAAGGTGAGCGACTTCGGCCTGGCCTTCATTCTCTCTTCCCTGGCCCAACACAGCACCGAGGTGTCGGGCACACCGGGGCATGTGCCTCCGGAGGTGCTGAGCCAGAAATCCTACACCGCCAAGGGTGATCTCTTCGGCCTCGGAGCCACGCTCTATGAAACCCTGACCGGCGTGCACCCCCTCGCCGGCCCGACCTTGCGCGACACCATTCTCAACACCATGCACGGGCGAATTCGCCCGCTCTCCGAGGTCTGCCCCGATCTGCCACCGGCGCTGGCAGCGCTGATCACCGATCTGCTGGCATTCGATCCCGAGGCCCGGCCCTCCGCCCGGCAGGTAGTGGAGATCGCCGAGCGGGAGGCCGGTGGCCCCGGCCAGCTACGCTGGTCTCCGGAGCTACTACAGCCTCCCTCGGACCACTGACTCACCAGACCTCGCAGCGATTCTCCGGTGCCATGGGTGAGCCCGCCGGGCACTGGAAGGCCTCGGCGAAGGCCGGCGCGTTGGCCAGGGGACCCACCGCGCGAAACTGGGTCGGCGAGTGGGGATCGGTGGTCAGACGCAGCTCCGCCTGCTCGGGGGTGACCAGAGAGCACCAGACCTGGGCGAAGGAGACGAAGAAGAGCTGGTCGTTGGTGAGCCCTTCCACCGCGGGCTCCGGCGCGCCGTGGCGATCCTCCCAGCTCTTGTAGGCCTTGAACGCCTGCTTCACGCCGCCGAGATCGGCGATGTTCTCCCCCAGGGTGAGGCGACCGTTCACGGCCTTGCCGGGCTCGATCTCGTAGCCGGAGTAGAAGTCGTCGACACATTGGGCCTGCTCTTCGAAACGCTCGGTAGCCGCCGGCTCCCACCAGTCGCGGAGCTGCCCGTCCGGGGCGAACTTCCGGCCCTGGTCGTCGAACCCGTGGCTCAGCTCGTGCCCCATCACCGCGCCCACGGCGCCGTAGTTCATCGCCGCCGGGAAGTCGCGGTGGAAGAAGGGCGGCTGCAGGATGCCGGCCGGAAACGCGATCTCGTTCTGCAGCGGGTTGTAGTAGGCGTTCACCATCTGCGGCGTCATGCCCCACTCGTCGGGATCCACCGGCTGGCCGACCTTGTCGAGCTCGTAGTCGAAGGCTACCCGGTTGGCGGAGAGAACGTTGGCGAAGAAGTCGCCCCGCGAGAGCTCCAGAGACGAGTAGTCGCGCCACTTGTCGGGATACCCGATCTTCTTCTTCACCGCCCGGGCCTTCTCCACCGCTCGCTCGCGGGTGGTCTCGTCCATCCAGGCCAGGGCCGGCAGGCTGGTCTCGAACGCTCCTTGGATATCGGAGATCATCTCCAGACCGACCTCTTTGCTCTCACCGGCGAAATAACGCTCGACATAGCTGCGGCCGATCACCTCACCCATGGCGTCTTCGGTCGCTTCCACACAGCGCTTCCAACGCGGCTCGATCTCCGCCTGCCCGGTGACCGCCCGGCCGTAGAACTCGAAGTCCGCCTGCACGAAGTCGTCCGAGAGGTAAGCGGCCGCCCCGTTCACCAGGTGCCAGCGAAGATAGGCGCTCAGCACCTCGGGTGGGGTTTCGGCCACGATGTCTTCCAGCGATTCGAAGAACTCCGGGACCGCGACATTGGCCGATTCGATCTCGGGATGACCGATCGCGCCCAGGTACACATCCCAGGGAAAAGTCGGAGTCATGTCCTGGAGGCCCGCGACATCCACCTTGTTGTAGAGCTTTTCGCGAATCCGCAGATCCTGCCGGCTGCGAGACGCCGTGGCCAGCTTCGTCTCGAAGGCGACGATCGCCGCCGCCCGGGACGCCGCCTCGGCCTCGTCCGCTCCGAGCAGACCGAGCATCTTCGCGACGTGAGCCTCGTACTGCTCCAGAAGCTCCTGGCGCTTCTCGTCGTCGGAGAGGTAGAAGTCACGATCGGGCATGCCGAGACCGCCCTGCATGAAGAAGGCGAGATTGAGATCGGGCTGCTTGAAGTCCGGCACCGGACCCATCGCGAAGAGGCCGCCGAAGCCGTTGCGGTGCAGGAGACCGGTCGCCCGCAGCAGAGACTCACCATCCGCCACCTGATCGACCTCGGCCAGCAGGGGCGCAATCGGGTCGGCCCCGCGCTGGTCGATGGTCTCCTCGTCCATGCAGGAACCGTAGAAGTCCCCCAGGCGGTGTTGATCGGTGCCGGCCTCGCCCGGGCTCGCCGCCGCGTCTTCCAGCATCTGGCGAATCGCTTCCTGGTTCGCCTCCTGGATCTCCGAGAAGCTGCGGACCCAGCGGGTCTTGTCGCCGGGAAGCTCGGTCGTGTCGACCCAACCGCCACAGGCGTAGCGATAGAAATCCTGGCAGGGATCGGCGGTGGTATCGAGCGCCTCCCGCACATCGGCAGCCACCTGCTCGGGGGTCAGCCGGTTTTCTTCGGCGGGCGGATCCGAGGCTACCGGCTCTTCCGGCGGCGCCGCACAGGCCAGGGCCAGGAGGCCAGTGAGGCCGGTGAGGCCGAGGGTCTGGGATCGAATCCAATGATGGTGCGAATCTTTCATGGGGGTTCCTCGTGGAGAGTCGAAGAGCCGGAAACGGGAAGAGCCTCCGGATTTCGGGCCGGTGCGGCGACGCGTCCGCAACCCATGCCCTCGCTGAAAATCGGCGCGGGTGGAGTCTCCAGTCGAATCCGTTCCGACGCCGGGCTCGAGAGATACAATCCGAGGCCTCGCACGCACGATGCAGAATTTCGAGTGACCCGGAAATAGAGAAGCGATGCCGACGACCCGAGAACCGACGCCGAGCCGGCAGCTGGCGCAGATTGTACGCTATCGCGGGCTCGCCGCCGGCCGCCGTGGACGCCACGAGCTCTTCGCTCTGCTGGTGCTGGCGCCGATGATCGGCCTCGGAGCGTTCCTCGCCGTCGAGCGGGTGCTCTCCCGAGGTCGGGAGCTGGTCCGCGGGCTGCTCCAGGCTTCCCTTCCGGGCCCCCTCGGAGATCTCGGCAGCGAAGGAGCCCTGGCCTTCGCCCTCGCCGCCGGTGCGAGTCTCGCCGTCTGGCCGGCTTGCCGTCGAGAGCTCTACGGCAGGGCCCCTCTCAAGGTTCTGGTCGACCGCGAGGCCGTGACCGGCGGTGTCCGCTTCCCGGTGGCCGTGCTGGCGATCCTGCTGGCCGCCCTGCCCGTCGCCCTGCTCCTGCTGCTCTTCTTCTGGATCCTCTCTCCCGACCCGATCGGTTCGGCAGGGCTCCTGCGCTGGCTGCTACGGCTCTACCCCGCCGCGATCGGCGCGGCCCTGGTGCAGCTCCCCCTGACCCTCTGGCAAGTCCATGCCGGCGGCCGCTGGCCGCACCTCCCCGCCGCCGGCCTGGCGGCGCTCGCGCCGTTTCTGCTGCCCGGCACCTGGCCGCTCCTCGCTCCCTGGGCCGGCATCGCCGGCAACATCCGACGGGTGCTGGGCGAAGCCCTGCCGTTCGAATCCACGGCCGCGGCTCATCCTCTCTCCGGTCCCTGGCTCGCCTCCCCGTGGGCCCTGGCGACGACCTCCCTGGTCGGCCTCGGCCTGGGAGCGCTCGGCTTCTCCCGCTGGCAACGTCTCGATCTCGAGGCCGCGGGAGAGCAGCGTGCAAGCAACGGCACGAGCCGCTCCTCGCCGGTTCTCACCGGGAGCCCGGTCGGGCTGCTGGTGCTTCGCGACCTGCGGCTCTTGTGGCGTCGTTTCTCCCCCGCGGTGCCCCTCGCCGCCGCGGCTTCCGGACTCCTGCTCCTGGCATCGGCAGCGGCGGCTACGGACTCCCGGCTGCCCCCGCTCTGGCGTCTACGCTCCGGCGTGCTCACGGCCACCCTGGCGGTTGCGGCCGCGGCCACCGTGGTGCCCTTCCTGGTGGCCTACCAGCGCCGGAAGCTGTGGATCGAACGCTCCGCCGGGATCGACTGGGATCCGATCTGGAAGGCCAAGGTGCACACCGCGGCTCTCGTCGCCGCCGGCCCCTGTCTCGCCGGCTGCGGGCTGCTGCTGCTTCTCGCCCCCGGCACCGGCGGCGAGCGGGCCGTGGCCCTGCTCCAGCTCGTCGCCGCCTCGGCGGTAGTGGCGACCCTCGCCGGCCTGGCCACCTTCGAGGTGCCCGACCAGCCGTGGGTGAGCATTCTCTTCAGCACCCTGCTCGGGGTCGCGGTGGCGGCCCTCTTCATCTTCTATCCCAGGGCGTGGTGGCTCTGGCTGGTCTTCTACGGCTACCTCGCCGGGCAGCTGGCCGGTCGCGCCGGGCACCGGGTCCGCTGGACGGAAAGGCATTCATGAGCTCACCGATTCTCGACGTCGAAGAGGTGACCAAGACTTACGACGGAACCCCCGCCCTCGACCAGCTCACCTTCTCCGTCTCCGGCGGGATCTTCGGCCTTCTCGGCGCCAACGGCGCCGGCAAGTCGACCCTGTTCCGCAGCATCCTCGACCTCGCGCGACCCGACGCCGGCTCGATCCGTGTCGCCGGGCACGACGTGGTCCGCGACGCCCTCTCCGCTCGCCCCCTGGTGGGTTACCTGCCCGAAGACCTCGACCTCGACGACTTCCTCACCGGCAGCGAGCTTCTCGAGCTGGTCGCGGGTCTGCGCGGACTCGACAACCCGGAAGAGCGCCAGGAGCTGCTCACCTACTTCGGTATCGACCACGCTGCGGATCAGTTGATCCGTGGCTACTCGCTCGGCATGCGAAAGAAGCTGGGAATCGCCGCCGCCCTCCTCGGGCCACCCCGGCTCGTGTTGCTCGACGAGCCCCTCAACGGTCTCGACACCGAGCACATGCGCAAATTCCGACAACGCATCCGGGCCCTGGCCGCAGAGGGCACCACCTTCGTGCTCTCCTCCCACGTAATGGCCTTCGTCGAGCGTGTCTGCGACCGTATGGCCGTCCTCCGCCGCGGGCAGCTGGTGATCGAAGGCACCGCGGACGACCTGCGCCGCCGGGCCGGTATGCCCGACGAGCCGTTCGAGGACGTGTTCTTGTCGCTCGCTGGTCGAGACTGACCGCGTAGCCGCTCTAATTCTACTCTGTCAGATTCCCTGGCGGGGTCGAGTCGGCGTTCCTTCCGCC
>CAZMEL010000118.1:0-21948 GCA_964565225.1 uncultured Thermoanaerobaculia bacterium | reverse complement strand
CCCATGCAGCTGTCGCTGGCGCCGAAGGCGGCGACGACGAACGACTGCTGGCGGCCGCGCTGCAGCTCCGAGACCAGCATCTCGGTGTCCGTGGTCTCACCGAGGAGGATCTTGCCGAAGTCGCAGGCCAGAGGGCTCTCGGTTCGATAGACCTTGTAGCGGCCGGCGCCGGGAACGGGAGTCCATTCGAGCCGGACTCCGAAGTCCACCGGCGTGGCCGTGACCTCGGGTGCCGCGGTGGGGCGGTCGCCGCAGCCGGAGTCCTGCACCGTCGGCGTGGGGCAGGCGATGCCGTGGCGGTCGAAGGCGGCGAAGATCGCCGCCATGTGAGGGGTGCCGTCGGCGAGGTCGCCGTTGTCGTCGTCGGCCGCGAGGTACTGCAGGTACCCGCCGGTGGCGCCACACCCCGCCGAGCCGTTTTCTCCTTCGTACCAGGTCAGCACATTGCCGCCGCCGAGGTAGGTGAGCCGGGTCACGATCTCCAGGGCGGTGTTGTTGTCGTGGCCGTAGAGGCTCGGAAGGTCGCGGCGGAGCAGATCCCACACCGCTTCGCTGTAGACGGCTCCATCGCAATGGGGGCTCCCCCCGCAGTTGGCATTGGCCCAGTCGACGTCGGTAGGGATCTGCGCCTCGCGTAGCTCCCAGTCGATGTCGCGGATTCCGGTGCAGTCGAGGCAGGGATTCCCGAACCCGGGGCAGTCGACGTCGCGCCGCAGGCCGCGACCGATGCAGGAGTCGTTCTGGCGCAGAGCGGCGTAGATGTCGGCGATTCCCTCGGCGGATTGGGAGATGGTGCCCGTGGCATCGTTGTAGTCGATCCCGT
The DNA here is from genome assembly GCA_964565225.1 of uncultured Thermoanaerobaculia bacterium. Classification (GTDB taxonomy): domain Bacteria; phylum Acidobacteriota; class Thermoanaerobaculia; order Multivoradales; family J023; genus CAZMEL01. The sequence continues at coordinate 21,125 of CAZMEL010000118.1, read as the reverse complement.
GGCCGAACTCGTGGACCAGCACGGAGGAGATCTCTCCGGTGTTGCGGCATTCCTCGTTGGAGATCGAGGTCAGGACCAGCCCCTCGCCGAACCCCGCATTGCAGAAGAAATCCCGGTTGGCGAAGAGCAACAGAGGCTCCTCGAACCATGGGTTGTTCGGCAGCTGACCGCGCGCGACTTCGAGGATCCGGTTGAGCTCGTAATAGCTGGTGCGGACCGAGGCGGTGTTGCCTGCCGATGCCCCGGGAGGCACCGCGCAATCACTTCCCGCCCCGGATCCGAGGTCGAGAGTGGTGGTGGTCGTCGCTTCGAGAATGTCACCGCAGACGTTGTCGACCACGACATATTGTCCGTTGAGGGCGGTGCGCATCTCACCCGCGACCCCTTGCACATTGCCGCCTCCGTCGGCGATGGCCGTGCCATTGTCGGATTCGACCTCGAGATAGGGCATGGGAAAACCGGCGATCTCCTGGCCGCCCGGATCCTCGCCGTCGTTGGAGACGGGAAACACGCCGCCCTTGACCTCCCGGGCGTAGTGAGCGTGGTCGTAGAAGCGCAGCACCTCGCCGGAGTGGGCATCGACCCAGGCTCTCCAATGCGCCAAGGGATGGTCGGATTTCGGTTCGAGCTGCCAGATCAAGCGATGGCCGTAGCGGTCCGAGCCCGGCGCCACGGGGGCGGTGGCAACCGCCGCCAGGCGGGGCTCGGAACGCCAGTCGAGAATCTCCAAGGGATCCAGGTAGCGTCGGACGGTGGCGTCCGCAGAGGCGGCGTCGATCGAGGGCTCCAGAGAGATCTCGAGATCCCCCCAGCGCTCGACACCGAAGAGAATCAGGTTGCCCTGCCGGATCACCGCCGTCAGGGCGGTTCCGAGCACGGGAATCCCCGCCACATGCCGGGCGGCGTAGATTCGCACCAGACGACCTTCGGCGTCGACCGTGGCCCGCCCCTCGAGCTCATCGGGATCGATTCGGAGCACCGTCTGGTGGGTCTTGATCCAGGCGAGGAAATGCTTCCACGCAAGGGTTTGGAGCGCCTCGTGCCCGGGGGCTCCCGATTCTCCAAAGTCCTGCCAGGTCAGGGAGTTGCCCTTGCCGTTGCCAGGCAGCAGGGGCTCGGAGAGCAGGAGCGTGGCCCAGCGCTCGCCCCGCAGATCGAGCCAGGCCTGCCCCGGGTCGGCACCGAGACCGGAGAGCAGGTCCGCGCGGTCGGTTTCGGGCAGGTCCGCCGCCAGCACCCGCAGGCTCTCGACCTGCAGGGCATCGGACTGGACGGCCCGAGCCCGCCAGGGGTCGTCCCCCTCGGGTGGAACCAGGGCGATGGCCGGTGAGAATTGGAGGTTGGAGAGCAGGAAAAGGCACAGGCAAGGCAGCAGAAAGGGCTTGCGTCGACTCACGATGAGATCTCCTTCGATCCAGGTCTGGATACATGCCGGTGGCAGGCGGGGACCGCCGGCGGGCGATGGGGTTCCGATCCGGAGCTCTTCTCTGGCTTTCGTAGAGAATCACGGAAAACACCGGACGACTCTGTCAGCTGCGGGGCGGATGACCTGGATTCGGTGACCAGATGATCTGTCGAAGGGACGGGCTCTCGAGCAAACGATCCAGGAATCGGGATTCCGCCGTGGGGGGTCGTGGAGCCGCGTGGTCTGGATCGAGAAGCCGGATCTGAGGGCCGGGTGGAGAAATCGAGCGCCGAGGAGACGCCGGATTTCGGATCTGAGAGAATGCGAGGGTGACTGAATCCTTCGATCTCGCGCTCGGATATCTCCGCTGTCCGCGATGTCCCATGGTCGACCTGGACGCCCGGCCGGGCGGGTTCGGTGATCATGTCTGCTCCGGCTGCGGTGGTGCCCATCTTCCGAGCCCGGGAGTGGAACGACTGTTGCGTGCGGAGCTGGCGCTCGATCCCGAGATCCTGCGGGAGCTGCCGGCGGTGGTGGCGAAAAAGGCTCTGTCCTGCGCCGATTGTGGAAAAGAGATGGCGTCTCTCTCGCTCCGCGGAGCCGCAGTCGACTTCTGCTCTGCCTGCGGTGGCCTGTGGCTCGACGCCGGGGAGCTCCACCGGCTCACCGGGGGACGTCACGGAGAGCCGAGGCGACGACGCTCCCCGGAGCGGGCGGTGGCCGCAGATCCCCAGGCCCCGGGCCTTTCCGAGCCCGCGGACCTCTACCGGCTCGGGTCGGAGCGATCGCCCGAGGCCGAGCCTGCCACGGTCCGTTCCCTTTCTGCCGAGGCACGCCGTGCGGTGCTGATCGGCACGGGACTCGCCGTCCTGGTCTACATCCTTCCTTTCGCGCGCTTCGTTTTCGGCTACCTGGGCATCCTGGTCCACGAAATGGGACACGCTGCGGGAGGCTGGCTCTTCGGCCACCCCTCGATTCCGAGCTTCGATTTTCTACACGGCGGGGGCGTCACGAAGATCGGCGAGCGCAGCACGCCCCTGGTGTTGATCATCTACGGTCTGCTGGCGATGGCGCTCTGGCGTCTCCGGCAGCATCCCCCCTGGTCTTGGATCGCCGCCTCGATCGTGGCCGTCTACACGGTGCTCTCGTTCACCGGATTCCCCGAGCTCTTCTGGGTGGCTCTCGGCCATGGGATGGAGCTGATCATCGCGGGAGTCTTCCTCTTTCGGGCCTTCAGCGGCCAATCGATCCGGATTCCGGTCGAGCGCCCGCTCTACGCCGCCTGTGGGTTCTTCCTGGTGCTCACCAACGCCAGCCTGGCCTGGGGCCTGATGCACAGTCCCGAAGCGCGGGAGCTCTACGCCCTGGCCTGCAGTCTGAAAGCCGGCGCGGACGGCGACCTCACCCGCCTCGGTCGCGATTTTTTCGGGATCTCTCTGCCCGCCGTGGCCTCGGGGCTGCTCTTGGCGAGCCTCGCCACTCCGGTGCTGAGCTTCGGGCTCTATCGCTACGGAACCGTGGCCCGGAGGCGGATGCTTCCTCTGTGATCGTGTCGTCGGCCCGGATCTGAGACAATCGGCTGATGTCCGGCTCGAGCACACCGCCACCGTCGTCTCGCATTCTCGGGAACCGCCAACGCTGGGCTCCCGTGTTCCTGGGCTCCTGTCTCCTGCTGCTGTCTGTGAGCTCCTCGCCGGCCGGAGCCGATCAATGTGGGGTCCTCGAGCGCGAGGCCGGAGAGCGTCTGTTGGAGCTCGTGGAGGAGGGAGATCTGGTCGCCGAGCTCTGCGAGCCCTGCGGCGAAACCGAGCCGAGCTGGCTGCGGGTCCGGCGCATCGAGCTGGTCGACTGGGAGCCGAGCTCCGCCGAGAAACAATGGGTCGAGGTGGAGCTCAACGGGCGCGGCGTAGACCTCGCCTACACCTACCTGCGCATCGCCGAGACCCGCTGGCGGAATCTCGCCGGATTGGTGGAGTGTGAGGCGACGGACGTGTCTCCCGAGATCGAGCTCGCCATCGAAGCGCCCGATCTTTCGAAAGAGGAGCCGGCGCCCTGGACCCTCGTTCTCGACATCACCAACGTTCCCTTCGGCGGTCTCCGATTCGCCCGGCAATGGACCGCCCGAGAAGCGGTCGTCCTTCGATCCGATCTCGATCCCGCGGCGGATGTCGTCACGGGATTACCCGCGGGCACCCGAGCTCGGATGCTCGAAGTCGTCTCGCGGGTCTCTCCGGCGCGGGTCGAGGTGGTCTTCGATCGTCGGCCGTTCCATCGCGGCGATGTCTTCTACCTGCTGCACGCCCTGAGTGACGAGACGTACCGCATTTGGTACTACGGCAAGATCAGGGAGGAAGAGGTCGACGGAATCGATCGCTTCGACCAACTTTCGGAGGAATTGGGCTGTCCCGGTCCCTTCCTCGGCTGCTGGGGCGTTGCCGACGAGAAACCCGTGGAAGACGTCTGGGCCCGGGTCGTCACCGAGTCGGGCGTCGCAGGTTGGGTGCGCCGCCCGACCGCCTGGTTCGATGGGGTCTATTCGGTTCCACGGGAGCACTGGCCCGAGCGGTAGCCCTGGGGCGACGGACTCAGGTGCGTCGGCGGACGCTATCCGAGGGCTCGAGTTGTTGCAGGCCTCTGGACAGAGCCGAAAAGCTCCGGGAAGAATTCCTCGATGGCTCCATGAACTGGCTGATCTTTCGAGCCGCCTCGATCTTGCCCAGCCCATTCTTGAAGTATCCGGCCCTTTGCAAGATTCGCTCGAAGCTCTCCCAGGTGCCACCGGTGATCGAATCCGGGTCGCGGTATCTGGAATTCAGAGGTGTCGAACGACTGATCTTCGGAAAGGCTCTGCGCACGGCTTGCCAATCACCGAAATACCACGCTTCCAGCTCTTCGATAGCGATTCGGATCATCAATTGCCAGGCGTTGGGAGCGGTCCGAGGTGTCTTCAGCCCCGCCTCGGCGGCCATCGTTTCGATCGCCTTCTTGAGCTCGATACAGTCGTCTCCGTCTCGATCGAGGATGACGACGATCTTCCATTCGGGTGGCAGCCAACTGGAATACCCACGGAGCCTTGCCGGGAGTCGATGGATCAACTCCTGCTTACACTGGTAGGGATAGACCTGAAAAGAGATGCCACCAATAATCTTCGGAAGCAAACTTCGAAGGGCAACCTCCATGGAAGGCTCTTCGACCAAGATCTCCAGGTGTTCGGCCCTCACACCTTCGAATCCTTGATCCGAGTCTTCGCTCTGGCGATCCCTTGTGAGGGGAGACCAGAATCAACCATGGGATCGCCGATACCGAAACGGCCTTCTAGCCACAGGTGGCCCATAGAGGCACCAGCGGAGATGAATTCCGGGATGCCAGGAATGTCGGCCGCTCTTTCTGATTGTGTGTACCCTTCGGGATCCCGATACAAGATCCTTACTTCTGGCGGCCTCGTTCCGTTGAGGAAGAACGGTGAGTGGGTGGTCACGAGTAGCTGCGAATTTGCCGAGGCTTTTCGACACTCCTCTGCCAGCTCGGGCAAGAGACGTGGATGAAGATGATTCTCGGGCTCTTCGATGCCGATGAAAGGAGGCGGCTCAGGAGAGTGAAGGGCGATCAGATAAGCGAGCATCTTCAGAGTGCCATCGGAGGCAAAACGCGACAAGACCGGTCGGTCGAAGGGAGCGTCCTTGATCTGTAGGAGAAGCCTTCCATCGGGCATGGCATCCGCGAGCACGGTTTCCAGTCTGGGCACTCTACGCCGTAGAACGGCGAAGATTTCTTCCAAGACCTTCGGGTGCTCCTCTTTGAGGTACTGCACGACATTGGCCAGGTTGTCGCCCGTCTTGCTCAGTAGCTCCTGAGGACCGGCTTCCGGCTGGCCTCTGGCGTCGTCCACTGTCAGGTAGGAGACGTACCATCCCGTAATAAAGTCTCGGAGGGCTGCGACCCGAGGGTGTTCTTCGAACTGGCCGAGGGAATTCACGGCAATCAGATCGGCCGAGCGTAGCGGCACGGGAATTCTCTTGTCGTCTTCGTCCGGTGCGTCCCCACTCACGGCTTCGCCCTTGCCACGGGAGTAGGTCAAGAAGCGAAATGGAGCGCCGAAAGGTTTTCGTTTCCACTGCAGCCATTCAGCAATGACGACGGGGCGTCCGCCTTCTTCGTCGATCTCCAGGTGAAAGGTGATGAGGGGAGCCTTGGGGCGCTCTCGGTACTTGATCTCGATCACGATCGGACCGCTCTGACCTCGAGTCTTGAGCTCTTTCGCCCGGCCTCTACGATCCCAGGCGTGTCGGAGACCGAATCGAAAGCATTCGGACAGGAAATCGAAGACATCGAAAACCGTCGACTTGCCGCTGCCGTTGGGGCCGAGGAGCACGGTCAGCGGAGTCAGGTTCTTCAACTCGATGTGGCGGATCGCTCGATAGTTCGAGACCCGAAGGGCCTCGACGCGTGGTGGACTGCTCCGTGGTCGTGGTGGTCGTCGTGATTCGGCCATTGGTTGCTCCCAGGGTTCGAGTCGACCTCATACTACCCCGACTGCCCATCATCACTTGCATGGATCGTCGAAGAGGATGGGCACTGGCCGAGTTGGCAGGTGGGAGCGACGATCTGTAGGCAGACGCTACCCGAAAGCAACGTCTGCCTCGCAATCGATTCGGTGGATCAGGTCTGTGTACCGAGGCTCACCACGGCCAGCCCGGGTGCCGCGTCGGCGACACGAACTCGCCGCTCAGGACGATCAGGTTCCCGGCGTCGATCAGCTCGGGGGTGGTTCCGTTGCCGGCCATCTCATTGACGATCAGATCGGTGGTGCCGTCGCCGTCGAGATCGGCGGCTGCAGCGCTGTAGCAGAGGGTGTCTCCCTGGTCGCCCTCGGTAGCGCCGTTGGCGCCCTGGATCTCGACCACCCGGACCCGGCGACGGTGGGGCAGGGGCTCGGCGAGATCGATCTTGCGCGGCCAGAAGCCGCCACGTTTGCCGTAGAAGATGTGCATGGCGCCGGCGTTGAGCCGCTCCTGGGGATGGGCGTGGGGTGAGCCGATCATGAGGTCGTCGCGGCCGTCGCCATTGAAGTCGCCGTGGGCCACGGTGTCGGAGCCGAGGGCGTCGGGGTTGGGGCCGAGGATGGTGGTCACGCGAATTCCGGGCGGCGGATCGTCGATGTCGAAGGTGCGGCCCTTGAGCCGTTTGGCGCGGTAGATCACGTATCCCAGCCCGGAGTTGAAACGGTCGCCATCGGGCGAGCCGTCGCCGGTGAGGTCGCCCACGAAGAGCTCGGCGCGATGGTCGCCGTTGTAGTCGAGGCCGCCGAGGATCTCCTCGCCGAAGCTGACGTTGTCCTCGCCGCCGAGGATGGTGGTCGAGACCACCGTCGGGTCGCCGAGGTCGATGTGGTAGCCGGCAGGCCAGGGCTGCTGGGGAAAGGCGTCGTCCCAGACGATGTAGAGGCGACCGTTCGGGGCACCGTTGAAGTTGTGGGTTCCGAACCCGAAGGGACCGATCGCCGCCCCGGCGCGCGCCAGGGTCGCAGCCGCCATCAGCTCGGCGCGGCCGTTGCCGTCGAGATCGGCGGCCTGGTTGGTGGCGCCGAAGTGGAAGTCTTCCGATCCCGCCGGGGGAGTGACCCGGGCCAGATGCCCGACGAGCTGGGTCGAGCCCAGCTGGGCGAGATCGACCACCGCGTTCTGGGCCAGGTGGGCTCCACCGCGCACCGCATACACGGCGCCGTGGTGGGTGGTGGTGGCATCGCTCTCCTGGTCGGCGCCGACGATCAGGTCGGACGTGCCGTCGCCGTCGAGATCACCGACCCGGGCCCAGATGCCGAGGCGGCCGAAGGGCTGGGCGCCGTAGAGGTGGAACAGGGTCACCGACGGCGGTGGGTTCGCCAGGTCGAGATCCTGGGCAGCGTCGGCCAGCTGCCGCACCTCGGGGCCGCCCACCAGGATCGTCAGGGCGCCGGCCCCGATGCGATCCCCCTCGGGCGCCGCGAAGCTGAAGTTCTGGCGGCTGATGAGCAGGTCACCCACGCCGTCGCCGGTGACGTCGCCCATCCAGATCTCGGTGCCGGCCATTTCCTGCGCGCCGAGATTGCCGGCACCTATGATCCGCAGGAAACCCGCCTGGGGTGCCGATAGGTCGATCACGTCGTCGATGCTGCCATCGCCGAAGATCAGGTGGACCTCACCGGCCCGTGGTCGCTCGAGTGGGCTCGAGAGGTAGTGGGCCACGGCGGTGTCGCGATATCCGTCGCCGTCGATGTCTTCGCCGCCGGAAACCGGAACGCCGGTGACCCCGAGCCCGACGGGAAGATCCCCGCGAACGCCCGCGGCGTAGGCGCGGCTCATGGGGTCGACCCCGGCGGTCACGGTGGCCAGGTCGACAACCTTCACCGGGTTGGGAGGGTGAGCCAGGGCCGGCGAAGCCGCACCGAGAGAGACGATGACGATGGGCGCCAGAGAGCTTCGGATGAATCGAGAGAACGTATCCTTCTCGCTGAGAATCATTTGCAGTAACTCCTTGTAGTAAAGGATGTTCCGGCGCCGGACATCACAAGGAAGCTACGGGACGAAACCGGGCGAGGATGAGTGAACGGGCTCATCTGTAGAGATGTGGGGATACTCTGTCGAAACCGTTTCACCAATCCATGGGCCCAGGCTGGCGGGTGTGGTTTCGGAATCGTTCCGCGACCGGCGCGCCGTTCCAGATCCTTTCCAGATCTTCTCCAGAAGACTTGGCGGTGGTTGGGCGGTTGCAATGAAGCCATCGCAATCGTTTCCCACCCACGTCCGAAAGGAGCAGACATGCCGTATGCCGACCTGCGCAGAAGCCGGATCTCCGGATCCTGAGGACCGACCAGCAGAGGGACGTGCAGCACTGGCCCGCACGGCGCCCGAGCGGTGATCCACGCTGCCCGAAGGAGGTTGTTTCAGCCTTCGGAAGCCGTGGATCGCCGGAGACGCCATGGTAGTCTGGAAGCTGTTTCCACCATCGCAAGCAGGGAGCCCACGGGCTACGAGCCGGAGCCCGCGGGCTGGAGCGCGGGAGCCGGATCGCGCAAGGAGAGTCGAGATGCGGGCCGAGGTGACGGAGCTGCTGTTGCACTGGAACAACGGCGACAGTGAAGCCCTCGAGAAGCTGTTGCCCCTGGTGTACGAGGAGCTGCGGCGCATGGCCGAGCTCTACATGCGGCGGGAGCGCTCGGGCCATACCCTGCAGCCCACGGCCCTGGTGCACGAGGCCTACCTGCGACTCGTCGACCAGACCCGGGTCGAGTGGCGGAACCGAGCCCATTTCTTTGGCGTGGCGGCCCAGCTCATGCGGCGGGTGACGGTGAAACACGCCGAACGCCACCGCGCGGCCAAACGAGGTGGAGGCGGGGTGAAGGTGCAGCTCGACGAGGAGATGGCGGCGGAGCCGGAGCTCGATCTCGAGGTGCTGGCGCTCGACGAAGCCCTGCATCGTCTCGAGGCTATCGATCGGCGGCAGGCCCGGATCGTCGAGATGCGTTTCTTCGGCGGCCTCAAGGTCGACGAGATCGCCCAGGTGCTCGACCTTTCGGCGGCCACCGTGTTCCGCGAGCAACGCATGGCCCTGGCCTGGCTGCAGCGGGAGCTGGCGAAGGGATGATGCCGGATTCGGGGGTGGTCTCCCGGCGCTGGGAGCGGACCAAGAAAGTCTTCCAGCAGGCGGTGGAGCTGCCTCCGGATGCGCGGGACGAATACCTCCATCGAGCCTGCGGTGGAGACCGCGACCTGCGAGCCGAGGTGGACTCCCTGCTCCGGGCCGACGCGGGTCCAGCCCCCTGGTTCGCAGAGCCCGTGTTCGAAGCGGCGGCCGGTCTGCTCGGCCGAGATCCCGACTTGGTGGGCAACGAGGAACGGATCGGCCCCTACCGGGTGCTGCGGGAGATCGGTCGAGGAGGCATGGGCACGGTCTATCTCGCCGTGCGCGCCGACGACGAGTTCCAGCAGCAGGTCGCGATCAAGCTGTTGAAGCGGGGGATGGACAGCGACGAGCTGCTGCGTCGCTTCCGGCAGGAGCGGCAGATCCTCGCCAGCCTCGACCACCCCAACATCGCCCGCCTGCTCGACGGCGGAGCCACGCCCCAGGGGCGACCGTACTTCATCATGGAGTACGTCGAGGGTACGCCCATCGATGCCTTCTGCGACCGTGCGGATCTCGGTCTGGTCGAGCGGATCGCTCTCTTCCGCCAGATCTGCTCGGCGGTGGGGCACGCCCACCGCAATCTGGTGGTGCATCGCGACCTCAAGCCCACCAACATCCTGGTGACCGCCGAGGGAGCGCCGAAGCTCCTGGATTTCGGGGTCGCCAAGCTGCTGGGCTCCGACCACGTACCCCGCCTGATGACCGCTACCGCGGCCGGCCCGGGGCCGATGACCCCGGAGTATGCGAGCCCGGAGCAGGTACGAGGCGAGGTGATCACCACCGCGAGCGATGTCTACTCTCTCGGCGTGTTGCTCTATCTGCTGCTCACCGGTGGCCTGCCCTATCGATTCGAGAGCCGTAGGCCCCGCGACATCGAGCGGACGATTCTCGAGCAGGCGCCCGAGAAGCCGAGTCAACGCCTCGGTCGAGATTCCCCCGAGCGCGGTCGGGCGGCGGGCCGGCGAGGCCTTTTGGGCTCTCGAAGAGCCCGATTCTCCCGCGAGCTCGACAACATCGTGCTGATGGCGCTGCACAAGGATCCGGGCCGTCGCTACGGTTCGGTCGAAGCTCTCGACGACGATCTGCGCCGGTGTCTCGAAGGTCTGCCGGTGGTGGCCTCGGGAGACTCCCTGGGGTACCGGATGAGCAAGCTCCTGGGGCGCCACAAGGCGGCGGTGGCCGCGGCGCTCCTGGTGCTCGCCTCGCTGATTGCGGGTATCGTCACCACCAGCTGGCAGGCGCGCAAGGCGCGGGCCGAGCAGGCCCGGGCCGACCGGGTGTCGGAGTTCCTGGTGGAGCTCTTCCGCCTCGCCGATCCCTACAAGCTGACCGGTGGAGCGGTTTCGGCTCGCCAGCTGCTCGACGAGGGGGAGAAAGAGATTCGGCGGGAGCTCGGAGATCAGCCGGAGCTGCTGGCGACCCTGATGGACACCATGGCCCAGGCCTACTCGAACCTCGGGCTCTACGAAGAAGCCGCACCCCTGGCGCGCGAGGCCCTGGAGATCCGGCGCCGCGTTCTGCCCCCGGGAGCGGCGGAGATCGCCGCCAGTCTCGATCGGGTAGGGAATCTCTCGCGGCAGGGAGGAGACTACGACACCGCCGATCTCCTGTTTCGCGAGGCCCTGGAGATGCGTCGGCGCGAGTTCGGTGAACGTTCGGTCGAAGTGGCTGCCAGCTACGAGGATCTGGCCGGGTTGCGCCGGCTCCAGGGCGACTACGCGGCGGCCGAGACCTTCTACCGCGACACGCTGGAGCTGCGACGAGCTCTGCTCGGCGAAGACCATCTCCAGGTGGCGCGAACCTTCAGCAACCTCGCCCTTCTGCAGCGTGATCTGGGGCGTTTCGATGAGGCCGAGAAATTGTACCGCTGGGCTCTCGACGTGGGGATCCGGGCGGCCGGGGAGAAGCACGCCGACGTGGCGATCTACCGCCACAACCTGGGCGAGCTGTTGCGCAACCAGGGCAACCTCGAAGCCGCGGAAGAGCTGCTGCGGCAATCTCTGGCCCTGAATCTCGAGCTCCTACCACCCGAGCATCCGGCGATCGCCACCAGCTGGAGCACCCTGGCCCTGGTGCTCCAGGAGCGCGGAGCCCACGACGAGGCGGAATCCCTCTTCCGGCGAGCCCTGGAGCACCGGCGCAACGCTCTGGGGGAGCCACATCGGGCCGTGGCCAACAGCCTCAACCTGTTGGGGGCTCTGGAGAGAGAGCGAGGGCGCCTGCCCGAAGCCCGGGCGCTGCTCGAAGAAGGGCTCGCCATGCGCCAGGAGCTGCTGGGCGGTGAGCACCTCGTGGTTTCCTATTCCCTGGTGGAGCTGGCCCGGTTGCACCTGGCCGAAAAAGACGCGGCGGGCGGCGAGAGCCTCGTACGGGAAGCGCTGCGGATCCAACGCCAGAGCCTCCCGGAGGATCACTGGCGGCTGGCCGGCACCCGCAGTGTGCTCGGGGAGATCCTGGCGGCCCTGGGCCAGGACGACGCGGCGCGGGCTCTTCTCGAGCAGAGCCTCGGCGCGCTCACCGAACGGCTCGGTGCCGAGCACCACCGCACCCGGGAGGCCAGAGCTCGCCTCGAGAACCTGGGTCCGGGCCTCTGAGCTCAGCCCTTGGGGTCACATTGCTCGGGCGGACGTCCTTCGATGGCGGAAACCGGCCACGGTGGATCCTGGACGGCAGGGCATGGCCCCCAGGCACCGAGCAACAGCCAGAGATCTCCGGTGTCGACCCGGCCGTTGTGGTCGAGATCCGCGCGACAGTCGAGGCCGAAGTCGGCGAGCAGGAGATCGAGATCGGCCTCGTCGTAGAGCCCGTCGCCGTCGAGATCGGCCCGCGGATCGGTGTCGGGGTGGGGCAGCTCCTGGGTTCCGCTCATGGCCAGCTGGAGGATCTCCAGGTCGTGCTCTCCCACCACGCCGGATCGGTCGAGGTCGGACCGACACTCACGGCCCGAAAGGAGCTCGAGCTCCTGGCGGTCCGCCTCGTCGACCTCGCCGCTGTGGTCGAGATCGGCCGGGCAGACGGGGCAGGCGCCCCAGTGGCCGTGCAGCACCGCGAGATCCGAGCCGCAGATGTAGCCGTTGCCGTTGAGATCGAGGCGAGCCGACACGGGGTCGTCCGGGTCCACCGGGCCGTAGCGGTCGAAGAGCAGGGATTGGTCGGCCAGGCCGACCCCGCCGTCGCCGTCCAGGTCCGCGGGGCAAGCGGCGGAGAGGTGGCTGGCCTGGAGGGCGAAGACCAGGGGAATCAAGATTCGAAACAGGTGCTCGGGTGTCATGTCGTTCACCTCGGTGCGGAAAGAAGTGTTTCTCGTCAACGGCCGAAAGCGGGGAGCTGCCGGCGAGCCTCGCCGGCAACACCCCGCGTCGGTAGAGAACGCGAGGGCTCGATCCGGGGTCGGACCGAGCCGTTATCCACTCGGGCTCAGGGACAGGCGCCCCAACAGCCGAGCAGGGACCAGAGGTCGTCGGTGCTCACGGCTCCATCGGAGTTGAGATCGGCCCGGCAATCGGTGCCGAACTGACTCAAGAGGAGATTGAGGTCGCTGGTGTCGACCGCGCCGTCGCCGTTCAGATCCGCCCGCGGGTCGGCGTCGGGATCGGCGCTGCCCGTCCAGGAGGTGAGAAGAATCTCGAGGTCGTAGTCACCCACGTCGTCGAAGCGGCCGAGATTGGCGCTGCAGTCGGTGCCGTAGGCCTGCTCCAGGAGCTTACGGTCGCGCTGGTTCACCTGGCCGTCGCCATCGAGGTCGGCCGGGCAGGTGACACAAGCTCCCCAGTTGTCGAAGAGGGTGTCGAGGTCGGCCTGGCCGACGATGCCGTTGCCGTTGAGATCCGCGCGGGCATCGGCGGTGCCCCAGGTGCCGAGGATCTGGTTCAGGTCGCCGACGCCGACGGTTCCGTCGCCGTCGATGTCGGCGGGGCAGGAGCCGGCGGCGAGGGCCGGGCTCGTGGCGGCGGCGAGGCAGAGGAGCGAGAGGGTGAGAAGGCGAAACGCGTGGCTCATGGAGCTCTCCTTCGTGAAAAGTCGGCCCGGAAGGCCGGGATCGTCTCCGATCCAGCATTGGATGTGTGCTGTCATTCCCTAACGCCGGAAACGTCCGCAAAACCTCTCATCGAATCTCGAAAAAGTTTCGATCCTTTTCCGCGAGGGAATCGAACTGCCTGGCCACGGCCCCGATCGATGCGTATGATCGAGAGATCGGCCCGGAGACGACCCGCGATGAAGACTCTATTCCTCCTGCACCTCGGTTCCACACTCTGTATGGTCGGCCTGATCTGGACCATCCAGCTCGTGCAATACCCGCTGATGGCCCAGGTCGGCGATCAGAGCTTCGTGCGCTACCACGCCGGCCATTCCAACGCCATCCGCTGGGTGGTGATCCCCTGCATGCTCACCGAGCTCTTGTCCGCGCTCTGGCTGGTGGCCGAGAGGCCCGCGGCGATTCCGTCCTGGTCGGCATGGGCCGGCCTGGCCCTGGTGGGAGTCGTGTGGCTCTCGACCGCGTTCCTGCAGGTTCCCCAACACGGCATCCTGGCCCGGGGCTTCGATCCTGCGGCGCACCGGTTCCTGGTGACCTCGAACTGGGTCCGCACCTTGGCGTGGAGCCTGCGGGGCATCCTGGTGTTGTGGATGGCTCGCCGTCTCGCGCCACCCACCTGAAGACGGAGACCGAATGCCTCGGCCGATGCGAAAGAGAAATGAGGTAGATCATGCGTGCCATCGTGGTTCGCCAGTTCGGAGATCCCGAGGTCTTGCGGCAAGAAGAGCTTCCCGATCCAACGCCGGGGCCGAGAGAGGTGCTGGTGCGGATCGAAGCCGCGGGGGTGAACCCGGTCGATACCTATGTCCGCTCGGGCGCCTACGAGCGCCTGCCGGAGCTCCCCTACATTCCCGGGGGAGACGGCGCAGGGATCGTGGTCGCAACCGGCGCAGGGATCGAGCACTTGCGCGAAGGCGACCGGGTCTACGTGGCCGGCGCGGCCGGCGGCTCCCTGACCGGCTGCAGCGCGACCCTGGCGGCCAAGCCCATCACGCAGGTGTATCCACTGCCCGACGAAATCTCCTTCGCCCAGGGCGCGGCGGTGGGGGTGCCCTACGCAACGGCCTACCGCGCCCTGTTCCACAAGGCGGAGATGAAAGCCGGTGATACGTTGCTGATCCACGGGGCCAGCGGCGGGGTCGGTATCGCCGCAGTGCAGCTGGCGGCGGCCGCGGGGGTGCGAGTCGTGGGAACTGCGAGCAGCGAAGAAGGCCGCGAGCTGGTTCGTGCGCACGGTGCCGAACGGGCGCTCGACCACTGTGCGCCGGGATACCTCGACGAGCTCGGGGAGTGGACCGACGGCCGCGGGGTCGATGGCATTCTCGAGATGGCGGCCCACGTCAACCTGGGCAATGACCTGCAGGTCGCCGCTCGTGGTGGACGAGTGGTGATCGTCGGTTGCCGCGGACCGGTACAGATCCAGCCGCGGGAGGCGCTGGTCAAGGATCTCACGATCCGCGGCTTCTCCCTCTCCAATGCCGGTGAAGCGGAAATGGCATCGATCCACGGAGCGCTGGTCGAAGGTATGGCCGCGGGCCGGCTGCAGCCCGTGGTGGCCCGGGTCTTCCCCTTCGCCGAGGCGCCGGCCGCGCATCGGGTGGTTGCGGAAGGTCGCGGCGGCCCGGGTAAGATCGTCCTCGCGCCTTGAACAACCAGGAGATCAGAGCCATGCGGATTCTCGTCGTCGGAGCCGGAGCGGTAGGAGGGTACTTCGGAGGCCGGCTGGCCGAGGCCGGCGAGGAGGTGGCGTTCCTCGCCCGGGGACGAACCCTCGAAGCCCTTCGCCGCGACGGGCTGTTTCTCACCAGCCCTCTCGGCGACCTGCACCTGCCCGAGGTCGAAGCGAGCGACGATGTCTCGCGGCTCGGACCGGTGGACGTGGTTCTGGTAGGTGTGAAGGCCTGGCAGGTGCCGGACGTGGCCCGGCAGGTCGCTCCCGCGCTGGCTCCGGGCGGCTGCGCCCTGCCGCTGCAGAACGGGGTCGATGCCCCCGCTCAGCTGGCGGCCGAGCTGGGAGCCGACCGAGTACTCGGCGGGATGTGCAAGATCATTTCCCAGGTGAAGGAACCGGGGCGGATCGAGCATCTCGGCGCGGAGCCGACCATCGCTCTCGGAGAGCTCGACGATCGACCCTCGGAGCGGACCGAACGCCTGCGCGACGCTCTGAAGGCAGCCGGCATCGAGGCCGAGATTCCGGCCAGCATCCAGGCCACGATGTGGGAGAAGTTTCTCTTCATCTGTGCGGTCAGCGGTCTTGGGGCCGCGACCCGGGTACCCCTCGGAGAATTGCGGACGACCGCAGAGACCCGCCGTCTCCTCGAGCGCTCGATGCTGGAGATCCACGCCGTGGCCCGGGCCCGGGGCATTCCTCTCGCCGACGATCTGGTGGCGCGCACCATGGCGTTCATCGACAGCCTGCCGGAATCCGCCACCGCCTCCATGCAGCGCGACATCATGGACGGGCGCCCCTCCGAGCTCGAGGCGCAGAACGGAGCGGTGGTGCGCCTCGGTCGAGAGACCGGAGTCGAGACGCCGGTCCACGAGTTTCTCTACCACGTCCTCCTGCCCCTGGAGAACCGTGCGCGCTCAGCTCGAAGAGGGCTCGAGAGGGAGCCCGCCGTGGCTCCCCGGTGAAGAGCTTCTTGGCGAGAGAACCCGATGGTGGAGAGCCCATTGAGCCCGAGCTGATCTCGAGGCCGAGCTGATATAAAGAGAATATGCTCGAACGCCTGATAGTCCGGAACTTCAAGAGATTCGAAGAGGTCGAGTTGGAGCTTGGGCAGACTGTGCTCTTCGTGGGTCCCAATAATTCCGGGAAGACCTCGGCCCTCCAGGCGCTCTCCCTGTGGGAGCTCGGTGTACGGCGTTGGCACGAGAAGAGACAGGGCTCCGGCGCTCGCAAACGAACCGGTGTCGCCATCAATCGAAGAGACCTCATCAACCTACCCATTCCAGAAGCCCACTATCTGTGGCGGGATCTACATTTGAGGAGGGTGGAGACTACGAGCTCCGGTCGCAGGACCCAGAACATCCGGATCGAGATCGAAGTCTTTGGCGTAACCGACGGCCGGCGATGGCACTGCCCATTGGAGTTCGATTTCGGAAACTCGGAGTCGATCTACTGCCGCCCTCTACGCGGTACCGGAGCCGCTGCCGATATGGGGATTCCGGAAGAAGCCCTTTCGACAAATCTCGCCTATCTGCCACCGATGTCGGGGCTCGTAGCGAACGAAACTCGACTCGATCCGGGAGCGGTACAGGTCCGGTTGGGGGAAGGGCGCACGGCAGAGGTCTTGCGAAACCTCTGTCATCAGATCTACGAGAGGGATTCTCAGAACGGTGGGCTGGAGTGGCATGAGCTGGTCGAGACCTTGAGAGGGCTCTTCGGAGTAACCCTGGCCCCTCCGGAATACATTCCAGAGCGGGGCGAGGTAGTGGTGTCGTACCGAGAGGCTTCTGGGTTGAATCTCGACCTGTCTGCGGCCGGCAGGGGATTCCAGCAGACCCTGCTGCTCTTGGCTTATGGCATTCTGCATCGAGGAGCTGTCCTGCTTCTCGACGAGCCGGATGCCCATCTCGAAATCCTACGGCAACGCCAGCTCTACCAGATCCTCACGGATCTCTTGCAACGCAGGAACGGACAGCTCCTGATCGCTACCCACTCCGAGATCTTGCTCAACGAGGCGGCGGATCGTGACGTGGTGCTCGCATTTGTCGGTGCTCCGCATCGCATCGATGATCGAGGCACCCAGGTCGCAAAATCACTCAAGCTTCTCGGTTTCGAGAGTTATCACCAAGCGGAGCAAACCGGTTGGGTTCTATACCTGGAAGGCTCGACAGATCTGGCCACTCTACGGGCCTTCGCGCGGATCGTGGATCACCCGGCGAAAGACGCTCTCGAACGCCCGTTCGTTCAATATATCGGGAATCACAGGTCGAAGGCCGAGGAGCACTTCTTTGGACTCAAGGAAGCAAAGAACGACCTGGTGGGAATGGTTCTTCTCGATCGGCAAGATCAACCGGCTCCGGATCGGGGGGACGACCTCTTGGTTGCGATGTGGCAGCGGAGGGAGATCGAGAGCTACCTGGCGTTTCCGGAAGTCTTGATTGCCTACGCACATGAGCAGGCGGAATCTTCGGCCGCTGGCCCGCTCTTCGTCGATTCGGAGAAGAAACGCCTGGGAGACCTGATGGAGGAGTGTATCTCCGACCAGGTACCACCAGCCGCGCTGCGAGATATGGAGCACCGATTCTGGAACGACACCAAGGCGAGCGATGAATTCTTGGATCTGGTTTTTCGGGACTATTTCAGCCGCCAAGATCTACCGAACCTGATGCGAAAGACCGACTATCATCGCCTCGCGCATCTGGTTCCATCTCGTTTGCTAGACGCCGAAGTGACGGAAAAGCTCGATTCCATCGTCGGCACGGCAGGCCGTGCCAAGCCCAGAAGGTGAGCTCATCGGCTCCGTCGCGTCTACACGCAAACTCTCGCAGAGTGGGGCTGGTCGACGATAGGTGCCGGTCTGCCGGCCACGCTCGGCAGCATATCCCTGCATCGGGTGGATTCAGAAATCCGCGGTAGTATTGTGGGATGGTGGAGTGCATGTCCGACACTCCGAGTTCCTCTGGGGCCAGATGACAAAACGCTCTCTCGCAGCTGTAGGGTGGTGCAAGCGACACAAGGAGGTCGCTTCTCGGTACGGGTGCGCGCGGATCGGGCGTGAGCTTCTTTTTCTGCTCTTGAGCTCGGCCCTGCTGGCCGGCTCGACGGCCCATGGCCTCGAAGGAGCCCTTCGCTTCGCCCGCCTGGCTCCGGAAGACGGCCTCTCCGGGCCCGAGATCTACGCCGCCGGGCAGGACGCCGCCGGTTTTCTGTGGTTCGTGACCGGGGAGGGCCTCGATCGCTTCGACGGTCACTCGATCGAGACGTACCACTATGCCCCGGACGATTCCCGGGCGGTGCCGGAGAGCAGCATTCGTTTCCTGTTCACCGACTCGACGGGCAGTCTGTGGGTGAGCACGGCGAGCTCGGGTCTCTTTCGCCTGCATCCCGACATCGATGGCTTCGAGCGCCTGCGTCCCGGGATCGAGGCCTCGGGCCAGCCGGCGGTCCTGACGCTCTGTGAGCGTGGCGATGGCGCTCTCTGGGTCGGGACCGACCGGGGACTGGAGATCTGGGATCGGGAGACCGGCTCGTTCGAGCCGCAGACGGCCGGTGTCGGACGAAGCCCGCTCGACGATCTGCGGGTGGTGGGCCTGGAGCGAGACGGAGAGGGACCGGGGCTGTGGATCGGCACCAGCGCGGGTCTCTACGTTCTCGAGTTCCCCACCGGAGCTCCGAGGAAGGTGCCTCTGCCAGAGCTGGATCAGCAGATGGTCTGGCGAGTGAAGCGAGGGGTCGAAGGGGATCTCTGGCTGGCGGTGGAGTCCGAGGTCTTCCACCTGACACCGGATGGCGAGAGGATCGCCCGTTTCGCGCACGATCCGGCCGACCCGGGCACTTTGAGCGGAGGCCTGATCCACGATCTGCACATGGACTCTGCCGGTGTCCTCTGGGTGGCTTCCGAGAACGGCCTCTCGACCTACGACTCGACGCGAGATCGCTTCGTGCGCCACCAGCACGCTCTTTCGGACCCTTCGAGCATCAGCCACGACACGGTCTACGACCTGTTCGAAGACCGCACCGGAGTGTTGTGGATGAGCACCCTCGACGGGGTGTCGTTCTGGGATCGTGGGCGCGAGCAATTCGTCACCTTTCGCAGCCAGAAGGGGCGGGCCTCGAGCCTCGCGGCTTTCGATGTGTGGTCGGTGGTCGAAGATCGGGAAGGGAGCCTGTGGATCGCCTTCGGCCCCCAGGGGCTCGATCGTTACGACCGGGACCGCGACGAGGTCGAGCACTTTGTCCACGATCCCGAGGATTCGGGAAGCCTGCAGGAAGGGTCGATCTCGGTGGTCTACGAAGACGGCGCCGGCACGATCTGGGTGGGGGCCAACGGCGGTGGTCTCAGCCGGCTCGACCGGGAAGCGGGGCGATTCGAGCACTTTCGGCACGATCCCTCCGAGCCGGCGACCCTGACCCACGACGACGTCCAGAAGCTGCTCGAAGATCGCACGGGTCGCCTCTGGATCGGCACTCGTGGAGGGTTGAGCGTTCGTGATCCCGATTCCGGGGCCATCGTCCGTCTGCCGCGAGACGAGTCGCAGCCGGAAGCTCTCGGCAGCTCTTCTTTCGTCTCCATGGTGGAGGATCCCGATGGTGGGTTGTGGTTCGGCAGCCTGGGCACCGGTCTCTTCCATCGCCTGCCGGGATCGGAGGAGGGCCGGCCGGCGGAGATCCGGTCGCTGTACGCACAGGGGCGCCCCGGCTTCGTGGTCGCCCTGCACTGGTATTCCGCCGGAGGGCTCTGGGCCGGCACGGCCGATGGCCTGGCGGAGATCGGGCCCGACGGCGAGGTGAGACGCCGCATCACCCGGCGCGACGGGCTTCCCGGCAAACAGGTTCGCGGCCTGCTGGAAGACCGCACGGGTCGGCTCTGGCTCTCCTCCAACCACGGCCTGAGCCGATTCGATCCGACGACCGGAGAGATCCGGAACTGGGATCGCCACGACGGCCTCCAGGGCAATGCCTTCAGCACCAAGGCCGAGTTCCGGAGCCCGAGCGGAGAGATGTTCTTCGGCGGCTGGCGCGGTCTGTCGGCCTTTTATCCCGAGAGAATCACGGACGATCCTCATCCGCCGCAGGTGGCCTTCTCCGACTTCCGCCTGCAGGATCGTTCGATGGGACCCAGGGCCTGGGACCCCGAATCTCCCCTGGAGGTGGCCATTCAGCGGGCCGAGCACGTCGAGCTGGGGCCGGACGCCGGGGTGTTCGGTGTCGAGCTGGCGGCCCTGCATTTCGCGGCGCCGGCCAAAAACCGCTTCCTCTACCAGCTGGAGGGAGCTGGCGACGAGTGGGTGCCTCTCGAGGCCCGCCAGCGGTATCTCCAGTTCTCGAACCTGGCTCCGGGCAAGTACCGGTTGCGGGTGAAGGCCAGCAACAAGGACGGGGTCTGGAGCGAGGAAGCGGCGACCCTCGGGCTGACGGTCTTGCCGCCCTGGTGGAGCACGGGGTGGGCCTATGGAGGCTATGCCCTGCTCGCATTGGGGGCCATCGGCCTCTACTCCCGGCAGCAGCGGAAACGCCTCGAGCAGGAACGGGCCATCGCGGATCAGGAACGGAAGGTCGCCGAGCGCGAACGAGCGGCGGGGCAACGCCTGCGGCGGGTCGACCAGCTCAAGGACGAATTCCTCGCCAACACCTCCCACGAGCTGCGGACTCCTCTCTACGGCATGACCGGGCTCGCCGAGTCGCTGCTCGAAGGGGCCCAGGGCTCGGTGCCGAAAGAGATGCAGGCCGACCTGGAGATGATCGCCTCGAGCGGCCGGCGCCTGAGCCGCCTGGTCAACGACCTCCTCGATTTTTCGAAGCTGCGGCATCAGAGCCTGGAGCTCGATCCACGGCCGGTCGACCTGCGCTCGGCGGTCGACGTGGTCCTCACTCTGATCCGTCCGCTGGCCGATACCGGCTCCCTGGCCCTGCAGAACCTCGTGCCGGTCGACCTGCCGGCGATCGCCGCCGACGAAGATCGGCTGCAGCAGATTCTGCACAATCTCGTGGGCAACGCGGTGAAGTTCACGGAGCAAGGACGGGTGGTCGTCGCGGCGGAGGTGGACGGAGACGTGGTGGAGATCCGGGTCGAGGACACCGGGCCCGGGATCGCCGCCGAGGCTCGGTTGCGAATCTTCGAGGCTTTCGAGCAGGCCGATGCCTCGGTGGCCCGCAGCTTCGAGGGCACCGGGCTCGGTCTGACCGTCGCTCGCCAGCTGGTGGAGCTGCACGGCGGGCGGATCTGGGTCGAGTCGAAGCCCGGCCAGGGGGCCCGCTTCGTCTTCCGCATTCCCTTGTTCGAAGCGGCTTCCTCGCCCCGGGCGCTCGAGGACGGCAGCGGAGTCGAGGAGGCCTTGGCACCGCACGTGACT
>CAZMEL010000117.1:0-22452 GCA_964565225.1 uncultured Thermoanaerobaculia bacterium | reverse complement strand
AGAGCTCGGAGCCGCTCACAGCCGACGCGACCCTTCGAGACCTGGCGGAAGGAACGCCGACTCGACCTCGCGAGTTGCATCGGACAAAGTAGAATTAGCAGCCCGTGGAATTGGTTGGTGATGGAGCGAGAGCCCGTCGTGGCTGGCAAGGCGCGCCGACAAGGGGATCGCGGGGCTCTCTCGAGGAAGCGCAACGCCACCAGGCCCGGCAGAAGCCGCTCTGGCGCTAGCAGATCGAGTGTTTCAGCCCACTAGCGGCTCGAAGGTCCGAAACGCAGCAGGGCGTAGCCGAGGAGTCCGGCAATCGCCGAGCCCACCAGGATGCCGAGGCGGTTGGCGGTCAGGAGCTCCGGGTTGGGAAGGTGCTCGAAGGCGAGGGAGCCGATGAAGAGACTCATGGTGAAGCCCACGCCACAAAGGGTGGCGACGCCATAGACCTGCGCCCAGTTCGCTCCCTGCGGACGTTTCGCAAACCCCAGCGTCACCGCCAGCCACGAGAAGACGAACACCCCGATCTGTTTGCCGAGCACCAGGCCGAGGATCACCCCCAGAGTGACCGGCTTCCCGAGATCGGCGAGGCGAAGACCTTCGAGGTTCACTCCGGCGTTGGCGAACGCGAAGACCGGCAGGATCAAGAACGACACCCAGCCGTGCATGGCCTTCTCGAGCTTGTAGGCTGGCGAAGATTTGCCGCCATAGGGAATGCCGAAGGCCAGCACCACACCCGCGAGAGTGGCGTGTACGCCGGACTTCAGGACGAAAACCCAGAGGGCGAGGCCTACCAGCAGATACGCGATGATGTCGCGCACCCCCAGCCGATTCATGAGTCCGAGAATCACCAGGGTTCCGGCCGCCAGGCCCAGGGAAGCGGTCGACAGATCTTTGGAGTAGAACAGAGCGATGATCAGGATCGCCCCCAGATCGTCGAAAATCGCCAGTGCCAGCAGAAAGACCTTCAGGGCTCCCGGCACCCGATCCCCTGCCAGCGCGAGAATCCCCAGGGCAAAAGCGATATCCGTGGCGACCGGTACCGCCCAACCGTCGATGGCGACCGGATCCCCGAAGTTGAGGGCGATGAAGAAAACCGCGGGAACCAACATTCCTCCCAGAGCGGCGACGAACGGAAGGGTGCGCTGGCTCCAACTGGCCAGGCTGCCGTCACTCATCTCCCGACGAACCTCGAGACCGATCAACAGGAAAAAAATCGCCATCAGGCCGTCGTTGATCCACAGCAAGAGGGGTTTCTCGAGACCCGAATCACCGATCTTCACCGTCAGTGGTGTATCGAGCAGGCCGGCATAGAGCTGTGACCATTGGCCGTTGGCAGCAAGCAGTGCCAGCATCGCGCTGGCGATCAGGAGCAAACCGGAAATTGCGTCGGGCCCGAGCTCGAGCCGACCCAGACCCTTCGTCAACGACATGGCGCCTCGACTGGTTGGAGGTGACGGGTGAATCTCGGCACCTCGCGGTATCTACTGCGAAAGTTACGGGAGAATCTCGGGTGCCGATGTCAGGGACTCGTACACCCAAGCTATCACAGAGCCCGGCAACGGCTCAGTGCACGCTGCCGGATGGAGGCTCCCAGCCGAGGAGGATCTTCAGAGACGGCAGGTCGAGACCGAGCTTCTCGGCCCGACGCAGGGTTCGACGCAAATTGCGCTCCATGGGCTGGCTCCAGCGCTCGGAGCCCAGAAGCCCTTCGATCTGGGGGCTCAATGCGTCGAGAAGAGCTGCGTTCCGCTGCTCCAGATAGATTCGTATCAGCGGATCGAGAACCTGGAAGGCCTCGTCTTCCGAGCCCAGCCGCCAGAGATCTCTCGAGGCCCGGAGCAGATGGCGAGCGGCGACCTCTCCGAACCCCTGGAGATGAAGCGCGATCAGCCCCAACATCCACTCCCGCTGGGCGAGCATCCACTCGCCGGCGGACAGCCGGTAGAGAGCTTCGTTCTGATCGAGCAGGGCCCAGGCTTCGAAATATCGATTCTCCTGCACCTCCGCTGCCGCCAGCTGATGAACCCCTTCGAGCCGGAGGCGGGTGTGTCCGGAGGCCCGAATCTCGTCCTGCAGCCCGATCAGCAAATCCCTCGCTCCTCGGGAGTCTTCGAGCTGCAGCAGGACCGACGCCCTACGCACCCGGGTTTCGGCCACGCGACCCGGGATGGTGCAGTAGGCCAGCAGCCGTTCTGCCGCTTGTAGGGCGTCGAGTGCCCGCCAGGGAAGCCGGCGCGCGAGCGCCAGCTCGGCCTCCACTTCCAGCCGTGTCGCGAGGATTTCGAGCCCCTCGTTCCCGAGATCTTGCGCCCGCCGGATGTCATCGTCGAGATCACGACGTGCGTCGGCCATGCCGGCCAGCACCGCACCGGCGCTGCCCTTCGCCAGAATCTCGCCGGCCCTCCGGCATTGCTCCGCAGCCGTTGCGAGGTCGCCGCGATGGATCAGCTCGTCGGCCAGGTGGACCCGGCAGAGGCCGAGCAGATCCGACGCCGCATCGGGAGGCGATCCCCCCACCGCTTCGAGCCGAGACCATTGCTCCAGATCTCTCCGCTCGTCTTCCACCAGCTCGACGGTCGGTTCCACCAACCCCTCGAGATTCACGTGCCGCCCTTCCTCCAACATCAGGCGCAAGAAGGCCTTGGGCCGACCTTGAAACCGTGCCCAGAATTCGTGAACGGGCCGCAGGGCTCCCGGTTCGAGACCGTTCCCGAGAACCTGGAGCCGACGGAGGAGCGCCCCCAGGAGGGGATCACGAACCGAGATCGCAGAGGGATCCACCTGCCTGGCACGGCTCTCTGCGAGGTCTCGGACACGCTCTTCGCAAACAGCGCAGGATCTTCCGAGGTGGATGAGCAGTCGTTGCCGAAGCTGCGGAGACTCCAGCCCGTTCTCGACGGCCTGCTCCAGCTCGTCGCGCCCCAGATGGGCTGCCACCTCATGCAATGCTGAGCTTTTGATTCGCGCCATATTCTTCATATTCAAAGAATTTTAGCGCTATCCGTGCAATTTTTCTAGAGCTATCTCTTCCAGGCCTCGACTCGAGAGCCTTTCTCGGCAACGGTCGCGAGTTTCCGATCACACCCTGCCGAAATCCGGAGCTCCGAGCTTTCGCGCCTGAATTCTCTCGCAGAATCGCTGAAGGGGTGGGGACGTTGTGGATGGGAACTGTTGGGGTCTAGAGATGGCGATGGCCGCGACCTTCACTGACGAAGGAGTACAGGGCCAGACCGTGGTCTCGCGCCAACCTCACGGCCAGGCTGGACGCCGCTCCGACCGTCACCAGGATCGGAATCTCCGCCATCACGGCTTTCTGGACGATCTCGAAGCCCGCGCGGGCGCTGACCACCAGGATGTGCTCTTCCAGAGGAAGGCGGCCGGCCAGAAGGCGTTCGCCGATGACCTTGTCGACGGCGTTGTGGCGGCCGACGTCTTCGCGAACCACCACCAGCTCGCCTCGGGCCGAGAAGAGCGCTGCCGCATGCAGCCCTCCGGTCTCCTGGAAGAGAGACTGGTGCCGGCGCATCCGCCGTGGCAGGGTTTGCAGAAACGCCAGGTCGCGGTCCATGGAACGAACCTGGGGCAAGCGCTGGAACACATCTTCCAGGCGGCCTTTGCCGCAGAGGCCACAGGCAGCCACTGCGGTGAGATCGCGACGCGCCTTCTCGAGCCGTTCCTTGCGCTCGTTCGCTACCGGCTCGAGGGTTACCGTGACCATGTTGTCGGGATCGTAGGCGAGGGGGTCGCGACAAGGCTCCAGGGATTCGAGATCTTGCGGGCCATCGATTACCCCTTCCGTGAACAGGAAGCCGGCCGTGAGCTCGAGATCGTTCCCGGGGGTTCGCAAAGTCACCACGAAGGGCTCGCCACCGAGTCGGATCTCGAGGGGCTCCTCCACCACCACCCAATCGGGCTCCGGCGTTGCCCCCCGCAATACCGAGACTCGCTCTCGGCCCACCGGCTCCGTCTGGCGCGGCGCCTCCATCTTCGGGTCGTCTTCGATGTCTCGCATGGTCTCCAATCCGCCCTCAGTGTCTCATATCCCACCGCGGTCGGCCGGCCGCCCCGGGCCTGGGGGTCGGAGATTCGAGGGGCACGCCACCTTTTCCTCCTGGCCAACAAACCTGGACCTTCGGAGAGAACGAGCGAGATACGAGTCGCCCATTGATCAAATTCCCTCCCTTCGAAGCTTCGGGCCCACCCGTAATGCCCGCCGTAACACGCCTCTTCGACGATCGATGGTATCGATTCGAGCGGACTCGGCGACCCCCAGCACACCCGAGCTCCATGTGTTCAGTTCCCCCGAGCCGACAAAGGAGGTCGTGCCCAGAGCACCAGGAGGCACACGAACGGAGCCGCCCCCACTCGTAGCTGGATCGAAGGCCGGCGGCCTCGACCTACGGTCCCGAGAAGATTCTTATTCCGCGATTTCTTTGGAGATACAAATCATGCACAGACATCCATCCTCGATTTTCTCTTCGCATTCTCTGTTCCTCGTGCTGGCCCTGACCCTTCTCGCGGCACCCGCATTCGCCGACGGCGGAAACAAGCTGATCGGAAGCTGGCAGGCGGTCTCCGTGACCGATGGCAGTGGCGACACCAACGAGCTGCTGGTCTCGTTCCACAAAGACAAGACCCTGGTTTCGACCCCCCCCTCCAACGGGCTCAGCGTGGCCCACGGCACCTGGAAGAAGACCGGTTCTCGGAGCTTCGCTTCGACCCTGATCTTCTTCATCTTCGATGCCGACGGCAACGCCAATCTCCGGGCGACGAACAACAGCGATTACGAGGTCGGCCAGGACGGCCAGACCTACACCAGCGCCTTCGAGACCCGGATCGAAACTCTCGATGGCACCCCCGTCGCCACCGTGACCGGTACCAGCACCGGCCAACGGATCGACGTCGAGTAGCGCTTCCGGTGTTCCTTTCGCCCGCTGTCGACGCGGCAGCGGGCGCCCCACTCGCTCGGACCCCCGGGCGAGCCATTTGCATTCCGCAAACGGAGCTGTGACAATCGACGGCAGCGTCGATTCGGCCGGAATCCGAACCCCTTCCGCCGCTCCCACGCAGCGCTGTCGAAGTCGACCGCGCGATGTAAGCCGCACAGCACCGACATGGCCAGCCGCTCGTTCCAGACCCTCTTCCTCCGAGCCCAGGAGCGCTTCGACCGCAATGGTCGCCATGTCCTCGTCACCTTCGTTTTTCTCCTTCTGGTCCAGATTCTCGTCCTGGCTCCCTTTGCCGGTCTCGATCCCGGCGCGACCTCACCTTCGGACGACCGACTCGAAGCCCTGCCCGCGGAGCTGGCCGCCGTCCGCAGCGATCTCGAAGAGGCCAGCGAAGCCGCGAGACGCGCACTCGCTCCGGCTCTCGAACGCCTGACCGTAGAGCTCGAGCAGGATCTCGCACAGCTGCAGGCCGTGCTCGGCCTCGCCACCCGAATGGGTCTCGCGGCCTCGGAAGAGTCCGCCGAGCCGATCGCTCCTCCGGACGATCTCCCCTTCGGTCTCGACGCCGACACCTTCGACCTCCTCAGCCGCTCCCCCAACCGCTACGCCGCCCTCACCGTGCTGGAGCCGATCGTCGAAGACGACCTGTTGGCTCCTCGTTTCGCCGAGCTCGATCGGGTGTGGAACGACGAGGCGTTGCCACCGCTGGAAGCCGAGATCGAAGCGGCATCCGCTGCCCTCTCCCGCCTGCGGGGTCGGCAGCCGGAGCCGCGGCGGATCTGGGAAGACGTGGTGGGGGGCGTGGCGGGGCTGCGGCGAGCGGCCCGCGATCTCGGCTTCTCTCCCCCGGAGCGTGCCTACTGGTGGGCTTCTCCCGAGAGCGACCTGCAGCTCGCCCTCGGTCTGTGGCCAGCGACCGCGGAGGAGCTCCGCCGACCGCGCGCTCTCGACGAATGGGACGTCCAGCTCGCCCGGGTCCTTTCCAGCCACGGGAGCCTCGCCAGCGCGATCGACGACTCTCTCGCCGCGCGCCGCGAGGCCGCCGGCCGAGCCGCCGAGCGCCGCGGGCGTCTCGGCGGTGCTCTGGCCGCCGTGGGCATCGAGATCGAAGCCCTGGCCCGCTACTGGCCCCTGGTCCTCGCTCTCGGGCTCTCCGCCGCCATCGTGCGCCGCGACCAGCGCCGACGCGAGCTCGCCCTGGCGACCCGGATGTTGGTCCGCCACGGAGGGCCGCCTTCTCTCGTCCGCTGGTGCTTGCTGCAGATCTCCGCGGGGGCGGAACCCGAGGCCGCTCCTTCGACGTTGGCCAGCAGGTTCCGCTGGAGGGCTCTCGGCGGTCTGGTGATCGGCTGGGGCTGGATCGCCCTCGCCTCCTGGCTGGCCTACCCCTTACCCTTCGATCTGCTGCAGTGGTGGCCGGCCCTGGCCGGCGCTCTGCTGCTGCTGCTCGGCACCTCGGGCTCCCTGAGCCTCGCCGGTCGCCTGCTCGAGCTCACCGGCGCCGACCTCTGGCCGGACGAGGAGCCTCCCGACCCGGGGCTGGCGCTCCCGGACCCCGAGCAACGCGGGCAGGAGCTGACCGGCCTGGAGCTTCGTTGAGCCGAGCTCCCCATTTCCTCTGCGGCGCGCTGCAGGCCCCCGAAGCACTCGCGGCGACGGACCCCGAAGGTGAGTGCACCTATCGCCAGCTGCTCGACGCCTCCGCTCGTATCGCCCGAGAGCTTCGGAACGCGGCCTCCACCTCTGATCTCGGCGCCGCTCCGGTTGCGTTCCTGCTCCCGCCGGGTCGCTCCTGGATCGCCACCCTCTGGGGTATCTGGCGGGCCGGCGGCCTCGCGGTGCCCCTGGCCCTGAGCCACCCCAGAGCGGAGCTCGCGTATGTCTTCGAAGACACCGGCGCGGCCCTGGTCTGTGTCGATCCGACCTTGCGCGGGCGGCTGCCCGACCTCGGCTCGGCGCGAGCTCTCCTCATCGGGCCGGAAATCTTCTCCGAGCCACCGAGTGAAACGGTCGAGGCCGGGTCATCTCCGCGGCCGGACGAAGGAGCCCTCCTGCTCTACACCTCCGGCACCACCGGACGACCCAAGGGTGTGGTGATCACCCACTCCAATCTCGAGGCCCAGGTGAAGACCCTGACCACGGCCTGGGCCTGGTCCTCGGAGGACCGGATTCTCGGGGTGTTGCCGCTGCACCACACCCACGGCATCGTCAACGTCTTCTGTTGCGCCCTCGCTTCCGGCGCCACCGTCGACATCTTGCCCCGTTTCGACGCGCGAGGGGTGTGGGAGCACCTCGCCTCGGGTCGCCTCACCCTCTTCATGGCCGTTCCCACCCTCTACAGCCGCCTCATCTCCGCCTGGGAAGCTGCCCCGCCGCAAGATCGTAGGGTTTGGTCCGAAGGTGCCGAGAGGCTCCGACTGATGGTCTCGGGCTCGGCCGCCCTGCCGGTGCCGGTGCTCGAGCGCTGGCGCCAGATCACCGGCCACACCCTGCTCGAACGCTACGGCATGACCGAGATCGGCATGGCTCTCTCCAATCCCCTGCACGGCTCTCGCCGAGCCGGTACCGTGGGCTCTCCACTTCCCGGGGTCGAGGTCCGGGTCGTCGACGAGGCCGGCGCTCCGGTGGCCGATGGCGATCCCGGAGAGCTCGAGGTGCGGGGCCCCTGTGTGTTCGGCAGATATTGGAACCGCGAGCGGGCCACCCGCGAGGCGTTTCGCGACGGCTGGTTCCGGACCGGCGACACCGTCTCCCGCAGCGACGGGATCTTCACCATTCTCGGACGCCAGAGCATCGACATCCTCAAGAGCGGCGGCGAGAAGATCTCCGCCCTCGAGATCGAGAGCACCCTTCTCGATCATCCCGCCATCGCCGAATGTGCGGTGATCGGTGTTTCCGACCCCGACTGGGGCCAGCGGGTCACCGCCGTGGTCGTCCTCACCGCCGACGCGTCTCTCGACCTCGAGCCGCTGCGTACCTGGGCGAAAGAACGCCTCGCCGCCTACAAGGTCCCGAGAGAGCTGCGCATCGTCGACGCTCTGCCGCGCAACGCCCTCGGCAAGGTGACGAAGAAAGCCCTGCTCGAGGCCGCCGAGCGCGGCCGCTGATGGCATCGACCGCGACGGCGTCCAGCCAGCCCCCAGCGCCTCCGGAGATCCTCGCCGGTCCCATCGTTCGCCGACTCACCCCTCGGCGACTGGTGCTCTGGCTGGTGACCTCGCGGCCTCTGGATTTCTCTCTCGCCCTCTTCCGACAGGATTCTTCGCGGCCGTTTCTCCGCGTCGCCCCGGGAGACCTGTGCCAGCCCCGGGTGCGCCTGGGACGAAGAGCCTTCGTCCAGCTCGTCGACCTGACTCCGGATTCGCCGCTACCCGTCGGCGAACGGATCGGCTACGACCTGCTGCTCACGACGCAGGACGGGTCGAGGGAGGAGGGACTGGCAGACCTGGCCCCCGACCTCCTGTACGCGGGACGCCAACGTCCCGACGTGGTGGTCTGCGAACGGATTCGCAGGCTGCTGCACGGCTCCTGCCGCAAGCCCCACCATCCCGGAGGAGACGGCCTGGCCCGGGCCGATGCCCTGCTCCGGGCGGAGGAGGATCCCGCCCGACGCCCGGCCTTGCTGGCGCTCACGGGAGACCAGGTCTATGTCGACGACGTGGCCGGCCCCATGCTCCACGCCATCCACCAGGTCGTGGAGTGCCTGGAGCTGTTCCCGGAGCGGCTCACCGGGGCCGAGGTGGCGGACAGCGATGCCCTCTACGCCGATTCCAGGACGTTCTACCAGCGCGAGCTCCTCTTGCCCGACACCCGGGCCGGACGGACTCTCGCGGACATCTTGTTCGGCGGCGTGCGCAAACCCGTCTTCACCACCGACACCGCTCACAATCACCTGATCACCCTGGCCGAGATGACGGCCATGTACCTCCTGGTCTGGTCGCCCCGCATCTGGGACTTGGTTTCACTGGAACCGGCTCCGGCAGCGATGCAGGACCCCGAGCGCCGGGCTCGTTTCGACTCGGAGCTGGAGGTGATCGCCGAGTTCGCTGCCGGCGTGGGCCGCGCCGCCCGGGCCCTGGCCCACCTTCCGGTCGCCATGATCTTCGACGACCACGAGGTCAGCGACGACTGGAACCTCACCCGAGCCTGGGAAGAGGCCGCCTACGAGCAGCCCTTCTCTCGCCGGATCCTCGGCAATGCCCTCTTCGCCTACTGGCTCTTCCAGGGCTGGGGCAACGATCCGGCCCGTTTCGACGAGCCGTTCCTGCAAGCCGTGCGGTCCTGGGAGGCGGATCCTGGCGGCCCCCGGCAAGATGCCATGATCGACCGCCTCCTCGCATTCGGGGGCTGGCACTACAGCCTGCCCACCACGCCCAAGGTCGTCGTCCTCGACACCCGTACCCACCGCTGGGGGTCGGAGACGAATGCACACAGGCCCTCGGGTCTGATGGACTGGGAGGCTCTGTCCGACCTGCAGCAGGAGCTGGTGAACGAGCCCGCGGTGATCCTGATCTCGCCGACCCCCATCTTCGGAGTCAAGGTCATCGAAATCGTCCAGCGGATCTTCACCTACTTCGGCCAGGCGCTGATGGTGGACGCCGAGAACTGGATGGCACATCGCGGCACCGCGAGCGTGATCCTCAACATCCTCCAGAATCCGGCCACCCCCGGCAGCTTCGTCATTCTCTCCGGAGACGTGCACTACTCACTCGCCTACGATGTCGAGCTGCGCTCCCGCAAGGATAGCCCCGACATCTGGCAGATCACCTGCAGCGGCCTTCGCAACGAGTTCCCTCCTCGCCTGCTGGCAGGCTTCGAGAGGCTCAACCGGTGGCTCTTCGGCAGCCGCTCGCCCCTGAACTGGCTCACCCGACGCCGACGGATGAAAATCCATCCGCGGCAAGTGCAGGGGCGGGAGCCGGTGGAGCTCTACAACCGCAGCGCCCTGGGCCTGGTGGAGCTCGACGACGACGGAAATCCAACGAGGATCGAGGGGATCGACGCAGCCACGGGGGAACGGGTGATCTTCCGGCCGACGGAACCCGACGCCTCGCGGTGAGCGCTCAGTCTTCGGAAGGTATCGACAGATCCCGGGCTGCTCTGGAGTCGTGTCGACGGTTGGCTCGGGCCAGCACCTGGGAGCTCACGGGAACCGTCAGAAAGAGAAATACGACGATCGCCAGGTCTTCGATCCAGAGCAGGTTGCCCTGTTCGAGACTGGAGAGAACCGAAGCCAGCCCGAGGAGAATCACGCCGAGGGTCGCTGCCTTGGTCGGCGCATGGACACGGCAGTAGAAATCCGGAAGGCGCAGAAGGCCGATCGCCGAAATCAGGAAGAAGATGGATCCCGCCAGGGCGAGAATCTCGGAGAGCCAACCCAGGGCCAACGCCGCCAGCTCACTCATCGTCTGCTCCTCGCTCGAGGTATTCCGCAAAGACGACCGCACCGACGAACGAAAAGAGCGCCAGGCCGAGCGCCGCATCGACGTAGAACCGATCTTCGGCCGTGTTGGACCGCAACATCAAGAAACCGATCAGGCCCAGGGCCACCGTCTCGGCGGCGAGCAGGCGGTCGAAGTCACTGGGGCCTCTCACGAGACGAACGAGGGTCAGGGCCATGGCCAGCAAGAGGCATCCGAGGCTCAGGAGGCCGAGGGTCGTCATCGCACCGCCTCCATCTCTTCGAGCAGAGACTCGAATCGCTCGCGAATCCGATCCTCTACATCGTGATCGGTGCCCGTACCGAGCACATGGATCCGCAACACGTCGCCTTCGAGGTCGCAGGTGAGGGTTCCTGGAGTCATCGAGACCAGAGCCCCCAGGAACACCCGGGCCGAAGGGGTCTGCAACCGGGTACGGAAATCGATCCAATGAGGGTCGATCGACAGGGTCCGGCTCAGAATCAGCCGTGCCTGCGAGAGGTTCGACATCACCATCTCGGCTCCGAACCGCCCGAGCAGGCGGGCTCCGATCCATGCCCTGGTGGCCCAACGAACGAACAGGGATGATTCCACCGGTGTGGTCATGGCACGGAAACCTCCGGTACTCCGCTGCCCGGCGAATCCCCGAGAGCAACCGTGCTCGCGGGGTCCAGCAGCTGTCGTGCGGCGGCCTCCGCGAACCGATACGAAGGACCGGCGAGCAGAGCCAGGACGAGCGAGGCCGCGACCAGCAGCCACAGGGGAGAAAGCGCGCGGGCTCCTCGCGGTCCGCTCTCGGCCGCGGGAGGTGGCGCGCTGGCGAACACCAGGTTCCAGATCTTCAGCATGCTGGCGAGGGTGAACACCGAGGCCACCGCCAGCGCGGCGAGAGCGACCCACGCCTCGGCCCCGAAGGCGGCGTGGAAGAGCCCCAGCTTGGCGAAGAACCCCGAGAACGGCGGCAGTCCGGCGAGCGACAACGCCGCGACCAGGAAGATCACGGCCAGGCCGCCCTGCGCAACCCCCGGGACCGGCATCTTTCTCAGGTCGCGGGAGCCGCTCTTTCTCTCGAGCTCGGCGGCGACGAAGAACAGGGTCGCCTTCACCAGGATGTGGTGCGTCAGGTAGAAGATCGCCGCGGCGACCGAGCTGACGGTCAACAGCCCCAATCCCAACACCATGTACCCGACCTGGGAGACGATGTGAAAGCCCAAGAGCCGACGCATCTCGTATTCGGAGAGCGCGGCCAGGCCTCCCACGACCGCGGATGTGATGCCCACCCAGACCAGGGCACCGCTCACCGACGGCACCGCGACCAGCAGCGGAATCATCCGCAACAGGGCGAAGACGCCGAGCTTGGTCATCATGCCGGCAAAGAACGCGGCGACGGGACCGGACGTGGCGGGATACGAAGCGGGGAGCCAGAAGAGCAGCGGCACCAGGCCGGCCTTGACGCCGAACGCGACCGCCAGGAGGTAGATCGCGAAGGTCTCCGGAAGCTCGGGTCTGCCGTCGAGCTGAACGGCCAGATCGGCGAGGTTGACCGTGCCGAGCCTGCCGTACAGCACCCCCACTCCGATGAAGAAGAAGAGCGAGGCCAGCAGGTTGATCGCGATGTTGGGAAAGGCGGCCCGCCGGGACCGAGTGGTTCCCGGAACCTGGAGCAGGGCATAGGAGGCCAGCAACACGACCTCGAAGGCGACGAAGAGGTTGAAGAGATCGCCCGTTTGAAACGCGCCGACCAGGCCGCAGGAGAGCAGGAACAGGAGCGGAACCGATCGCTCCACGCTCCGGCTGCCGTGCGGGACCGGGCGCAGAACCCACACGGTCGCCACCATGAGCAGGGAATTCAACGCGACCAGGATCGCCGACAGACGATCGGCCGCAAAAACGATGCCGAAAGGTGCCTGCCAGCTACCGAAAGCATGCACGAGGACCGTTCCATCCGCCGTGGCGCGCAGCAGGGTCACCGCCAGAAGGAGCTCGACCACGGCGAATACCAGGGCCAACGGCCGCCACCACGAAGAGCTCGCGGAGAACAGCCACAACACCAGGCCGGCGAGGCCCGGCAGCAACCAGGTGATCACGGGTAGCCAGGTCACC
This sequence comes from uncultured Thermoanaerobaculia bacterium, assembly GCA_964565225.1. Lineage (GTDB taxonomy): Bacteria > Acidobacteriota > Thermoanaerobaculia > Multivoradales > J023 > CAZMEL01. The sequence continues at coordinate 9,989 of CAZMEL010000117.1, read as the reverse complement.
GGCCGCTCCCTTCCTGGCCACCGAGCTCGGCAGCGACCTCGTCCTCGTTCCTTCCCGAATCGTCCGCCAGAGGCTGGGCGACCCGATCACTGCCGGTCTGCCGACTGCTGACGACGAAAACCGCCAGGAGATAGACGGTGACCGTCATCGAGATCACGATGGCGGTGAGCACGAAGGCCTGGGGCACCGGATCCGCCTGGAGGTTGCGGGCGGTGCCCGGAACCACGATCGGAGCCTTCGTCGCCAGGCCCCCCGAGGCGAGCACCACCAGGTGGGCCGCATGGGCGAGCAACGAGAAACCCAGAATGGCCGGGAAGATCCTGCGGCTGAGCACCAGGTAGACCCCCGCACCGGTCAGCAGGGCCACGGCCAGAGTCAACGCCGAGGTCATCGAAGAGCCTCCCGACTCTGGGAGGCCGGGCTCGACCACAGAGTGACCTCCGCCGCCCCCACGCCGCCCGCCACCGCCAGCATCACGCCGATATCGAAGAGCAACGTGCTGTGCCACTTCATCGAGGCTCCGAGCAGGTGGATCTGCCCATGAAATTGAGTGAGAAAGGACTGGCCGCCGAGCAACCCCGCCAGACCACCGCCCAACATCGCGAAGATCCCGACAATCGCAATCCCCGAAAACGAGATCGGCATGCGGCGGCAGACCGTCTCGGGCCCGAAGGCGACCAGGGCCAGCATCGCCGTGACCCCGAGGCTCAGACCCGCGACGAAGCCGCCGCCAGGAGCGTTGTGTCCCTTGATCAGGAGCACCAGCGCAAACGGAATGCTGACCGGCAGAATCACTTTCGCCATGCCCGGGAGCAGACCGCCCTCGGGGGCGCGTTCCCCTTCCCGGCGCCGGAACCGGGTGCGATCGGCACGTTCGAAGCCACGCAGCAGCCCCACCGCTCCCAGGGTGCCGAGCAGGACCACCAGGGTCTCCATCAGCGTGTCGAGGGACCGCAGGTCGGTCAGCACGACGTTGACCATGTTGGCGCCCTTGGCGACCTCGGGGGCGACCTCACGGGCGTAGGTCACCACCTGGTCCGACCTCGGTGCCTGGACCACGGCCGGGACCAATGCCGCAACGGCCAGGGCCGAGGCCCCGGCCAGCAGAGCGCGGCCCATCCGCCAGCGGTCCGGTGCGATCGGCTCCAGGTGCCGCACCCGCCCCGGAACGGCCCGCAGCGCGAGCGCGAAGAAGATCGTCAGGAGGATCTCGACCAGGAGCTGGGTCAGCATCAGGTCGGGCCCGTTCATCCGGCGGAACAACATCGCCACGGCAAAGCCGACGGCGGTGAGCAGGAGCACTCTGGCCAACCAGGCCTGAGCTTGCAGGAGCGCGCCGAGCAACACCGCCAGGACGGCGACCAGGACCAGGCTGGCCGCCGAGAAGCTCCCGTCGAGCGCCCGGGGCACGTCCTGCACCAACAGCAGCCCGGGAAGCAGGCCACAGGCCAACGCCAGCGCCAGGTAGGCGCGGGGCGGCGCCGCCGTCAAGACCCGGACGAAAATCTCACCGAGGCGCCGCGAGCCTTCCAGGAGAGACTCGAAGATCTCCGGCCCGCTGGGCCATCGGCCGCGGCGGGAATCGATGAAACGCAAGCCCAACAGGCGGTCGGTCAGGTAGCCGACGGTGGCGATCACCACGCTCAACACCAGCGCGGCGTTGATGCCGTACCAGAGCGAGAGGGGTTTGACCTCGAGTGGTGCCTGCACGATCGACATCGCCACCGGCTCCAGAAACCAGAGGTCCACCCAGCGGGCGAACGGGCCGGCGAGCAGGGTCAGGGCCGCCAGGAGGGCCGGCGCCAGCACCAGGGCCAAGGGCGGGGCATGGGCCGTTTCCGCCTGCCGGCTGCGCGGCTTCCCCGCGAAGACCTCGAAGAAGAAGCGGCTGGAGTAGGCCACGGTTCCGATCGAGCCCAGGACGATGGCGCCGATCGCCACTCCGTGGACCCAGAGATCGGCCAACATGGCTTTCTTCAGGATCAGCTCTTTCGACAGGAACCCGGCGAGGGGCGGAATGCCGGCCATCGAGCCGGAGAGAATCGCGGCCAGGAGCGCCAGCAGCGGCGCCCGATGCCGCAAACCTCCGAGCTCCAACAGCGAACGTGTGTGGGCCGAGTGGTCGATGAGGCCGACCGTCAGGAAGAGGCCGGCCTTGAAGACGGCGTGGGCGAAGAGATGCAGAACGGCGGCGCGAATGGCGACATCGGTTCCCAAGCCGATCGTCAGGGTCAGCAGACCGAGCTGGGACACGGTCGACCAGGCCATCAACAGCTTGATGTCCGACTCGCCGAGAGCCCGCCAGCTGCCCCAGAGACAGGTCGCGGCACCCACGGGCAAGAGGCTCCAGGTCCACCACGGAGAACCGCCCAGGATCGGGTAGAAGTACAGCAAGAGGATGATGCCGGCCTTCACCATGGTCGCCGAGTGGAGATAGGCGGAGACGGGCGTGGGCGCCGTCATGGCTCCCGGCAACCAGAAATGTGTCGGCACCTGGGCGCTCTTGGTCACCACCGCAGGAAGCACCAGGGCGAGCAGCGCGGTCTGCAGGCTCGGGGCGAGCTCCATGGTCATCAACAGGTCGAGACTGGCGGTACCGGTGTGGGAAACCAGGTAGACGATCGCGATCAGGAGTGGAAGCCCCCCGGCGACCGTGACCAACAACGCCTGGCTGGCGGCCCGCTGCCCCTTTTCGCCCTTCGAGCGATCACTGCTGATCAGGAAGAAGGAGCAGATCCCGGTCAGCTCCCAGAAGATATACAGCAGGAACAGGTTGTCGGCCAGGACCATACCCAACATGGCGGTTTCGAAAGCCGCCAGGAGTGCGAGGATTCGCCCCCCGTCGGCCGAGGAACCGAAGTAGACCCCGGCATATTGCAGCACCAGGGCACCAATGCCCGCGACCAGGACCGCCAGCGCCAGCGGTGCCGTATCCAGCCGCCAGGTCACCTCGACGAACAGATCCGGTGCCCAGCTCCAGGTCGACACCGCGCCTCGCGGACCCTCGAGGAGCAATCCCAGGGCTACGGCGAGAGACGCCAGGGAAGATGCCGCGGCCGCGAGCGCAGCCCGGCGGGCCGGCAGGCGTCCAGCGACGCTGCCCCCTGCCGCGAGCGCCGGGGCCAGAACCAGAAGCGCCGCCCATAGCGGTGCCGAGTCACTCATGGAGTCTTGCTCATCGAATCCGTTGCGCCGGCTGATCGATTCATGGAGGCAGCTAGAACTCCAGCGGTGTTCGGAAACCCTGTGGCTTCACCGCCAGAACGGAGCACTCGAGACGCCGCAGGACACTCTCCGCGGTGTTGCCGATCAGGATTCCGGACGCGCCGCTACGCGACACGGTGCCCATGACGACGACGTCGGACCGGGACGTCAGCTCGCTGAGAACCTCGACCGGGAGCCCTTGGATCAATTCTACCTTGTGGGGCACCTCGCCGAGGTCGACGTTTCGCAGCAGAGCGTCCAGGTTCCGCTGCGCGATCTCGCGGGTCTCGTTCACCAGGGCGTCGACCTCTTCCGTGGGCATCCGGATTCGCGGCCCTCTCAGAGTAGCCTCGGCATAGAACCGCCAGGCGTGCACCAGGTGCAGCTCGCTGCCGTGAATCCGGGCCAGCGCGGCGGCGTGCTCCACCACACGGACGCCGAGCTCCTGCGCACCGGGTGTTTCGGTGTCGGGATCGACAGCCGCGAGAACGCGCTGGAATCGGGGCCCGGCCGCAGGCTTGACCACCCACACCGGGACGGGACATTTGCGCATGAGGTGCAGGGCCGTCGTGCCGAGCAGCCCACCCAGGCTCCCCTCGATCCCCTTCGCCGTCTTCATCACCAGGTCGTAGCCGTCCGCAACGACCCGCCGGATGATCTCGACAAAGGGGCTGCCGGTGGTGACCTCGGCTCGAACTCGAACGCCCCGATCCTCGATCGGGGCGAGCATTTCTTCCAGGGAGCTCATCCGGGTCTCGACCATCAGACCTTCGAGATCTGTCTTGCCGGGCAATGTCAGCTGCAGGCCTCCCGACGAAGCGGGCAACACATCCAGCAGCGTCAGCTCCGCGTCGTTGCGCCTCGCGAGCTCTTCGGCTTCGGCGAGCCCGGGCTGCGGATCCGACGGATCCCCCACGAAGTAGAGGATTTTCTTGTAGTGATTCATGGCTCTTCTCCTTGCCTTCGACCTGTGGAGAGGTCGGGAAACCCAGGCCGTACGGGGGATGCTTCGGCTCTCCTCCCGGGCCGGCAGGCACTCGAAGAGCCGTCGAGCGACAGTACGCTGAGTCCCGAGAAAACGGATCCAAACCTCGTAAATGTCTGGTAAAGCCGAGCCCCACCGACTCGCCGGAACCCGGCAGACCGCCTCCGAGCCCACGTCGGGAAGAAGATGGCGGCGTTTTCGGGAGCCGAAACGCCTCGTTCCAGGGGTGCGCGGCCGGCTGCGAAGTCGTCGACGGCTCGAGGTCCCGCCTTTCTCTCAGCTCTCTGCCGGAGCTACGAGCCGTCGATCGAGAAGGGCCAGCACCGATTCCTGGGCCGAGGATCTGTCCTCGGGCTGCAAGCCTCGCAGCGCTTTCCAGAGCTCGCGGGCCGCCGATGGCTCCGAGAGGTCCACGAGGTCGATGACCCTCCACGGATTGTCGGCCCGATAGTCGCCGTCATCACCCTGGGTCAGCAACCAGAGCTTCTTCGTGCCTTCGTGGGTGGCGTTGTCGACCCGCGGGCAGACTCGACCGGTCGGATTGGCCCACCGCAAGGTCAAGGATCGGCGAGGAATCGGTGGACCCACCACGACCTCCTCCACGGCGAGGGTCGCCGACTCGTAGTCGATCCCGCCGATCGTATCCTTCACCGGCTCTGCCAACACTCCTACGACGATCAGGTCCGAGGACACGAGGTTGTCCATGGGTGCGACATACATCCATTCGGCACGAGCGTCGGAAGCGACCCAACACAACGCCACCAGGCAGGCTCCGAAGAGCCGGGTCGGCATCGAAGATCTTCGCGGGTATCGACTCGTCATCTCTTCCTCCGTCACACCAGGCTGTGGCTGCTACCGGACAACCCGGTCCCGATGGATGTGCCTTTCGATTCTACCTCGGAGAAGCGATGTGTCGATCGAGCAGGGGGCAGCGGGCAGCCGCCGTGCTTCGCTCTCTTCAAACCTCCGGACCGGTCCCGCGGCGCCCTTCCCAGCCTCCGAGCCTGGGCATGGGCTCGGGGTCGAGGAGATGGCTGCAGAACGCGGCGACTCCGACGGCGAGCAGGCCCAGGCTCAGCTCGAGAGCGGATTCCATCAGGTAAAGGACTAGAGTTTGCATGATTGGCCTCTTTCTCCTTCAAAGGGTTTCCCCAGAGTCCGAGGCATTGAGGTAGCAAGGGCCGCGCCAGCTCTTTGCCGATCCCGTCGGCTCGAGACCAGAATTTACAACCTCTTACAAACTCCCGCCGAGAACGGACGAATCCGCTCGACTCTGGTCCCTCCAGAGCGCGAGAATCAGAGGCTTCCGCTCTCCAAATTCGTCGCCGAAAACCGGCTCGACACCAGGAATCTCACGAACGACCGACTCGACTGTCCTTGGATCCGTACACACTGTCTGCTCGCGGGAGCCTCCAGTGGCCTGCAAAGCTCGATCTGTTAGCGCCGCCGGAGAGGCTCCATCACGATCAGCTGCACGGTTGCAGAAAACTAGGCTAGAAGCTCACCGAGCCCAGGAGATACTTCAGGTCTTCGTCGCGCCATGTGACGCCGGCACCGATGAAGATCGACTCGAACTCGTCGACCAGGGGATCGTCGTAGCCGCCGAGGAGGTAGATGCTCGGATTGAGCTTGAAGCGGGTGGTGAAGCGCAGGTGGGGGTCGACATCTCCGGGGCGCGAGAAGTCGAAGGCTTCTACCGAGAGCCGGAGCCGCCGGTCGAGGAGATACCAGTCGACCCCCGCTCCGCCGGACGACTCGATGAGGCCGGCCCGCAGATCGAAATTGCCGAAGGAATAGCCGAGCTGAGCGGTCACGGTGAAGTCTTCCTCCGACTTCTCCTCGAGAATCGAGGTCACCTCCACGGTGCCATCGGGCAAGGTGGTGGTAATGGTCCGCGTCTCCTCGGTGAGCTTGCCCTGGGGCGTGGTGACCAGGCCGATGCTGTAGAAGCGGCGGGGGTGATTGACCAGGCGCAGGCGGAGGGCGGCGCCGCTGTCGCCGTCTTCGTCGAAGCCGGCATCCGGGTGGAAGGTCGCCTCGAGAGCGAGATCGAGCTGGAGCTTCCCCACCCGGCCGATCGTGTCGCTCAGGGTGCCGACTCCTTCTTCCACGGCTTCGAGAGTCGAGACCAGGGAGGTGTGGGCCTCGTCGTCGAAGATCAGCTTGCCGAGGGTCCCCTCGCCGCTCTGGAGCTGGGTCGAGATCTTGTTGAGATTCTCCACCGTGATCTGGAGCTCGCCGCTGACCTGGCGGATGTTCTGCAGGCTTCCCTGGAGGTCGTCGCGATTCTCCGCGACGACCGAATCGACATTGGCCAGCAGCTGGGAGATCTGGTCCGTCAGCCGGGGGAGCTCCCGGGCGAGACTCTCGCTGAATTTCTCGAAATTGCCGACCGTGGCCCCGACCTGATCCTTGTTCGACGAAACCAGCAGCCGAATGTCGGTGCTCGTGGCCTCGAGATTGTCCAGGAGCCGGCGAATGGTGGTCCCGAGATCACCCTGGGCCGACACGTCGCCGGTGATCTGCTGGAGAGACTGCCCCAGGCTGTCGAAGCGCTGCAACGCCTGGTCGAAGGTCACCGGGGTTTCACCTTCGAGCGGCTCGTCCTGGGAAAGTACGGCTCCGCCGACGGGGCCGGGAACCAGCTCGATGTATTTGTCTCCGAGAATGCCGGCGTTGGAGATCCGGGCGGTGGAGCCGGCGGGGAGGTCCACCGGCTGGTCGAGGAGCAGGGTCACCCGTGCCCGGCGCCCGAGCAGCCCGATCGACTCCACCGTGCCGACCCGCACACCCGCCACCCGGACCGGCGCCTTGTCGTTGAGCCCGGCCACCGAGTCGAAGACCACGTCGAGGCGGCGTCCTTCCTCCCCGAACCAGCGTAGATCCTCGACCTCGAAGATCAGCACCCCGAGCACCACGAGGCAAACGGCGACGAACACTCCAACTTTGAGGGCCTGGGACATTCCTTGTTTCCTTTCCGAGGCTCCGGCTCGGTGTCAGGGGGTTGCGGGAGCCGGGGGCTCGGTGGTCAGTGGGCCTTCCGCGCGGCCGGCGAGGAACTGGCGGATTCTCGGGTCTTCCAGCTGGCGGAACGCTTCGGGGTCTTCGGCGGCGAGAATCTTCCCCTGGTACAACATGGCCACCCGATCGGCGATGCGAAAGGCGCTCGTGAGGTCGTGGGTGATGGTGATCGCGGTCGAGCCGAGCCGACGATTGAGACTGTTGATCACCTCGTCGATCACCGCCGTCATCACCGGATCGAGCCCCGTGGTGGGCTCGTCGAAGAGCAGGATCTCCGGCTCCATGGCGATCGCGCGTGCAAAGCCCACCCGGCGACGCATACCGCCCGAGAGCTCCGAGGGCATCCTGTCATCGATTCCCTCGAGCCCCACGAGCTCCAGGCACTCCCGGACTCGTGCCTCGATCTTGGCGGCTCCGACCCGGGGTCGGGACCGCTGCAATGGGAAGCCGATGTTCTGCCCCACGGTCATGGAATCGAAGAGAGCCCCTTCCTGGAACGACATGCCGAAGCGGCGCCGGAAGTCGATCAGCTCACGGGAACCGAGAGTGGAGAGATCGACCCCGTCGACCTCCACGGTGCCCTGGTCGGGCTGCAAGAGACCGATGATGTGTTTGAGCAGCACACTCTTTCCAGAGCCCGAGCCACCCAACACCACCAGGGACTCTCCCTCCTCGATGTCGAGATCGAGCCCATCGAGCACGGTCTTCGTGCCGAAGCTCTTGTACACGCCGCGCAGGCGGATCTTGGGGCGGTTCGGGTTGTTGGTCACAGGCTCCGTCTTTCCGAGGCTTCAGAACATCAGCTTGGTGAGAAAGAAATTGAAGATCAGCACCGCGATCGAGCCGGTCACCACCGCCGCCGTGGTGGAGCGCCCCACTCCCTCGGCGCCGCGATCGGTGTAGAAACCCTTGGCGCAGCCGATGGTGGAGATGAGCAATCCGAAGACGGCCGCCTTGACCAGACCGGAGGTGATGTCGTTGAGCTCCATGAATCGAAACGTGAGATCGAGGTAGGTGCTTGGGTTCGCTCCCATCACCATCACGGAGACCACGTACCCGCCGAAGATCCCCACCGCATCGGCCAGGGCGATCAGCAGGGGCAACACCAGGGTGGTGGCCCAGACCCTCGGCACCACGAGGTAATGCACCGGATCGGTGGCCAGCACCTCGAGAGCATCGATCTGCTGCGTCACCCGCATGGCCCCGATCTCCGCCCCCATGGCCGAGCCGCAACGCCCGGCGATCATCAGCGCTCCCAGCACCGCAGCGAGCTCCCGCACCATCGCCAGGCCGACAATCGAGCCGACATAGTTCTCCGCCCCGAAGCGGGCCAGCACCGTGAAGATCTGGAGCGCCATCACCCCGCCGGTGAAGAATGCCGTCAACAACACCACCGGTAACGACTGCACCCCCACCCGGACCATCTGGGTGAGGAGCTGCTCCCAGTCGTAGGGCGGGCGCAGGGTCCACCGCAGCACTCGAAAGAAGATCTGGGCCGTACGGCCGAGCTCCTCGAGGAAGCTCTCGACGCTTCGCAACATGCCTGCCATTGTGAGTCGAAACACGATCGCGGATCAACCTCGTGCTCTTTCGACCCCTCCGCTCCGTGAAGGCTCTGCTTGTATACTTTGTGTCGCTCCTACAGTTCGCCTCGAATCAGGTCGCGTCCACTTCGACCATTGCGGTCGCCGCGCCGGGCGATGAATGCCGCAGAGGCGCCTCCCTGATCCCACGGCCCGAGCCAGTCGCCACACCAAGGAGGGAAACCGATGGCCAGCCTGCAGACTCGCAATCTAGACCTCGACCTGCAGACCCTGGGGGATCTGCTGATCAAACGCCTCGGTCTCTCCAGCGACCAGCAGGCCCTGCTCCAGGAGGTGCTCGACAACGAGCCCGTCGATGCCGAGGTCGTCTACCAGATCGCTCGCCTGCAGTTCAGCGGCGGCCACAACGTGGCTCCCACCGACCTCGACGGCGTGAGCATCGCCCTCGGGGTCGACGGCTCGGCGGGTCTCCAGCTCGGACTCTATCCCGCCGGTACCGATCTCGCTCTCGCGGATTTCACCCTGCCGGCCCTGCACCGCGCCCAGCGCCACACCACCGTCGCCGAGGGCAACGTGGCCTGCGGGCTCGAGCTCGAGGCCCGGCTCGGGGCCAGCGCCAAGGCAACCGGCGGAACCGAGTGGACCCTCGCCCTCTCGGCCGGGGGCAGCCTCGACGCCCGGATCAAATTCTTCAAGGAGGTTCCGGCCACCGGCGCGCGCGACCTGATCGTCACCACCCTGAAATCTCTCTCGACTCCCTTCAACGTCCTCTCGAAGCCGCCACGGGAAGGGGAGATGGTGGTGGCGCAGCTCCACGGCCTGCTGAAGCTCGGGGCCGATTTCGACTACAGCTGGACCACCACCGGAACCGAAACGCTCGGCACCGGGCTCGACAACCTGGGCCTGGCCGCGGAGTACAAGGCCGATGCCCGGCTGGGTGCCAGCGCCAGCTTCGGCATCGATCACCAGGTGGCGGTCATCGTCCGCAGCACCGGGCAGGGCCAGTGGATCAACGTCTCCTTCATGAAGCTCGACGACAGCGACGCCGCCCTGTCGCTCAACCTCGACATCGACTCCTCCGTGCACGCCACCGGCGACGGCGGGAAGGACATGGGAGCCTACGTCGACTCCCTGCTCGGCCGCGCCCACCTTCCCGAGCTGATGTCGGAGCTGCGGAAGTACGACACCATCGACAAGGTGAAGACCGCGCGGAATATCGGCATGACCTGGATGGG
>CAZMEL010000116.1:0-22520 GCA_964565225.1 uncultured Thermoanaerobaculia bacterium | reverse complement strand
CTGATGGCCTCCTGGCAGACTCGTGGCTGGCGTTTCAGCGCCCGTTTCGAGACCTTCGAGGTCATCGATCGCGACACCACCCCCGGCGACGACAACCACGACGAAGGAGAAGCCTGGACCTTCGCCGCCTTCCGGGAGGTTCGAAGCGATCTGCGCCTCGGTCTCGAATACGTCGACCTCGATTCGTCGCGCCCTGCCGCCGCTCTCGCCGGCTTCGACCCCGATACCGGCGCCCGCAGCATCCTCCTGGAGCTCCGCTACTACTTCGACCTCTGACCGGCTTCGGCCACCGAGCGGTGCAGGGGGCCGGCGATGCGGCGACCGTCACGGATACAATGGCCGCCGGAGGCGTCGTATGAAACGGGTGAGTCGAATTCTGCTGCTGGTGGCATGTCTGGGGCTCGCCGGGGGCGCCAGAGCCGGGAGCGCCATGGCCGAGGGCACCCTCGAGCAAGAGCTCGGCCGCCAGGAGGTCCGGATCTACTCCGCCCCGTGGCCCGTGGAAACCGGCGCCAGCGTCTGGGGGACCGCCCTGGCGGAACGCCTGGAACGGCTGCAATATCGCCGGGTCCGCAACAAGCCCCAACAGCCCGGAGAGTTCTTCTGGGGCACCGAGAAGTTCTGGATCTTCCGCCAGGCCTTTCGCCACGGCGGCCGAAACCATGACGCGCGGCTCCTCGGCCTGCGACTCGGCTCCGATGGCCAGATCCTGGGTATCCTCGCCGAGGGCGACCAGACCCCGAGCTCCCGAGCGTTGTACCTCGAGCCCGAGCTCCTCGGAGAATCGTTCGACCAGCCGCGAGCCCCTCGTCGGCTCCTGCGGTTGGAGGATCTGCCCGAGCACATCTGGCGCTCCGTGCTGGCGGCCGAAGACGCCCGTTTCTTCGATCACATCGGCCTCGACGGCCGCTCCCTGGCCCGCGCGCTGCTCGCCAATCTCCGCGCCGGCCGGGTCACCCAGGGCGGCAGCACGATTACCCAGCAGCTGATCAAGAACCGCGACCTCTCCCCGCGTCGGACCCTGGGGCGCAAGGCGTCGGAAGCGGTGCGATCCCTGCGCCTCGAAGCCGAGTACGACAAAGAAGAGATCCTCCAGGCGTACCTCAACCAGGTATACCTCGGGCACCACGCCAAGCTGGCGATCCACGGTTTCGGAGCCGCCGCCCATGTCTATTTCTCGAAACCTGCCGCCGAGCTCGACCTCGCCGAGGCCGCCACCCTGGCGGCGATGATCCAGGGGCCCAATCGCCTGTCGCCCATCCGCCACCCCGAACGGGTCAAGGAACGCCGCGACTGGGTGCTCTCACGTCTCGAAGAGCTGGAGTGGATCCGCCCGGAGGCGGCGCGCAAGGCTCGCGCGCAACCCATCCGCCTCCGACTCTCGCCCCCGCCACCACTTCCCGCTCCACATTTTCGTTCCTGGCTCGCGAGCCTGGTGGCCGACGAGCACTCGCGCCGAGCCGAGAAGGGACGTGGTTTCGTGGTGGAGTCGACCCTCGATCCCTGGCTCCAACACCAGGCCCAGACGATGGTCGATGCTCACCTTCGGGGCCTGCGGGAGGGTCGCTCCCGCAACGCCCCGCTATCGGCGGCCCTCGTGGCCCTGGATGCCGCCACCGGCGACGTGCTGGCCTACGTCGGCGGCCGCTCCGAAGGCGCCGGCCAGACCTTCGACCGCGCCCGCAATGCCCGCCGCCAGCCCGGCTCGGCCCTCAAACCCCTGCTCCTGCTCGAAGCCTTCTCTTCCTGCGGCCGACGCTCCCCCTTGCATCCGGCCTCCCGGGTGGCCGACGAGCCCCTCGAGATCGACCTGCCCTCCGGCCCCTGGCGCCCCTCCAACTCCGACGATCATTTCCGTGGCGTGGTCGACCTGCGAGCTTCCCTGCGCGACTCGCTCAACGTGCCCTTCGTGCGGATCGCCGGCCACTGCGGATTCGAGAGCATGGCTCGACGCCTGCGCCGCACGGGGCTCGACCTGCCGTCTCCCGCCCCCCCGGCCTTCGCCCTCGGAGCGATCGAGACCTCGCCCCTGAGCCTGGCGATGGCCTACACGACTCTGGCCAATGCCGGCCGGAGGTCGAAGGCGCGCCCCATCACCCGGCTGGAACGCCCCTCGGGACGACGCCTGCAACGCCTGCGCCCGAAAACCGTACGAGTGGTGGATGCCGAGTCTGCTTTCCTCGTCCAGCAGCTGCTGCTCGACGTGGTCGAGAACGGCACTGCCCGAGCCGCCAGGCTCGAGGAACACCGGGCCGCCGCCAAGACCGGCACCTCGTCGGACCGCAGAGACGCCTGGCTGGCGGGCAGCGCCAACGGCATCGTCGCCGTGGTCTGGGTCGGCCGCGACGACGACCGCCCTCTCGGCCTCACCGGCAGTCAGGCAGCCGCACCGCTCTGGCGTTCTTTCATGGAACGCGCCGCGGCCACCCGTGCCCCGGAGCAACGGTCGAGACCGGAGGGGATCGTCGAGCTCTGGGTCGATTCGCGCACCGGGCTCCTGGTGCGCTCGCGAAATCCACACGCTCGCAAGGAGTGGTTTCGTAGCGACACCACTCCGCGGCGAGATCGTTTCTGGAGAGCCGATCCCGAGAGCCCCGTGATTCGCTGAACCAACCCAGCGGGTATACAATCCGCCAGGTCCGGGGGCTCCCTCTCCCGGCGCGAAAGTCAAGGAGAAATCATGCAGCCTTCCACCCAGCGATCTGTGCTTCTGCTCTTCGGTCTGCTCTTGCTGGCGGCCCAGCCAGCCGTTTCCGAAAGCTCTCCCGAGGCCCAGAAGTGGCTCGACAAGCTCGTCGGGATCTACGACCAGGGCTCCTTTCTCCTCGACTTCGACGGCACCCTCTCCCTGAGCCAGCCCGGAGCCTCGATGAACGGAACGCTCGAGGGCAAGATCACCTACGGCGACGCCACCCACCTGCGAGCCGCGCTCACCATGCGTTTCGCCGGAGTCGAGGCCGGCTCCGAGATGGGAATGGAGATCCTCAACATCCACGACGGCGAGACGATCTGGACCGAGGTCACCTCCCCGCTCCTGGGCGGCCGCCAGATCACCAAGGTCTCGATCGAAGAGGCCAAGAACCTCGACGGCCAGCTCTCCGGCTCCGGAATCGGCGGCTCGCCCACCAGCCTCGATCCCATCTCCCAGCTGCAGTCCATGACCGAAGCGCTGGATTTCGAGGTGTTACGAATCGCCGACGGCCGGGTCGAGCTCGAGGCTCCGCTCACCGAAGAAACCCAGGGCCTCGGCCAGCTCGGATCCATTCCCGGTGTCGAAGCTTTCGTGCTCATTCTCGAAGAGAGCACCGGCCACCCGGTCGGGTTTCGCTCGGTGGGCGCCGAAGACTCCGTGCCGGTGATCACCATGTCCTTCGAAAACCTGGTGTTCGTCGACCCCGCGAAGCTCGCGGGCGACACGTTTGTCTACGAGGTGCCCGCGGGCGCCCAGATCCTGGATCTCGGAGCCGGCGCCCGACGCCAGGATTCCTGATCCGAAATTTGTCCGGAGATTGTCGTGAGCTGGCTCGACCGCCTGGAAAAATGGATTCGGCCCGTGGTGGTGCCGAATATCGCCACCTACATCATCGGCGCGCAATTCTTGATCTATGCCGTTTCGCTGACCCAGCCCGAGATCATCGAGAAGATCCAGCTGATTCCGGCGAAGGTCTTCGAGCTCGAGCTGTGGCGCCTGATCACCTTTCCCCTGACCCCGCCGGGAGCCCACCCGATCTTCCTCTTCTTCGCCTGGTATCTCTTCTACATCATGGCGTCGGCTCTCGAGAGCCAGTGGGGAGTCGCCCGCTTCAACCTCTTTCTCGGCGTGGGTTACCTCGCGACCTTGGGGGCGACCTTCCTCACTGCCTTCGTCGCGCCCTACACCCCGGCTTCGGTCGGTTTTCTGGCCGGCTCGGTGTTTCTCGCCTTCGCTTATCTCTTCCCCAACTTCACCATCTACCTCTTCTTCATTCTGCCGGTGAAGGTCAAGTGGCTGGCCCTGTTCACCTGGCTCTCCTATGCCTTCACCTTCCTGGTCGGCGGCTGGACGGCGAAGGCCCTGGTGCTCGCCTCGGTCAGCAACTACCTGCTCTTCTTCGGCCGCGACATCGTCGCGTCCATGCGCTCCAAGAAGTTTCGGATGGAGAGCCAGGCCCGAGAGATCCAGCAGGAGAACCAGCCCATTCACCGCTGCACGGTCTGTGGCAAGACCGACAAGACCCACCCCGGCTCCGACTTCCGCTACTGCTCCCGCTGCGCCGAGCCCCTCTGCTACTGCGAAGAGCACATCCGCAACCACGAACACGTCGAAGCCTGACCCGGGAAACGGCAAGGGCGACCCGAAGGCCGCCCCGATCCGCCCCGGAGCCGCACGAAGTGGCGCCGAGGGTTACGCGATCCTGCCCCTGATCAGGGGCAGGACGCGAAGGCTTCGATATCGGTGATCGCCGGCGGCGAGGTACCGAGCGGATTGAAATACTCCTGCACACAGCCGTCCGCGGTGTCGGTCACCGTCAGGGTGTACTGCAGGTTGGTGGTGGCGGCCATGAACACCCAGTAGTGATCGTTGAAGGAGCAACCGTCGAGCACCTTGAGCAGCATTTCCCAGTTGTCGGCATCGAAGAAGTAGAGCAGGCCGGAGTCGTCGGACTCCACCTGATCGACGACCTGGGCCGGCATCAGCTCGGGCCCGGAGAAGTCGCGGAACTCGACCGTAACCTCGAAACGTCCACCGTTCAGGCACAGGGTTCGGTTGTCGGCCACGCAGGGTGCGGGGGGCACGTTGGCGTCGCACTCTTCCTCCTCACCCCCGTTGTCGTCATTTCGTTCCCGGCCATCGAGAACCCGGGTGGCGCCATTGCCGACCGGATCGAGAAATCCGCTCAGGCCCCGATCCCAGGACACCGACATGCGTCCGTACCAGTCGGGGAGGTCGTTGCTGCAGGCGGCATAACCACCGTGCAGCTGCCCGATCACCCGGCCCTGGGGATTGAACAGCGGCGAGCCCGAAGAGCCACCCTCGGTGGTTCCTGCGTCCCAGTCGATGACCCGGATGTGAGATCCGTTGCTGGTCGGCTCCTGGCAGAAGTTGGCGCCCGGAGGATTCGGACAGAGGTACGACTGAGTGTCGACGGGATCGTTTTCGAAGCTGATCCGCTTCTCTTCGGTCTGGGGGTGATGGACCGCCACGACGCTGTTGGGATTGATGTTCCGCGCATCCCAGCCGGCCCAGAAGACGTTGTATTCCGGCAGCGGGGTGGAGTCGAGCTCCAGCAGGGTGTAATCGGAGAACTCGGAGCCGGCGAGCCAGGTGGCGCCATTCTGGAATTGCGCCAGGCTACCGTTCCCCGGATTACCACTCGAGGTGCTCCCCGGGGGCCGGCAGGTCGAGTTCTGGTAGTTCCAGTAGATGCCGAGAGAGGCGGCATTGCTGGGGAACACGTCGCAGTGGGCGGCGGTCATGAAGAGCGGCCGCAGATCCTGCGCCGTGTTGTTGACCATGAACCCGGTGCAGAGGTCGACGCCGCCGAGGGTCAGCCGCGCCACCGAGCGAATCTGCGGCCTCCAGGCGTTGCCTTCCGGGCAGACCACGTCGATATTGCAGGAGCCGGACTTGTCGGGCCCCTCACCGCCGTGGAACGGACGATAACCGTGGTTCACCGAGCCGATCACGAGCTCCACGTCCTGGTGCTCACTCGCCGGCACCCGGACCTCGACGACGATCTCCTCGCCGGGGATCACCGGCGTCCAGAGCTCGCCGTGGGGCTTGTTGTCGGCAGCGGTGAAAGGCCCTGCCACATGGCCTTCGCCCGAGACCGGATACAGCCGCAGCTGACCACCGGGGGGCATGAAGTAACGGCTGAAGCCGAGGTTCAGGTTGCGAGCTCCAGGAGCGCGGATCCGCAGGCGCCAGAGCATCTGGTCGCCATCGAGCGCCTCCCAGGTGCCGTCGGTCCGGATCGACTGCCCTCCGGGCAGGGCGACGGCGAAGCGCAGCGGCACGCCGGGAACGAGGTTCGCCTCGTCGGCCGCCAGCTCGGCCTCGTTGTCGACCGCGGCCATGAGAAGGGTTGCGACCTTGTCGAGATCCTGTGCACCGGCCACCACCGCGGCATTGCCCGCGGCCAGGGCCGGAAACGCCGCGAAGGCCAAGAACGCGGCCGCGGGGAGACAGGTCGTTCGAAGGAAGGACTGATTCGATTGCATGGGGGCTCTCCGTCGGCTGTAGATCTCGTGAGCAGTTCGAAGTGGAATCAGTGGGCCCGGGGTTCGAGGGCACCCGTCCGGCCAGCGGACGGGAGGAGATTGGCGGCGTGAGCGCGGGGTCGAAGCATCGGCAGAACAGTCATTGGCAGCATGTCAGCATAGCGTATTTCGACCCCAAAGCCTACCTCGATACGCCAGGCTCATGCTTCGACATCATCCCGACCCTGCTTCATGGCAACCCGAGAGGGGTTCTTTTCCGTACAATCTCTCGAGAGGTGGGGACACCAGACGCTCCATGGAGTCGACGCCACCAGCAGCCAGCCAAAGCGGCTGCTGCCAGCGAAAAATCTGGTAAGTGCCTACAATCAAAGAGCTACGAGCTCTCCGAAGGAGAACCGATCGGTCCGACGAGCGAACTGCATCCAGGAGGTTGGTATGGCCCAGCACATCCACACGGAGTCGACAACAGAGCTCTTCCAAGAGCTGGTTACCGCAGCCATCGATCACCAGAGCCTCGAATCGAGCCAGGACTCGGTCTCGTACCTCGTGCACATCCTCGACGCCTTCGTCTGTCCCGAAGGCAACGAAGCAGGGCCCGAGACTTCGTGGGACACGCCGGTGGCCAAGCTCTTCCTGGAGGCCTTTCACAGCCACGGCATGGAGCAGTTCTCCCGCCTCAAGCTCTCTGGCGATCTCGCCCTCTTCACCGCCGGTTTCTTTTCCGAACAGCTCCGGACGAAGGCGGTGGACGTCGACTACTACTGCCGGCTCGGCGGCTCCGCCTATGCCTGCGCCGCCGACAGCTGCCGCTCTCCCGCGACCGCCCATCTGTTCGCCGAGCTCTCCCGGGGCTTCGTGGACTTCGTCGACGTGTTGGCCGAGGTCAGCGAGGCTTGTGCGCTCACCGACCCTGGCGACGAGGCACGCCTGCTGGAGCTCTGGAGCCTCACCCACAGCCGCTACCGCCAGGAGCAGCTGCGGCAGCGACATGGCATCGTCGTGCTCCAGGGCTCCGAAACGGTGCACTGAGCCGTGCTGAGCTCGACGCGGCGGTGGGAATTCGCCCCCGTGGGCGGTGCCACCCACAGCCCACACGACCCTTCGAGACCTGGCAGGTGGACCCGACGGAGTAGAGCTAGACCGCGGCGGCCAGGGCCCTCTCCAGGTCGTCGATCAGGTCGGCCTTGTCTTCGATACCCACGCTGAGCCGGATCAGGGTGTCGGAGATGCCCAGCTGTGCCCGGGTCTCGGCGGGTACCGAGGCATGGGTCATGATCGCCGGGTGGTTCACCAGCGACTCCACCGCCCCCAGGGACTCGGCCAGCTGGAAGACCTCCACCGCCTCGAGGAAACGGCGGGAGGTCTCGAGATCGCCGCGGATCACGAAAGTCACCATTCCGCTGTGATTGCGCATCTGCCGAACCGCGAGCTCGTGCTGGGGATGCGACTCGAGCCCGGGATAGATGACCTTCTCGACCCCCGAATGGCTTTCCAGAAAACGCGCTACGGACAGCCCGTTCTCGGCGTGTTTCTCCATTCGCACGGCCAGGGTCTTGATGCCCCGCAAGGTGAGGTAGGAGTCGAAGGGGCCGAGGATCGAGCCCACCGCATTCTGGAGGAAACGGACCCTCTTCGCCAGCTCCGGGGTCTTGGCCACCACCAGCCCCCCCACCACGTCGGAGTGGCCGTTGAGGTATTTGGTGCTGGAATGCATGGCGAGGTCGAAGCCGAGCTGCAGCGGGTTCTGGCTCACCGGCGTGGCGAAAGTGTTGTCGCACACCAGAAGCACCTCGGGGTTGATCTCCCGGGCCAGTGTGGCGATCGCTTCGAGATCGGCGAGCTTCATCAGCGGGTTGGTCGGGGTCTCCACCCATACCATCCGCGTGTCGGCGGTCATCACCCGGCGGAACTCGTCGAGATCGGCGAGGTCGGCAAAAATCGGGCGTAATCCCTGGGAACGCTCGCGGACCTGGCTGATCAGGCGTCGGGTGCCTCCGTAGAGATCGTCCATCAAGACCAGCTGGCCACCCTTGTCGATGAGCTCCAGGATCGTTCCCGACGCCGCCAGCCCCGAGGCGAAGGCGAAGCCGCCGCAGCTGGGATCTTCCTCCTGGCTCACCTCCGAGCCCTCGAGGGCGGCGATCATACGCTCCAGCGCGTATCGGGTCGGATTGTGGGAACGTGTGTACTCGAAGCCCCGGTGTTTTCCGGGGGATTCTTGCGCGTAGGTCGCCGAGGTGAAAATCGGCGGCATCACCGCCCCGGTCACCGGCTCGGCGCTCTGACCGCTATGAATGACACGGGTCGCCGCCCGCCAGGATGTCTTGCGCTCGCTCATGGGATCTCCTTCTATAGCTCTTCCACGGCGGATCTCGGCCGCGGGCAGGCCCGCAAGCTTACGGCAAGCCAGCCCCTTTTGGGGACCCCTTCGCTCCTGGTAGATTCCGGAACGTCCGCAACGCTCTCGTTCTGAGCCGAGCCCGCTCGGGGCCCCACAACCGCCCAGATCCACCGCCTCGGCGGAGGCTACGGCCCGTCCGCCGTTCGAAGAGATGTATCATCCTGGGAAGCAATGGCTCGAAAGTTTCACCACTGACCGACCCCAGACCACCACTCACCGACCCGGACAGATCGTCGTGCCCGGGATCGCGTATCGAGACATGTTCACCGGCCGCCCCGCGGCGGGCCTGTTTCGTCGGAAGGAACTGGAACTATGGATCGTCTGAAAGAACTGCGCATCGACCGCTCGGAAAAGGCACCGACGCCCCGGCGCGGAGGTTTCCTCCTCGGTGCTCTCGTCACTCTCCTGGTGCTCGCGGCGGCAGGCGCTGCGTGGTGGTTGCTCCAGGGCCGCCAGGCCCCACCCGAGGTGAAGACCACCTCGGTACGCCGGGTGAGCCCATCCGATTCGAAAGCCTCGGTGCTCGATGCCTCGGGGTATGTCACGGCCCGCCTGCGGGCCACCGTATCCTCGAAGATCACGGGAAAGATCGTCGAAGTGCTGGTCGAAGAAGGCATGGAGGTCGAGGAGGGGCAGCTTCTCGCCCGCACCGACGACGCCACCGCCCGACGCCGGCTCCAGCTCTCCGAGGCGCAGCTGACCTCCTCCGAGAAAGCCCTGCGAGAGATCGAGGTTCGACTGGCGGAGGCCGACCTCCAGCAGGGACGAACCCGCCAGCTGGTGGAGGCCGAGGTCATCAGCCAGGCGGAGCTCGACCGCGACCGGGCGGCCTTTGACGTCCTCGAAGCCCAGCTCGACCGCGCCCGGGAAGAAGTGGTCGTCGCGACTCACCAGGTCGCGCTCAGCGAGCAGGATCTGGCGGACACCGAGATCCGCGCCCCGTTCAGCGGCGTCGCGATCACCAAGAACGCACAACCGGGAGAGATGATCTCCCCGACCTCCGCCGGTGGCGGCTTCACCCGCACCGGTGTCTGCACGCTCGTGGACATGACCTCGCTCGAAATCGAGGTCGACGTGAACGAAGCCTACATCCACCGGGTCGAGCCCGGCCAGCGAGTCGAGGCCGTGCTCGACGCCTATCCCGACTGGCGGATCCCCGCGGTGGTGATCACCCCGGTGCCCACCGCCGATCGCCAGAAGGCCACCGTGCAGGTACGGATCGGTTTCGACCAGCTGGATTCCCGCATTCTGCCCGACATGGGAGTCAAGGTTTCCTTCCTCGCGGCCGACGAAGGCGTCGCCGACCCCGAGGAGGCGAAATCCTTCCTCCTGGTCAACGCCGCCGCCGTGCGCGAAGAAGATGGCCAGCCCGTCGTCTGGGTCGTCCAGAACGGGACCGTGGAGCGGCGAGCCATCAAGCTGGGAGAAGCCCGCGGCAACGACGTGGAGGTGGAGTCCGGCCTCAGCGCCGGAGAACGAGTGATCCTGGAAGGGCCCGAAGATCTGACGGACGGTGACCCGGTAGCCGTCCCCTGAGGCGCCGGAGTCGCCACGGCCCGAGCTCGAAACCCGATAGACCAGAACCATAGCTCGAGACCCATTGCCCGATACCATCAGAAAGACGAGGCAGACGATGACCGACAACGGACCGATCCTACGACTTCAGCAGGTCGACAAGACCTACCGCCGCGGCAACGAAACCGTCGAGGTGCTGCAGAAGCTCGATCTCGAGGTCCCCGAGGGAGATTTCCTCGCCCTCATGGGTCCCTCGGGCTCCGGCAAGACCACGCTCCTCAACCTGATCGGCGGCCTCGACCGCCCGTCCCACGGCTCCGTGGAAGTGGCCGGTGAACGGGTCGATCAGGCCTCCGACCGGCAGCTGGCGAGCTGGCGGGCGCGGCATATCGGCTTCGTGTTCCAGTTCTACAACCTCCTGCCGGTGCTGACCGCCGAACGCAACGTGGAGCTGCCCCTGCTGTTGACCAAGCTCGACCGCAAGCAGCGTAAGAAGCACGTGGCCACCGCCCTCGACGTGGTGGGCCTCGCCGACCGGTCGCGACACTATCCACGCCAGCTCTCGGGGGGCCAGGAGCAGCGGGTCGGCATCGCCCGGGCGATCGTCAGCGATCCCACCATTCTTCTCTGCGACGAGCCCACCGGCGACCTCGACCGCAAATCCGGCGACGAGATCCTCGACCTGCTCCAGGCGCTCAACGAGCAGCACGGCAAGACCATCATCATGGTCACCCACGACCCGCAGGCCGCCGCTCGCGCCAAGCGGACCCTGTATCTCGACAAAGGCGCTCTCATCGGGGAGGCGGCGGCATGAGCTTTCTCCACCTGATCCTCTCCAACATGCGGCGCAAGGTGGTGCGCACGGCCTTCACCCTGCTCTCGCTCTTCGTATCGTTCGTGCTCTTCGGCTTCCTGATGGCGGTCCGCGCCGGGTTCGGCGTCGGCGTCGAGCTCGCGGGCATCGACCGGCTGGTGATGTTGCACAAGGTGTCGTTGATCCAGCCGCTCCCCTACGCCTACCTCAACCGAATCCTCGCCGACGAGGACGTCGAGGCGGTGGCGCACGCCAACTGGTTCGGCGGCATCTACCAGGATCCCAAGAACTTCTTCCCTCAGTTCGCGGTGAATCCGGAAGGGTACCTGGATCTCTATCCCGAGATCCTACTGCCCGACGAGCAGAAGGAGGCCTGGTTCCGCAACCGCAGCGGCGCGATCGTGGGCCGAACCACCGCCGACCGGTTCGGCTGGGAGGTCGGCGACCGCATTCCGCTCCAGGGCACCATCTACCGCATTCCCGATGGCGGCCCCTGGGAGTTCACCATCGAGGGAATCTTCGATGGCCGAGACTCCTCGACCGACACCACTCCCCTGCTCTTCCACTACAAGTACCTGAGCGAGACGGCAGGCATTCCGGCCCTGATCGGCTGGTACATCATCCGCATCTCCGACCCTGCACGTGCGGCCGAGATCGCCGAACGCATCGACCAGAAGTTCGCCAACTCCTCGGCGGAGACCAAGACCTCCACCGAGAAGGCCTTCATCCAGTCCTTCGCCAACCAGACCGGCAACATCAGCGCCATCGCCACCGGCATCGCCGCCGTGGTGTTCTTCACCCTGCTGCTGGTGGCCGGCAACACCATGGCCCAATCGGTGCGAGAGCGCACTCGGGAGCTGGCGGTGCTCAAGACCCTGGGCTTCACCGGCACCCAGGTCATGGGCCTGGTGCTCGGGGAGTCCCTGCTGCTGGCGATTCTCGGCGGCGGCACGGGTCTGCTCCTGATCACCTGGCTGACCCACACCTTCAACCTCGGCGGCAGTCTCCTGCCCCTGCTCCACGTACCGCCGGGTGCGGTGGTCACGGGAACGATCCTGGTCTTCGTGATCGGCCTCGGCACCGGCGCTCTGCCCGCCCTCCAGGCCTTGCGCCTGAACATCATCGACGCCCTCGGAAGGAGATCGTGATCATGGGAGGACTGACTTCTTGGCTGCGCCAGGTCGTGGCGGTGTCCCTGATGAATCTGAGAAGTATCCGCCAGCGCCTCGGCTCGTCCCTGGTGACGGTGGTCGGTGTCGCCGGTGTGGTGATGGTCTTCATCGGTGTGCTCTCGGTGGCCCAGGGCTTCCGGCGGACCCTGGAGTCCACCGGCGACCCGGAGAACGTGTTGATCATGCGCTCGGGCAGCGACAGTGAGATGGTCTCGGCGATGAACCTCGACGAGACCCGGATCATCAGCGACGCGCCGGGGCTCGCCCGCACGGGCCCCCGAGCCGCCTCGTCCGCGGAGCTCTTCGTGATCATCGATCTGCCCCGGATCTCTTCCGACTCGCCGGCCAACGTGCCGTTGCGCGGCCTGGATCCGGCCACGGCCTTCGATGTACGTGGCAACGTGGAGATCACCGCCGGCCGGGCCTTCGAAGCGGGGCGCAACGAGGTGATCGTCGGCGAGGCCGCGGCCTCACAGTTTGCGGGCCTGCAGGTCGGCGACCGGCTCGAGGTCGGTGAGGGGTCCTGGGAGGTGGTGGGGCACTTCAGCACCGGCGGTACGGTGGCGGAGTCCGAGGTCTGGTGCGACGCTCGGGTTCTGCAACCCGCCTACCGCCGCGGCAACATCTTCCAGTCGGTGCACGCGCGCCTGGAGGACGCCGAAGTCTTCACCACCTTCAAGGACACCCTGACCTCCGACCCGCGGCTCGACGTCACGGTGTTGCGCGAGAGCGAGTACTACGCCCAGCAGGGTGTGATGTTCACCCAGTTCGTCAGCTTCCTCGGCGTGATGATCGGCGGGCTGATGGGCTTCGGCGCCATCTTCGGCGCCCTGAACACCATGTACACCGCGGTGTCGGCACGCAGCCGGGAAATCGCCACTCTCCGGGCGATCGGCTTCGGCTCGGGGCCGGTGGTGGTCTCGGTGCTGCTCGAGGCTCTGACCCTGGCCCTGATGGGAGGCATCCTGGGTTCGGCCCTCGCCTACGCGATGTTCAACGGCTACCAGGCGGCGACCATCAACTTCCAGTCGTTCAGCCAGATCGCCTTCAACTTCGCGGTCACTCCCGCGCTCATGACCGGCGGCATCCTGTACGCGCTACTCATGGGACTGGTCGGCGGCTTCTTCCCCGCCTGGCGGGCGGCTCGCCTGCCCGTGGCCACCGCCCTGCGAGAGCTCTGATCGCCGACCGGAGGCAGCTCCCCGCCTCCGGCCACCCATCCTTCGATCCAAGACCTGGGGTCGCCAATATCCGCGACCTACTACCGGGATCGGGAGAGCTGTCGTCCCTGGAGACAGATCGGAGCGGCTCAACGAGGATGGAGCCGAGGGAGCCAGAAGAGCACAGCGCCACATGATTCCTCGGAGCCTTCCCCGTTTGGCGCGAGCCTTCGAAGATCTGTAGGAAGGGACGACAGCTCGCCTCGGAGCGAGGCCGCCCGCGATCCTCGATCAGTTGAAGAGCTCGAGAAAGAAGAAGACCGCCACCCCGGTAACCGACACGTAGAGCCACACCGGCAGGGTCCAGCGAGCGACCCTCCGGTGGCTCGCGAACCGGCCGCGAAAGGCGAAATTCACGGTCCCCAGGATCATCGGCAACATCACCACCGAGAGCACGATGTGACTGATGAGAATGGCGAAGTAGACCGGGCGAATCCAGCCCTGGGCAGTGAACGGCGTGTCGCCGTGGTAGTGGTGGTAGAGCAGGTAGGAGCCCAGAAAAAGGGCGGAGAACGAGAGGGCCGCCAGCATGAAGCGGCGGTGGGTTTCGCGCTGCTGGTTGCGGATGCTCACATAACCACCCACCAGGCAAACGGCACACAGGCTGTTGAACGTTGCATTGGCCGCGGGCAGGGCCTGGATCCACGACGCGTCGCTCACCGCCGTGGTCTTGAAGTAGATCCACCAGATCAGGAATCCGCTGATCGCCACGCTGGTGGCGAGAATCCAGCCCAGGGGGCTGGCTCGACGCTCGGAAGGGTTGCTCATCGCAAGCTCGACTCCGGATGTGTGTTTTCGGAGGGAAAGAAGGCCCAGTGGGCATCGCCACGGAACCCTTCGACATTATATCGTCGGCCCCCGAGCAATTCCCCGGACGGTTCGCCGACTCGGGCCTTCCGGTTTGGATCGAGGAGACGATCATGAGAGCCATCACCCGAGAGCACGCCATCGGCCAGGTGCTCGCCGACGTGTACACCGAAGCTGCCCGGGCCATCGCCGCGGCCTCCCGCGGCGCCCTCGAGGCCGACCGGGTGGCCCTGGTCATTCCTCCGGGCCACACCGGTGGAGACCTGGCCTACCGCTGTTTCGAGCTGGCTCGCCCCTGGAAGGCGAAACCCGACGCCATCGCCGAGGAGCTGGCCAACACTCTCGAGCCCGGGGGCCTGCTCGCTCGCTTCGAGGCCTCGGGCCCGTATTTGAATCTCCACCTCGACCGCGAGGCCCTTCTCGCACGGATCTTCGCTTCCGTCTCCGAGGGTGGAGAGACCTATGGCCACACCGATCTCTGGCGCGAAGAGGTCGTGATGATGGAGTACATCTCTCCCAACACCAACAAGCCGCTACACCTCGGCCACATTCGCAACGGCGTTCTGGGCAAGGCCGTGGCCAGCCTGATCGCCGCCCAGGGGGCGACGGTGAAGAAGAGCGACATCGTCAACGACCGTGGCATCCACATCACCAAATCGATGCTCGCCTACCAACACTGGGGAGACGGCGCCACTCCCGAGAGCCTCGGCATCAAGGGGGATCACTACGTCGGTCAGCTCTATGTGCGGTTCGACAAGGCGCTGAAGGCCGAGCAGGAAGAGTGGCTCGCCGCCCGAGAGATCGATCGCTCCGCTCTCAAGGAAAAAGAGAAGAAAAAGATCGACGCCGAGTTCCTGGCCGAGTCGAAGTGGATGGCCGAGGCGGCCGAGCTCCTGCGCCGCTGGGAGGAAGGTGACGAAGAGGTGCGCGAGCTCTGGCGCACCATGAACGGCTGGGTCTTCGCCGGCTTCGAGGAGACGTACAAACGCCTCGGCATCGACTTCGACCGTCACTACTACGAGAGCGACATCTACCAGGGGGGGCGCGAGGTGATCCTCGACGCCTTGGAAAAGGGGATCTTCGAAAAGGCCGAGAACGGCGCAGTGATCGCGCCGCTGTCGAAACACTTCAAGAAAATGCAGGACAAGGCCGTGCTCCGGGCCGACGGCACCAGTCTGTACATCACCCAGGACATCAACCTCGCCACCATCAAGTTCGAAGACTTCGGCCTCACCCGCTCCATCTACTGCATCGGATCGGAGCAGGACTACTACATGAAGCAGCTCATCGCCACCCTGCGACTGCTCGGCTTCCCCTGGGCCGAGGGCATGTTCCACCTGAGCTACGGCATGGTGTACCTGCCCGAGGGCAAGATGAAATCGCGAGAAGGCAACGTGGTGGATGCCGACAACCTGATGGAAGACATGGCACGGCTCGCCGCGGAGGCGATTCGCGAGCGTTACCCCGATCTCGCCGACGAGCAGGTCTCCGCCCGCGCCGAGGCCATCGCCATCTCGGCCCTCACCTTCCATTTCCTGATCGTCGGCCGCGAGACCCCGATCCACTTCGATCCCAAGGCGTCCCTCGCCTTCGAGGGCAAGACCGGCCCCTACCTGCAATACGCCCACGCCCGGGTGGCGAGCCTGCGGCGCAAGGCCGGCGACGATTGGAACCCCGACGTCACGCCCGCTCTCGAGGAAGACATCGAGTGGCAGATCGCCAAATCCCTGATGTTCTTCCCCACCGTCGTCAACGACGCCGCCGAGAGCTACGACCCCTCACGCCTCGCCGCCTTCCTGATCGACCTGGCGCAGCTCTACAACACCTTCTGGCACGACCACCAGGTTCTCTCCGCCGCAGAGCCCGTCCGCTCCAGCCGCCTGCTCCTCTCCCGCTCCTTCCAGCAGGTTCTCCACAACGGCTGCCGGCTGCTCGGCTTCGAGGCCCTGGAGGAGATGTAACGTCGACAAGCGCCATCCTTGCCCGAGGAGTTGCAAAATGACCATCGAACCCAGCATCGAGCAAGCCGCAAGGAACCGAGCCCTTGCCTATCTTCGTCGTCATGGCACCCAGAACGATGCGGAGACGATTCGCCAACGCCTGGTGAAGACCTTCGGCCAGCTCGAAGGGCTCCTGCAGACGACTCCAGAGGCCTCGCGGGGCACCAGACCTGGTCAAGGGCGCTGGTCGGTGCAAGAAGTACTCGACCACCTGGTGCTCAGCAACGAACCCGCGGTCGAGCAACTCCACCAGATGCTCGCCGGCACCTCGCCGACCCAGGCGATCCCGGCCGATCTCCAGTCCGAGGATCCGCTGGCTGGCGACTGGCAGCAGCTGGTGAGCCGACTGTTGCGCACCCATGCGGACTTTCTGGCGGCCTTCGACAAGGCGGCAAACAGGGGCGACAGCGAGCCGCAGCCGGCGACGGGTCCGGTGCAGATGGTCCTCGAGCTCGACGACGGTCAACGGCTCGAATGGATCGAGTGCCTCGACTGGAAGGCATTCGTGCTCGCCCAGCAGGTGCACTCTTTCGAGCACGTTCGACAGATCCAACGAACCCTCCAGGCGGCTGCTGTCTAGTTCAACTTTGTCAGCTCGGGCCTGCGGTTCGGTAAGAGTCGGCGTTCCTGGAGCCAGGTCGAGCGGGTCGACGAAGATGGCTTCGAAGAATCCTTCGGAACACAGCGCCAAGTGAGGTTCCGGAGCCCTCCACGGCAGACGCGACCCTTCGAGACCTGAAGGAAGGAACGCAGACTCGCCCTCGAAGAGGAATCTGACAGAGAAGGATCTGGCCGCATTCCAGAACACCGTTCTTCGGTGCCCGAGGAATCCTGAAATCCGAGCACGAACCGTAGACTGGCTGAGCAGATGAGAGGCCTATCGGCTCCAAAATGCCTTTCCTCAAGAGACTTGCACGGCAGAGGCTCTCAGCTCAGCGTGTCGACGAGGCCTGCGCCCAGGATTCTGCGATCACAGGTCGCCAGAGTTGCACCGATCACCCTCGCGGTGGCTACCAGAATTCGATCGGCAGGGTCCCGATGGAAGCTGTCGGGCAGAGCCGCCACTTCCGAAGCAATCGCAGGTGAGATACCGATCCTTCGTACCAGGGGTGGAGCAGCGGCCTTCTCCAACCACTCTCGAAGGGGCAGTCGAAGCTCGATTCTTCCGAGGCTGTGAAGAGTCGCAACCTCCCAGAGAGAGATCTCGGACAGGTAGAGAGGCCGCTCGGGCCCGGCGTCCGATACCACTTCGGAGAAGGAGGCCGGTAAGCGGGGATCCTGTCCCAACCACCAGAGTAGGATGTGGGTATCGAGCAGGAGCTTCAATCCACCTCTCCTCGCTCGACATCCCAGGTGTCGGCAGGAAGGACAGGAGCGACGACGTCCCCCACGACCTTTACGCTGCCGAAAAGATCCTCTTGTGGAAAGCGAGAAGATGTCTGGACCGGAGGCACCAGCTGTGCGACCGGCTTGCCGTGTTTGAGGATCAAGATACTCTCACCCGTCGAAGCCACTTGGTCGAGGATTGCGAGACACTGTGCTTTGAATTTGGACGCGCTGATCGATTCCATATGACCAGTCTAGATGACCAGTCTCGCCCTGGCAACCCGATCCGTCGAAGGCCCTACAGCAACCTCGAAGCAGGCTCCCCAAGGAAACAAGATGGCAAACAACTCCGATTCACTCGAACAAACCCTCGACCAGCTCGACGCGGAGCTCGACCAGAGCTTCGAGGCCCGGCTCCGGGCGTCGCTGGAGGGCCGTGAGCGGGCCTGCTGGTCGACGAGCTGACGCGGCTGGTGATGCGCGACCGTCACCTCTCCCACCAGCCCCAGCGCCAGCTCTCGCGACAGGCGCAACACGTGGAGCCCCTCGCCGATCGACGAAAGCGCATCGATCGCATTCGGGCGATGGGTCTGGATCCGGAGACTCTGCGAGCGACGATGCATCGTTTCCGCTCCCTCACGCGCGAGCGACTGGAGGCCGAGGGATACCTCGTGGACCCGCCCCACAAGGGCAAGGAGGCTCTCACCTCTCGCCACCGCAGCGAAGCCGGCAACTCTCTGCTGCAGGAATCGGAGGATCTCTTCGATCTCCTCTCTTCGAACCCGACACAGCTCAGTCAGCGGTTGGCAAACCGGCACGCGCCGCTTCGATCCGGCGCGCCAGCTCGACGTCTTCGGGCCGTACCTTGAGCGCGGCGTAGCCAAGGAGCTGGCGGGCCATGGTCGGGCGACCACTGGCGGCGGCGAGGCTTCCGAGCTGGTAGAGATCGCCCGGGGAAGCCTCGACATCGAAGGTCCCCAGCGACTCGGCCAGCACCTCGTAGGCGCGGGAGTACCGCTCGTCGCGGGCCAGGGCCGCGGCCAGGGATCGACCCACGGCGGCGCGTTCTCCGGGATCGTCCGCCCGCTCCCAACCCCGGCGGTAGCGGCGGATCGCTGCCTCGGTTTCGCCGAGGCCCACCAGCGCGTCGCCGGCAAGGGCATGGCCTCGCGGCAGGCTCGGGTCCTTGGCGATCACCCGTTTCGCATGCTCGAGAGCGCGGGCCGGATCACCCTCCAGGTTGGCCAGGATCGCCAGCGCCTGGTGCGCCAGCGCGATCTCACCGTCGATCGTCAGCATCGCCTCGAGCTCGGCCCGCAGCTGCCGCCTCCGGGCCTCGTCGAGGGCGGAGAACCGCTGCCGGGCCAGAGTGTCGGGATCGAGGCCGCCGAGGGCGAAGCGGGCGGCGACCTCCGGCTGCTGCTCGGCATCCACGTAGAGTCGGGCGGTGTCGTCGAAGAAGACCGGAACATACTGCGGGTGCGCCGCGATCAGGGTCGGAAATCCGGGAGCGGCCAGGGTGGCGGCGATGTAGGTCGGGTCGTGGCGTTCGAGGAAACGGGCCAGGGAAGCGGGGTCGAAGAAGGCGCTCGAGACCTCGTAGATGTCCTCGTCGCGAAAGAGGAAGGGAATCTCGAGATCCATGAAGATCCGGTAGCTCTCCGGCAGGGCCCATTGCAGATATCCCCCCACGTTCGGATTGTTCATCACCTTGCCGCCCGTGTCGGCCGATACCAGGAAGGAGGCGATGCCGTGGGGCAGATTGCGCAACGACAGGGGCCGCTGCTCCTCGCCATCGGGCATTCGGTGGGCCAGGTAGAGCCACGGGGTCAGGAGGAAGAAACCGAGCAGCACGGAGCCCGCCAGCGGACGACGAGCCGACCGCTCGCCACCCTGCCGTTCGCCGGTCGGCCACAGCGGCCCATGCGCGGCCAGCAGCGGCAACACCAGCAGCGAAGCCTCGTAGGTGAAACGCACCGACTTCACGAGCAATACGCCGGCACCTACCAGCAACACCAGGTGGGCGATCCGCAGACGCCGCCTCACGGCCTGGCCGAGGCCCGCCAGCAAGGCGAACGAGAAGAGCACGTTGGCCGCCGTGAGGGTAGGGAAGCCAGAGGGTGAGAAGGCAACCGAGAAATAGCTGCTCAAGGGCAGCTTCGACAGCTCGTCGAGATAGAAAGAGGCCTGCGCAGTGGAAACGAACGGCACCCGTACGAGGTCGCCACCGTGGGGTGTGGCGAAGACCGCGGCCATGGACAGCCCCAGGCAGGCCAGTCGTCGGGTCGCCTCCCGCGGGTCCTCGGCCCCTGCTCCGCGCCAGCGGCGCCAGAGCCCATCGAGGAGATAGGCCCCCAGAACCAGCAGCATCACCGGGTACTCGATGCCGTGCATGTTGACCCAGATCATCGCCAGGGGCGGCAGGAGCCAGAGACTCCGGCCGCCGCGTTCGAGCAGAGCCAGGAAGAGGGGAATCGCCAGGTAGCTGATGGTGTGGGGACGCACCATCTGGTACTTGAAGAAGGCGTGGGCTGCACAGAGCCCGAAGAGCAGGGACCACCAGGCATCGTTCCGGGCCCGGCGACCGGCGACTCGCAAGCAGCTCGCGACCCCGACCAGGAAGACCGCGTAGACCACCACGCGCAAGGCGACCAGGCCCTCGTACCCCGCCAGCCGGTGGAGCTGGTAGACCAGCACCTGGAAGAGCCAGTAGTAGTCGACCCATTCCCGCTGGGGCTCCAGGAACGAGAAATAGCTGGTCGTGGGAACGTGCCCTTCGCTCAGCACATATCGGCCGTGGCTCAGGTGGTACCAGAGATCGTTGTCGATGGCGACGATCGGAGCCCGCAGGAGAAGCCCGACGGCGAAGGCGGCCAGAGCCAGTGCGTAGACGGCGAAGAGCGGCGGCCGAGAGCCGAGGCCGCCAGCGAAAGGGGGGAGAGCAGAACCGGAAACCGACATGGCGACGCTACCTTACACCCTCGACGCCCCGGCCTTCTCGGGAACTTCCTGGCGGCTCCAGGGCCCGTCGACACTCCTTCGGCATTGTGGTAAAAAGACGCTCCCGACGACCCTCGAGCTCACATGGACAGAACAGGAAGCTCCGGGCTCCTGCAACTCTCTCTCGAGGCTCCGAACCTGCTCGACACCCCAGCGCCTCGGAAGGACCGACTCTATGAGAATCCTCGGCATTTCGTGCTACTACCACGACGCTGCCGCTTGCCTGATCGAAGACGGAGAGCTGATCGCCGCGGCGTCGGAAGAGCGCTTCACGCGGATCAAGCACGATGCGGAGTTTCCGGAGAACGCCATCGAGTTCTGCCTCGGGCGAGCCGGTATCACCGCCGCCGATCTCGACTACGTGGCGTTTTACGACAAGCCGTATCTCAAATTCGAGCGCATTCTCGAGACCTACATCGCCGGAGTGCCCCGAGGCATTCCGTCCTACATCCAGGCGGTGCCCCTCTGGATCAAGAAGAAGCTCTTCATTCCGAAGCTGATCCAAGATTCTCTTGGCGAGGAATTCCAGGGCAAGCTCCTCTTCCCCGAGCACCACGAGTCCCACGCGGCCTCGGCCTTCTACCCGTCGCCCTACGAGGAAGCCGCGTTCCTGACCATCGACGGAGTCGGCGAATGGGCCACCACCAGCTACGGTGTCGGCAAGGGTCACGAGCTGAAGATTCTCGCGGAGATCCACTTCCCCCACTCCATCGGTCTCCTCTACTCCGCCTTCACGTATTACACCGGTTTCAAGGTCAACTCGGGCGAATACAAGGTCATGGGCCTTGCCCCCTACGGTGAGCCGAAGTATGTCGACCGGATTCTCGAGCACCTGATCGATCTCAAGGACGACGGCTCCTTCCGGCTCGACATGTCGTATTTCGACTACTGCTCGGGTCTGCGGATGACCAACGACAAGTTCCACCGCCTCTTCGGCGGGCCGCCGCGGCAGCCGGAAACCGAGCTCACCCAGCGCGAGATGGACCTCGCCCGGTCGGTACAGGTGGTGTGTGAGACGGCGATGCTGAAGATGGCCGCTCATGTTCGCGAGGTGACCGGTCAGAAGTATCTCTGCCTCGCCGGTGGGGTGGCCCTGAACTGCGTCGGCAACGGCCGGCTGCTGCGCGAGGGTCCCTTCGAGGACATCTGGATCCAGCCCGCGGCCGGCGATGCCGGTGGCGCTCTCGGTGCGGCCATGATGGTGTGGCACCAGTATCTGGAGAACCCCAAGAAAGCGACGCCTCGCGGAACCCAGCGAGGCTCGTACCTCGGCCCCGACTTCGAAGACGAAGAGATCCGATCGATTCTCGACCGCTTCAAGGCCCAATACACACGGGTCGATCTCTCGGAGGTGCCGGAGAAGGTGGCCGAGATCATCGCTTCGGAGAACGTGGTCGGCTGGTTCCAAGGGCGTATGGAGTTCGGTCCGCGGGCCCTCGGCTCCCGCAGCATCATCGGCGACGCCCGGTCGGAGAAGATGCAGTCGATCATGAACTTGAAGATCAAGTTCCGCGAATCGTTCCGTCCCTTCGCGCCGTCCGTCGCCTATGATCGGGTGTCGGACTATTTCGACATCGACCGCGAGAGCCCCTACATGCTGCTGGTGGCCCAGGTCTCCGAGGAGCATCGCAAGGCGATGTCGGCCGACGAAGAAAAGCTCTTCGGAATCGACAAGCTGAACGTGACCCGCTCGTCGATTCCCGCCATCACCCATGTCGACTACTCCGCGCGCATCCAGACCGTCCACCCGGACGACAACCCCGCGTATTACGAGATGATCAAGGCCTTCGAGCGGCGCACCGGCTGCCCCGTGATCATCAACACCTCGTTCAACGTGCGCGGCGAGCCCATCGTCTGCCGGCCCGAGCACGCCTACACCTGTTTCATGCGAACCAACATGGACTATCTCGTGGTGGGTCCGTATCTTCTGGCCAAGGACGATCAGCCCGAATGGCAGGAAGAAGGCGACTGGCGAGACGAGTTCGAGCTCGACTGAGCGCACGCCGAGGAGCTGCAAAGAGATGTCGATCCAAGAAGAAATCTCCCTGATCAAGACCGGCTGTC
>CAZMEL010000115.1:0-22550 GCA_964565225.1 uncultured Thermoanaerobaculia bacterium | reverse complement strand
GACGGGCGGAACGATCTGGATCGCCACCGGCCACTACCGGAACGGAGTCCTGCTGGCACCCTGGACTTCTCGGGCTCTCGCCGGCTGTCTCTCCGAAGCCGAGGGCGAGCCCCTGCCGCGGGCTTTCCTTCCCGACCGCTTCCTCGATCCGAAACCTCGAGAGCCTCTGCGAGCCGAAGAGATAGAAGACTGCTTGAGCGCGGTTTGAAGAGATTGCTATACTCGACCTCTGAGGGAAAGCCAGACCAACAGGGAAGGCCGGGGATCATCCACGCCAGCCCGATACGTTCCGAGGAGATGCCTTCGCATGACCCATATCATTGCCGAGCCTTGCATCGGGGTTAAAGACACCGCCTGCGTCGACGTCTGCCCCGTGGACTGTATTTACGGAGCCGACGAAGACAGCTGGGAGATGCTCTACATCCACCCTGAGGAATGTATCGACTGTGGTCTCTGTGTCGATGCCTGCCCGGTGGAGGCGATCTTTCCCGAGGAAGAAACTCCCGAAAAGTGGGAAAAGTTCATCGCGGTCAACTACGAGAAATTCGATCT
Organism: uncultured Thermoanaerobaculia bacterium; assembly: GCA_964565225.1. Classification (GTDB taxonomy): domain Bacteria; phylum Acidobacteriota; class Thermoanaerobaculia; order Multivoradales; family J023; genus CAZMEL01. Next base: position 21,998 of record CAZMEL010000115.1, on the reverse strand, counting down.
CGAAGCTCCCTAGCCTGCCCCGCTGGTGGCCTCTGGCCCTCGGCGTGGAAACAGTGTCGAAAGAAAACGGCGTACCCCTCGGTACGCCGTTTTCGTTTGGAGCGATTCTTCCCGGCCGGTCGACGAGACCTACGATCCGACCGGGAGAATCCGCTACATCAGTAGCAAATGCAGCAACCGAAAGAGTCGCAGTCGCCGTCGGAGCTGCCGTAGTTCTGGTAGCAGAACGTCGCGCAGTTGAAGGCGTGCTGGCAGGCGCCCGGGCACCAGGTCGTCTGGCCGTTGCAGGTGACTCTTCCACAACGCTGTCCCGAAGAGGTGCAGGTGCCGGTGGGAGCGCTGCACGACACCGAGCCACCGTGCACACACGGGTACCACGCCGAGCAGCCAGCGGCCTCGGGACCCCTGGTCGCCTCTGCGAGAAACTCCTCGAACGATCGGGGGAGCTGCCGGGTCACCACCGGAGAAGCGGCACCCGGCTCCGAAACCACCGCCCCCTCGGGATTGGGCGCCACCTCCTGAGACACCGGCTCGAGTGCTGCCTCCGACGCGACCATCGAGGGCGCAATCGCGAGACAGATCAAAAGTCCGAACAAAACCGAGGTGTTTCGAAACATCATGTTTCCTCCAGTGCTCCGAGCTCCAAGATGAACCTACTCCTCCCACAGGGTGATTTCGCCTGATAAATCGATCTATTCTATTCATCTGACACGAAGGCGTCAAGTGGAGACCGGGGGAGGAAGCCCGGGCACCACCAATCCCTCGCCCACCGCAGCCCGGCCCGACGGCTGGAGCGGTGAGGGTGGGGCGTGATATACAACGGCCGAGCTCCGAAATCGCACTCCGCCCACCCACCGGCGTCCGGGAACCGAGACGAGAAGCTGCCCGGGCCGGCCGCATCGGGAGACCCCCATGTTCGAATCGATCGTCAACACGCTCAATAATCTGGTCTGGGATACCGGCATTCCGGTCGGTGACCAGTCGATCCCGTTCATCGTCATCGCGCTGCTGGGCACCGGAGTGCTTCTCACCCTGCGGCTCGGATTCATCCAGATCCGGCGCCTCGGCCACGGCTTCGGGGTGACCACGGGCAAGTACGACGATCCCAACGAACCGGGTGACGTCTCTCATTTCCAGGCCCTGACCACGGCGCTCTCGGCCACGGTGGGAATCGGTAACATCGCCGGAGTCGCCATCGCCATCCATTGGGGCGGACCCGGAGCCCTCTTCTGGATGTGGATGACGGCGTTTCTCGGCATGGCGCTGAAATATTCGGAGGTCACCCTCGCCCAGCACTTCCGGGTGGTGGAGAAAGAAGACAAGGATCCCACGGCCTGGGAGGGCTCGGTTTCGGGTGGCCCGATGTATTACATCGAGAAAGGCCTGGGGCCGAAGTGGAAGCCGGTGGCGGCGTTCTTCGCTCTCGCCCTGATCCTCACCTCGTTCCTCACCGGCAATGCGGTGCAGGCCAACACCGTGGCCGACACCATGAAGAAGAGCTTCGGCCTCGAGCCCTGGATGACCGGGATCGCCACCGCGATCATCGTCGGCCTGGTGATCATCGGCGGAATCAAGCGGATCGGCGCCGTGACCGGAATCCTGGCGCCGATGATGGCGGCGGTCTACGTGGGCGGCGCGCTGATCATCCTGGTGCTCAATGCCGGCAAGATCTTCCCCACCTTCGCCCTGATCCTGCGCGAAGCCTTCGATCCCACCGCCGGGGTGGCGGGCACCGGAGTGGGTGCCGTGCTCGTGACCATGATGTGGGGCGTGAAGCGCGGTCTCTTCTCGAACGAAGCCGGCCAGGGCTCGGCTCCCATCGCCCACGCCGCGGCCAAGACCGACGAGCCGGTCTCGGAAGGTGTGGTGGCGCTGCTGGAGCCGTTCATCGATACCCTCGTGATCTGCACCATGACGGGCCTGGTGATCCTGATCACCGGCGTGTGGAACGAAACCGTCCCCACGGCCCTGGAGTTCGGCGGCGACATGACCTGGGTCGAGGTCGACGACCGGGGCTCCATGATTCCCTCCTCGGCACCCGACACCATCGAGGTGAAGGACGGTTACCAGTCCAAGGACGGTGTCCAGCTCGCCTGGCACGAGGTGGCGGTCTCGCGGATCTTCACCGACGAAGCCATGCTCCAGCCCTTCACCGGCACGATCTATCCCAAGGAAGAGCGCGCCAGCGGCGGCGTGGAGCTCTACGGGCCGGCGGTGGAGAACGGAGCGCCGCTCACCAAGCTGGCCTTCGAGCGTGGCCTGGCCGGGCTCGGCGGCTGGGGCGGCTATATCGTGCTGCTCAGCGTGATCCTCTTCGGTATCTCCACCGCGATCTCCTGGAGCTACTACGGAGACCGCTGCGCCAACTACCTGTGGGGCGCCAAGGCTCTGCTGCCCTACAAGGTGGTTTTCGTCGGCATGCATTTCGTGGGTGCGGTGCTCAACCTGTCGACCATCTGGGCCCTGGGCGACGTCGCCCTCGGCCTCGTGACCTTCCCCAACCTGGTGGCGGTGATCATGCTCTCCGGTCTGGTGGTGAAGCTCACCAACAGCTATTTCGAGCGGCAGCCGTGGATCCAGAACGCAGAAGACCACAAGAAGTGGGTCGCCGAGCACAAGAGGAAGTAGTCGACGCCGCAACGGCTCGTCGAGGCGTCACGCCGCCCCTGAGCGTGGCGCCGATGATGGACCGCAGCGATCGGCATTTCCGCTTCTTCCTGCGCCAGATCACCCGGCGCTGCCTGCTCTACACCGAAATGGTGACCACCGGCGCCGTGATCCACGGCGACCGCGAGCGCCTGCTCGGCTTCGATCCGCGAGAAAAACCCGTCGCCCTGCAGCTCGGCGGCGACGACCCCGAGGCACTGGCAGAATGTGCCCGGATCGGCGAGGGTTTCGGCTACGACGAGATCAATCTCAATGTCGGCTGCCCGAGCGACCGGGTGCAGAAAGGCCGCATCGGCGCCTGCCTGATGGCCGAGCCCGAACGGGTAGCCGACGGTGTGGCGGCGATGCGTGCGGCGGTGTCGGTGCCGGTCACGGTGAAACACCGGATCGGGATCGACCACCTCGACCGCTACGAGGACATGGAGCGATTCGTCACCACCGTCGCCGCGGCGGGTAGCGACCGCTTCACGGTGCACGCACGGATCGCGTGGCTCCAGGGACTGAGCCCCAAGGAGAATCGCGACATTCCGCCCCTGCGCTATGAAGACGTCCATCGTCTGAAGCGGGAGCATCCCGAGCTCTCGATCGAGATCAACGGCGGCGTTCGTTCGCTGGACGCGGTCGAGGAGCACCTGCGAGAGGTCGACGCGGTGATGATCGGGCGGGCCGCCTGTGACGATCCCTACCTCTTCGCCGCGGCGGACCAGCGATTCTTCGATCCCGAGGCCGTGCCTCCCAGCCGCCGGGAGATCCTCGAGGCGATGGTCGAATACTCTGCCCACTGGAACGAGAGGGGCCTGCCGGTGGCGCGAATCTTCCGGCACCTCATGAACCTCTGCGCCGGGCTCCCGGGAGCCCGGCTCTTCCGGCGCCACCTCAGCGAGCAGGGCCACGGCCCCGCGGCGGGCCCGGAGATCCTGCAACAGGCGATCGATCACATCCCCACACCCATCCTCGAGCAGCGCCCGGCCGTAGGAGAAGGGGTAACCGCCTGACGGGGTCCGTATCGTTCGGCCTGCCCCGGCAAAGATCCACTGAAACCGACCTCCGGCGCCTCGCCAAGGGCTCCGGTATAGACTCCGTCTACCTGCAAGGATCGACATCCTGGTTCCAAGGCCGGGCGCCACCCCGATCGCGGTGCACCCGGCCCTGGCCTCGACGGTAAGGAGGTTGTCTTTGACGCTCACCGTTGCCACCTGGCTCGCGACCGGCCTCGGCGTCTACGCCCTGCTCGGCATACTCTTCGCCATCCCCTTCGCCCTCTTCGGCGCGGGCCGGATCGACCCTGTGGCCAAGGAGGGAACCCTGGGCTTTCGCCTCCTGCTCCTGCCCGGGGCCATCGCCTTCTGGCCGCTGCTCGCCCGGCGCTGGCTCGGCGGCGTCGGCTCGCCCCCCGAAGAGAACAATCCCCACCGCCGCGCGGCACGGGAGGCGAACCGATGATCGCTCCCCTTCGAAAACGACATCGCCTGTGGATCACCGGCCTGGCTCTCCTGGTACCGGCGGTCTGTGCCCTCGCTCTGTGGAGCCGTCCACCAGCACCTGCCGGTTCCGGTGGCGAGGTGTCTCCGGTAGCGGCACCGACGTCCGCGAGCTCACGAGCCATCGCGTCCTTGCCGGGCTTCCGCACCGCCGTGCGGGGTGGAAAGGAAGCCGCCCAGCTGGAGGTCGAGGCCCTCGAGCCCCTGCGCCGGCCCGACGTCCTGCTGTACTTCTCGGCGACGGCCCCGGCCGACACCCTGCCCGCGGACGCCCACCTTCTGGGCTCGGTCGCCCACCGACAGACCCGCTCGTTCCCGCTGCCGACCGCCGCCGCGAAAGGAGGGCACCTGGTGCTCTACAGCCTCGCGCACCAGGACGTGGTGGCCAGCGCCGCCCTCGAGGCCGTGCCCGAGGCGGTGCGGCCAGCGGCGACCGAGCCGGGCGAGATGCCCCCCGGCGAGACATCCACCGCGCCCGAAGAAGCCACGGAAGGTGAATCATGAGCGCCGCGTACCAGGCGGTGGGCTGGAACCGCCAGAAGAAGATCTACGATCTCGTGCTGCTCCTCGGCGTCTTGCTCTACCTCGGCCTCTTCGCCGCCATCAGCTTCGGTCTCGATCCCGAGGCCACGGCCGAGACGGTCTTGATCCGTGGCTTCGGCACGGCCGCTCTGCTGCTGCTGCACGTGATTCTCTCCATCGGCCCCCTGTGCCGCCTCGACCGACGATTCCTGCCGCTGCTCTACAACCGCCGCCACCTCGGCGTCACCATGTTCGTGCTCGCCCTGGCCCACGGGGTCTTGGCGACGGTGCAATTCCACCTCTTCGGCAAGCTGAATCCCGTGGTCAGCCTGCTGGCCAGCAATGGCCGCTACGACAGCGTGAGCCAGTTTCCCTTCCAGACCCTCGGTTTCCTCGCCCTCGGCATTCTGTTCCTGATGGCGGCCACCAGCCACGACTTCTGGCTCGCAAACCTCAGCGCACCGACGTGGAAAGCGCTGCACATGCTGGTCTACGTGGCCTACGCCCTGGTGCTCGCCCACGTCGCCCTGGGCGTGCTGCAGGTGGAGACCCAGCCCGTGCTCGTGATCCTCCTCTTCCTCGGCATGGCGTGGATCTTCGGCCTGCATCTGGTCGCCGGGCGGCGAGAAGCTCCCGGGGACCAGGAGGCCGCCGCGGGTGCCGATGGCTTCGTGGACGTCTGCGGGGTCGACGAGATCGCCAACCACCGGGGCAAGGCGGTGACCGTCGCCGGCGAGAGGCTGGCGGTCTTTCGCTACGACGACAAGATCTCCGTGCTCTCGAACGTCTGCCAGCACCAGAACGGCCCCCTGGGCGAAGGCCGGATCGTCGACGGACTGGTGGTCTGCCCCTGGCACGGGTACCAGTACAAACCCGACTGCGGCGCCTCCCCGGCGCCTTTCACCGAAAAGATCCCCACGTTTCGCGCCAAGGTCGAAGGCGGACGGGTGCTGGTGGACCCCAGACCCAACCTGCCGGGCACGCCGGTCGAGCCGGCGCGGGTCGAAGGAGGGACCGCCCATGCCTGAGCCCCAGGAGCGCGACGAGCTCTACACCGGTTACCTCCCCGAAGCCCCTTCCGGCATCGCCCGCCACATGCGCAAGGTGATTTTCTCGGTGCTCGCGATCACCGCCGGGCTCGCCGCAGCCCTCGCCGCGTCGCAGCGACCGTTTGCAGTGTCGTTCTTCGAGTTCGGAGCGCCGCGCACCTTCGAAGGAACAGTGACCTCCGACCCACACCCGGTGCTGGAGGTCGATCGTCCCGGAGGTGGGACGTCGCGTTATTACCTCGTGGTCTTCGGGAAGTCCGGGGCCGACGAAGCGGTCGCCGGGCTCGACGGGCACCGGGTGCGTCTCGAAGGCACCCTGATCTACCGCGACGACCAGACCATGCTCGAGCTGGTCGACGGCACCATCGAAGACCTGGGACAGGCCACGAAGAACGCCGCTCGGCCGGAGCCCCTCGGAGAGCGCACCCTCCGGGGCGAGATCGTCGACTCCAAGTGTTACCTCGGGGTCATGAAGCCGGGCCGGGAGAAGACCCACCGGGCGTGCGCCTCCTTGTGCATTCGTGGCGGTATCCCGCCACTTTTCCTGGTGGAGACGGCCGACGGCGCCAGCTCTCGTTTTCTCCTGGTCGACTCCCGGGGTCGCGCGGTGAACGAACGAGTGCTCGACAAGATCGCCGAGCCGCTCGAGATCACCGGTCAGGTGGAGCGGATGGGAGACCACTACGTGCTCAAGGCCGACCCGGAAACCTACCGCCGCCTGCTGTGAGCAAAGAAATCGGCCTCCGCGGAGAGCTCGGGACCGGGTTCTTGCGTTCTTGAAGAAGTGCCCATGCCACGAACAGCGGAGGATTCTCGTTTCCTAGTAGAATGTCGCCGGGCCTTCCGCCGTAGACAACTGAAATGGTTTCTTGGAATCAGGCGGGATACGGAATGAATCCGATCGATCTCCGGAACTGTAGTCGCTTCCCAGAGAGCCGAGGGCTCGGTGCCTGAGTCTCTGGCCAGCCCGGCACGGGACTACCCGGCCTTCGCCGACCTGGTGCCTTCCGAGACGTTGTCGGAGGGTAAATACGAGGTTCGCTTCGCCCGCAGCGAGAAAGAGCTCGACGCCCTGCTGCGCCTGCGATTCGAGGTCTTCAACCTGGAGCTGGGGGAAGGTCTCGAGACGTCCTTCCAGACCGGTCGCGACCGCGACGAGTTCGACGCCGTCTGCCACCACCTCGTGGTGTTGGAGACGCAGAGCCGTGAGGTGGTCGGAACGTATCGCATGCAGACGCACACCATGGCCGCCCACAGCGGCCTCGGTTTCTACTCCGCGGCCGAGTTCGATCTCTCGCCGATCCCGGAGGAGATCCTCGGCAACTCCGTGGAGGTCGGTCGGGCCTGTGTCGCCATCGGCCATCGCAACACGCAGGTGCTCTACCTGCTGTGGAAAGGCCTCGCTCTCTACATGGCCACCAACCACCAGCGCTACCTCTTCGGCTGCTGCTCCCTGACCAGCCAGGACCCCGAGGAGGGCCGCCGGGTGATGCGCCACCTCGAGGCCACCGGGCATCTGCACCCCGAGCTGCGGGTGCTGCCCAGACCGGATTTCGAATGTTACGATACCGACTCGGGCTCGCCCGACGACGACGATCCGGCGGCCTCTCACCCCGCGGTGCGCCTCCCCAAGTTGTTCCGTACCTATCTGCGTCATGGCGCCAAGGTCTGCGGCCCCCCGGCGATCGATCGTCAGTTCAAGACCATCGACTTCCTGGTCATCTTCGACGTCGCCGCCATGAGCGAGCGTAGATTTCGAGCTTTCTTTGGTCGAGCCACCGATGGAACCACTCGCACCCTAGCCCCGTAAGCATCAGAGTCTCGCCGATTCGAGAGCCCCGGTGAGCCTACCCCGCCAGTCGAGGAGACCCGTCTTGACCATCGCTTCTCAGAACATCTACTTCTTACACCAGGCCCTGAGCCTGCTCGCCGCCGTCGACGACGACCTGTTGTCGGCCCGCAGCACGACCTCCCGAGGCTCCAGCGCCGGAGCCCATCTCCGGCATGTCCTGGAGTGCTACCGCTGTTTTCTCGGTGGCCGGAAGTCGGGAAGGGTGGACTACGACGCTCGCCAGCGGGAGCGTCGGATCGAAACTTGCTGTGAGCACGCCGGGGCGGTGATCGCCGAGGTCGTCTCCGGCCTCGAGTCGTTGCGCCCCGCGGAAATCCGGAAACCTCTCGAGGTCCGGGTCGACGCGGCCGCCTGGCGAGATCCCGAGAACACCTGGAGCCGGTCTTCGGTGGCCCGGGAGCTCCAGTTCTTGCTCAGCCACACCGTGCATCACTACGCGCTGATCGCCATGATCCTCCGCGGCCACGGATTCGAGCCCGGCGCCGATTTCGGTGTTGCGCCTTCGACGCTGGCACACGAGCGTTCCACCACCCCCAGCGGCGTTCCGGTCGAGGCCGGCCAGGCCGCCGCGTCCTGAACGCCTCTTCGAGCCCGACCCGAGCGATTTCCGGCATGTGTACGGTTTCCTGGATCCTCTCGCGCGGCGGTTACGAGCTGTTCATGAACCGCGACGAGCTGCGCCGTCGAGGCCCGGCACAGGGACCGCAGCTCTGCCAGCACGAAGGAAGCGCCTTCCTCGCTCCACACGACAGCGACGGCGGCGGCAGCTGGATCGCCGTCAATGCGTCCGGCCTCGGCCTGACCCTTCTCAATCGCTATGTCGACGTGAGCACCCTGCCACCCCCCGCCGGTTGGCGCAGTCGCGGGCTGCTGGTCACCGAGCTGGCGACCGCCTCCCATCCGGACGAAGTACGGCATCGGCTCGAGAGCCAATCTCTCGACGCCTATCGACCTTTCACCCTGGCGGTCTTCTTTCCCGGACAGCAGCCCCGGATCCACGCCTGGGATCGCCATCGTCTGGCTCCGCCGCGGATCGCGATGGCTCCCCTGGCGTCGTCCTCCTTCGATCCCGGAGGAATCGAGGCGGCCCGCCGCCAGTCCTGGGCCCGATGTCTCGGCGATCGTCCGCCGAGCCGGGAGCGCTGCCTCGCATTCCACCGGAGCCACGGGCCCGAAAGAGGGCCCTACTCTCCTTGCATGCATCGCGAAGACGCCGCCACCGTGAGCTTCAGCTGGATCCGGGTCGATCCACAGACGGTACGTTTCACCTATGCCGAAGGGGCTCCCTGCTTCGCCTCGCTCGGCGAGCCCCTGGTCTTGCCGCGCCATGAGCTCGCCCTCTGCGTCTGAGCCCGACGCGCCTTTAAGCCGACGCCGAATTCGGCGCCGGCTGCTCCTCGGGTACCTGATGCTCCTGGCGGCCTCCCACGCCTTCCAGCTGCTATTCCCTTCCGACTCCAGGCCTCTCGGCGACCGTCGGTCGATCACGACACCGGCGATCGCGGATGGGCAACGTCGCGCCGAGACGCCGATCGACCTCGCCTACCTGGAATGGCCGGCAGAGCCCGGTACCGATCCCGAGGATGCTGCCCTCCGAGAGCCGGTGTTGCTGCTGCACGGCAGCCCTGGCGACGGTGCCAATTTCCGGCGTATGGGCCCGCTGCTGGCCGCGGCCGGCCACCGCACCGTCGCTCCCGACCTGCCCGGCTTCGGCGCCTCGACCTTCGAGGTTCCCGACTACTCGATCTACGCCCACGCCCTCTACACCCTCGATCTCCTCGACCAGCTCGGGATCGAGCGTGCCCACGTGGTCGGCTTCAGCATGGGGGGCGGCGTGGCCCTGCATCTCCAGGACCTCGCCCCCGAGCGCGTGGCCTCGGTGACCATGCTCTCGGCCATCGGCGTGCAGGAGCACGAGCTACTCGGGCAATACCACCTCAACCACGCCCTGCACGGTCTACAGCTGGCGGGATTGTGGGCGATCTTCGAAGGGATTCCCCACTTCGGCGCTCTGCGCCCCGGCGGGCTCGACATCGCCTACGCGCGCAATTTCTTCGACACCGACCAGCGCCCGCTGCGCGCGCTGCTCCGGGCCTTCGAGCCGCCGATGCTGATCCTGCACGGCGAAGACGACGTGTTGGTGCCCGCCTCCGCCGCGCGCGAGCACCACCGGCTGGTGCCGCACAGCGAGCTGGTGATGATCGACGCCAACCACTTCATGGTGTTCCGGGCACCCCAGATGCTGGTCGAGGAGCTCACCGGGTTCTTCAGCCGGGTCGAAGACGGCTCTGCGGCCCGGCGGGCACAGGCCAAGCCCGAGCGACTGGCGGCCGCGGCACCCGAGCTCGGCGACCGCAAGACCGCGTCGGGCTTCGCCCTGCTGCTCACCCTGGTCCTGCTGGCCTTCGCCACCCTGGTGAGCGAAGACCTCGCCTGTATCGCCGCCGGCCTGCTGGTGGCCCAGGGAGCGCTCGCGTTCTGGCCCGCCGCCTTCGCCTGCGGCGCCGGAATCTTCTTCGGCGACCTCCTGCTCTACCTGGTCGGCCGCCTGGGTCGTGGATGGCTCCAGCACCGACCCTGGAGCTGGTTCGTGAGCCCGGAGGACATCGCACGCAGCCGCCGCTGGTTCGGTCGCCGCGGCGCCTGGGTCATCCTGCTCAGCCGCTTCTTACCCGGCACCCGGCTCCCCACCTACGTGGCCGCCGGGGTGTTGCGAATGCCGGCGGCCTGGTTCACCGCCTGCCTGCTGATCCCCGTCGCCCTGTGGACTCCCTTCCTCGTGGCCGTCTCCCGCTACACCGGCGAGCGTTTCTTCTCCACCTTCGAGGTCTTCCAGCGCTACGCCCTGCCCGGCTTCGCCGGCCTCCTGCTCTCCGTCTGGCTGCTGCTCGGCGTCGGCCGTTCTCTGGCGACCCATCGCGGCCGGCGGCTGCTCTCGGGGTGGTGGCGGCGCAAGACCCGGTGGGAGTTCTGGTCGCCCTGGGTCTTCTATCCGCCGGTCCTGCTCTACGCGCTGTGGTTGGGGGTCAAATACCGCGGCCCGACCCTCTTCACCGCCGCCAACCCCGGGATGCCGGCCGGAGGTGGATTCCTCGGGGAATCGAAGTCGGAGATCCTCTCCCGGCTCGACCCCACCTTCGTGGCCGACTTCGAGGTCATCCCGACCTCACTCTCCCCGGAGGAGAAGGCACGAAGAGCCCTGGACTTCCAGCAGCGGCTGGCTCTCGGCTTTCCCCTGGTGCTCAAGCCCGACCAGGGCCAGCGAGGCCAGGGAGTCACCATCGCCAAGAGCCGGGAAGAGGTCGGCACCTTCTTCGCCGATCCCTCCCGTGCGAGCGCTCCCACCATCGTGCAGCGCTTCATTCCGGGGCCCGAGCTCGGCATCTTCTACATCCGCTTGCCGGGAGAGCCGACGGGCCGAATCTTCTCGATCACCGAAAAAGTCTTGCCTTCCGTGACCGGCGACGGCACGACCCATGTCGAGAGCCTGATCCTCGACGATGACCGAGCCGTCGCCATGGCGCCCACCTACCTGAGCCGCCTGAAGAGCCAGCTCGACCGGGTGCCGGAGCCCGGGGAGAAGGTACCGCTGGCGGAGCTCGGCACCCACTGCCGAGGCGCGGTCTTTCTCGACGGCGCCCGGCACCGGACCCCGGAGCTCGAAGCCGCGGTCGAGAGGATCAGCCGTTCGTTCGACGGGTTCTACTTCGGCCGCTTCGACTGCAAGGCGCCATCCCTCGAAGCCTTCGAAGCCGGCCGGGATCTGCAGATCCTGGAGCTCAACGGCGTCACCTCCGAGGCGACCCACATCTACGATCCGAAGAACAGCCTGCTCGACGCCTACCGGGTGCTCTTCGAGCAATGGCGCCTGGCCTTCGAGATCGGCGCCCGCAACCGAAACAAAGGTTTCGAGCCCCTGGCCCTGGGTGCGCTGCTCCAGCTCCTGCGGGGTTGAGGGCTCGAGGAGCTCTCCAACACAGACCGGGGTCGAGCGCGTAGCGCGAGCGCCCCGGGAGACTCCGCCGGTGGGCCCAACCGAGCTATTTCCGTCCGACCGCCCTCGGCGCGACGCGCAGGCGCGACTTGGGCGAGGCGCTGGCGAGGAACACGACGTGCCGCCGGTTGCCTTTCTTGCCCTGGGTGCGGATCTGCCGGGTCTCGACCTGAAAACCTCGTTTGCGCAGGCGATTGGCATAGCGCGGGTCGGCCTGGGAGGCCCAGATCGCCAGGCGTCCCTTCGGCGCCATCGCCCGCCGCAGGATCTCGATCCCGTCGCGGTCGTAGAGGCGTCCGTTCGCCTGGAGACACCACGCTTCCGGCCCGTTGTCGACATCGAGCAGGATCGCGTCGTACGGCCCGGGGCCATCCTTCAACACGTCGTAGACGTCGCGCACCAGGAGCCGGACCCGCGGATCGTCGATCGCGCCGCCATCGAGCTCCCGGAGGTGGGTCCGGGTCCACTCCACCACCGCCGGGAAGAGCTCCGCCACCACCACCTCGGCGCTTCGCGGCAAGATCTCCAGAGACGTCCGCAAGGTGTAACCGAGGCCGAGCCCGCCGATCAGGATCCGTGGGCGCTCGCGGGCCGCCAGGCCTTCACAACCCAGCTGTGCCAGCGCCTCCTCCGAGCCCGGGGCCCGGGTCGACATCAGCTCTTCGCCGTCGAGTGTGATGAAGAAGTCGTCGCCACGGCTCTGGAGCACGAGCTCCTCGCCGTCGGTGGTGGTCGTCGAAGCCAGGGTCTGCATAGGTCTCATCAGGGGCGCGACCCTACCACCCTTCACCGCTCCTTGGCGGCCACCTCCCTTCGTTTGGGCCTCGCCTGCCGAGCGAGCTACAATCCGAAGCGCCCCTTCGTCTCCAAGCTGCCACGCCCGACCCGAGGACCCGAACCATGCAGTCGATTCCGACGTCGCTCCGTGTCTGTGCCTGGCTGGTCGTGTTGGCCCTGCCCGGCCTGCTCTTGGCCCAGGCTCCTGCCGCATCCGGCTCTGCAGAGGCGAAGAGCTCCCTGGACACCTCCATCCACGACGAACGGCCCACCGATGGGTACCTGGCTCCCGCCCATCGCCGAACCCAACCCGCCCGCCGCTGGCAGAGGGGTGGACGGGTCTCGGTGCAGGTCAATGTCGACGCCGACGGCAACAACATCCTCGACGACGCCGCCAACGAGCCTTCCATCGCCGTGGATCCGAACGATTCCGATCGCATGGCCATCGGCTGGCGCCAGTTCGACAACATCTCCAGCAGCTTTCGCCAGGCCGGCTGGGGTCGTTCCGACGACGGTGGCCGGACCTGGACGGCCGACGTCATCGACCCGGGAATCTTTCGCTCCGACCCGGTGCTCGACTCCGACGCCGCCGGCAACTTCTACTACAACAGTCTCACGATTCCCGGCGGCACCTTCCAATGCGACGTCTTCCGCTCCGCCGACGGCGGTGCCACCTGGGACGACGGGGTGTTCGCTGCCGGCGGCGACAAGCAGTGGATGAGCATCGACCGCACGGGCGGCCTGGGGGCGGGCAACGTCTACAGCAACTGGAGCCACTTCGCCAGCTGCTGCAACGACACCAACTTCGTGCGCTCCACCGACGGCGGTGACTCCTACGAGGCACCGATCGACAATCTCGAAGAGATCATCTGGGGAACCACCGCGGTCGGCCCGGACGGCGAGGTGTACGTCGTCGGCACCGACAATGGCAACGTCATCCTCACCAAGTCCACCACCCTCGCCGACCCCGGCATTCCCGCGGCCTTCGAATCCGCGGTCACCGTACCTCTCGGCGGCTCCCTGACCTCCGGCCTGGCGCCGAATCCCGGCGGCCTGGTGGGCCAGATCTGGGTAGTGGTGGACCACACCTTCGGCCCCAGTCGGGGCTGGGTCTACGTGCTCGCCTCGGTCGACCCTCCCGGCACCGACCCCCTCGACGTCTACCTCGCTCGCTCGACCGACGGCGGCGCCACCTGGGATCCGCCGGTACGTATCAACGACGACCCCGAAGCATCTGACGTCTGGCAATGGTTCGGCACCCTCTCCATCGCCCCCGACGGCCGCCTCGACGTGATCTGGAACGACACCCGCAACGCCGGTGGCGACGTGGACTCGGAGCTCTTCTACTCCTCCTCCACCGACGGCGGCCAGACCTGGTCGGCCAACGAAGCGGTGTCGCCGGCCTTCGATCCCCTGCTCGGCTGGCCCCAACAGAACAAGCTCGGTGACTACTACGACATGGTCTCCACCAACGACGCCGCCCACGTCGCCTACGCCGCCACCTTCAACGGCGAGCAGGACGTCTACTACCTGCGCATCCTGACCGAGGAGATCGTCTTCGCGGACGGCTTCGAGAGCGGGGATACGTCGGCGTGGTCGGGTTCGATGCCCTGAGGAAGTGAGCACCTACGAAACGTCGAGGAGTGGAACGCAACATGGCACGTCTCTATCGAGTCCTCGTCCCCGTCTCCGACATCGAATCGGCGAGCGCGTTCTACGCGGCGGTGCTCGCGATCCCGGGAAGGCGAGTCTCGCCCGGTCGCCACTATTTCGACTGTGAGGGAACCATCCTCGCCTGTTTCGATCCGATGGCCGATGGCGACGGCTATGCAGCGACTCCCAACCCCGAGCCGCTCTACCTGGCGGTTTCGGATCTCCGCGAGACTTATGAAGCCTGCAAGCGAGCCGGCGGGGCATTCTCGGAGGCCGAGCCTCCAGGGATCGGCCCGCTCGGCGAGATCGCAATCCGCCCTTGGGGAGAAGAGTCGTTCTACGTCGACGATCCGTTCGGCAACAAGCTCTGCTTCGTCGGCCGCGAGAGCGTCTTCACCGGCTGATCTCGAGCTGAGCTCTTGCCCGCATCATCTAGTGTCCCGTGCGGAAAATCCCGCTGACTTTCCATCGGCTCTTTTTGCCTCTGGCGGCGTTGGGTCTCCGCGAAAGACCCCCGGTATTCCGATGTCGCCCCGCCTTGCCAGGAACAAAAACTACTCGTGGAAACTTCACCGAACTTTCCGCACGGGCCACTAGTGATCCGTCTCAGGCGGCGTTGTTCTGGTGAAGGTCACGCACGTGGAGGATCTCGGTCGAAGCGATGGGCCGAATCGAGTCTCTCTCCAATGTCAGCACCGCTCTGGTCTTTCCATCGGCTGTCACGAGCTCGACTTCGAAGGCTTGCCCGCGATCGTAGACATGAACAATCGAGCCGACATCACCCGCACAGAGCTGCTGTTCGGGGATACTGCGCTTCAAAACTACCGATTCCAGGTTTCTCATACGATCCTCCAGCCAGGTCAAGTCTATCGCGCTCCTCCTATCGTGGATCGGCGGTCACCAGGCGTGGGGATGGCCTTCTCTCTGCTATCGCAGCCCGGCCTCGATCTTCGCCGCGACCGCGGGAGGAGCCTCGGAGCGCACGACCTCGAGGGATCTCTCCACTTCCTGGACCGCGGGGTTTTCGGGTCCGAAGACCTGCAGCATCTTGGCTCGCGCGGCGAGGAGAATCTCCGCTCCCTCGGCCGGATCCCCCGCCGCCGCCCTGGCGCTGCCGAGCACGGTCTCGACCTGGGCCAGGTAGAAGTGATCTTCCTCGTGGAAGGCGAGGAGCAGCTCTCGGGCTTTCGTCGCGAGCTCCACCGCTTCGTCCGCCTTCCCTTCTTCGAGGGACAGCCGCGCAAGGCCGGCGAGTGGAAAGGCCGGGTACTGATCGTCGTGCCCGGAGAAGAGCCGGAAGGCTTCTTCGAAGTGAAAGCGGGCGCGCTCGTAGCTCTGCATGCGGAGGTAGGTGTGGGCGAGGTTCTGGTGAGTGATGCCGATTTTCGGGGCCTCGGCTCCGAGGCGGTCCTTCTTCAGCTCCAGGAGCTCGAGGTTCACCTCGGCGGCCTCTTCCAGGCGCCCGCTCTTGGTGTAGACCACCGCCAGGTTCGAGAGCGCTCCGATCGCCAGGATCTCTCGGCCCACTACGGTCTCCTCGAGCCGACGCGCTTCCAGGAGGTCGCGCTCCGCCGCGTCGAGCTCGCCGGTCTCGATCCACAGATTGCCCCGGTTGAGCAGGGTCTGCACCCACTCGACGCCACACGGCTCGGCACCACACGACGCCAGCTGCTCGAGGCTGCGAGCGAAGTAACGTTCGGCTCGTTCGAAATCTCCCTGGCGGGCGCCGGCCAGCCCCAGCAAACTGTAGGCCGAGCCTTCGGCCCGCAGATCGCCGTGGGCCGCGGCCCGGCGGACGTTCTCTTCGAGGATCTCCCGGGCGGGCTCGAAGTTGCCGAGGTGGATCAGGCTCTCGGCCCGGATCTCCTGGTTGGCGAGCCAGTCGGAGAGGCGGCCGGGCTCGGGTTCGGGGCGAGCCTCTGCCCAGGCCTCGAGCAGCTCCAGAGCCTCCTGGTAGCGAGACAGCCGCATCAGGATCCGACCCAGCACCGCCTTCACCTCGGCGCGCACACCGGGTACCGCGGCGAGGCCCGACTCCGCGTCGGCGAGCCCCTGGTCGAGCAGGTCGTCGACGGTCGCCTTCTGGCCGCCGACCATGCCGCTGTCGGCGGCCTCGAAGAGGTCGATCAAAAAGGTCGACAACACCTTCTGCTCCTGCAGAGCCCGCACCGCCTGATCCCGCGCCTCGGCCGCCCGGCGACCACCGAGAACCGCCAGGGAAACGCCCAGCACCAGGCAGCAGATCGCCACCGCCCCCAGGACCGCCGACACCCGGTGCCGGCCGATCCACTTGCCCGCCAGGTAGATCCAGCTGGGCTCTCGCGCCACCACGGGCAATCCGCCGCGATACCGGCGCAGGTCGTCGAGCAGCTCTCGGGCCGAGGCATAACGGTCGTCCGGCCGAACCGCCAGGGCTCGGGTGACGATGGCATCGAGATCTCCTCGCAGACGCTCGCTGCGCCGCCGCCCGGTCGTAGATTCCCCGCTGCTCTCGGCAACGATCGCCCGCGACGGACGGGGAACGGTGTCGTCGGGTTTGCGTCGTTCGGGGAACCGGGTGCCGCTCAGGAGCTCGTAGAGCACCGCCCCGAGAGCGTAGACATCGGTGCTGGTGGTGAGAGGCTCGCCCCGCAGCTGCTCCGGGCTGGCATAGCGCGGCGTCAGGGCGAGGTGCCGGGTGGGTTCCTCGCCGCTGTCGTCGTCGAGCTGGAGTATCTTGCTGATGCCGAAATCGAGGAGCTTGACCCGCCCCTCGGCGGTCACCATCACGTTGGCCGGCTTGATATCGCGATGGATCACCAGGTGGCGGTGGGCGAAGGCCACGACCTCCACCAGCTGCTCGCAGCGGTCGAGCACCACGTCGAGATCGGCTTTCCGGCACGCCTGGTCGAGGGGCTCCCCCTCCACCAGCTCCATGACCACGAAGGAGACCCCGTCGCCGGTGACGCCGCCATCGATGAAACGGGCCAGGTTGGGATGCTCGAGGCGGGCGAGGATCCGGACTTCCTGGCGGAACTGGCGGCGAGCCCGGGGACCCGCCCAGGGTAGGGCGAGGATTTTCACCGCCACCTTCTGCACGTAGCCGTCGCCCTCGCGCTCGCCGAGGTAGACCTGGCCCATACCGCCGCGGCCGAGGAGGGAGACGAGGCGGAACCCGGCCACCTCGCGGTCCAGGAAGGCCGCCTCCGACACCGCCTCGGGATCCGGGAAGAGCTCCTCGGCGGCTTCGAGATCCGCCAGCAGGGCGACGAGCTCGCAATGGACCCGGGGATCGCGGCGTTCCCAGTCGCCCAGGCTCTCGCACCGGGCTTCGGGCGTCAGCTCCAGGAGCCGATCGAGCTCGCTCGAGAGGAGCTCGAGATCGGGCCCGGAGCCGGCGGCCGGACCCTCGGGCTCGGGGGGTCTCATGGGTCTCCCCGCAGGCGGCGATAGAGCCAGACCTTGGCGAACTGCCAGTCGCGCTTCACGGTGCGCTCGGCCACTCCCAGGGCGGTGGCGATCTCGAGGTGCCCCATACCGGCGAACAGACGCATTTCCGCAACTCGGCCCTTGCGCTCGTCGCGCCGCGCCAGCTCTTCGAGGGCGCGGTCGAGGTCGAGCATCTCCTCGGGAGTCATGGAGCGTGCGGCCGGGAAGTCCACCAGGGTCACGGCATCACCGGCCCGTTTGAGGGCCAGGTGCCGCCGCAGATGGTCGATCACGATGCCCCGCATGACCTTCGAGGCCAGGGCGAAGAACTGCACCCGCCCTTCCCAGCTCATCTCTTCGAGCCCCACCAGCCGCAGATAGGCCTCGTGTACCAGCTCCGTGGGTTGCAGCTGGGAGGACCCGAGCCGGCGCAGAGAGCTCCGAGCCAGGGTGTGCAGCTCTTCCATGGCCAGCGGAACCACCTGGTCGAGAGCCTCCCCGTCGCCCGCCTGCCAGCGCTGCAGAAGACGGGTCACCGTCTGCTCGCCGCCACTGTTCGTCGCACCGTCGCTCGCCATGATCTCAGCCTATCGAATCTCGGCACGGATTGTGGATCGACGGGCACCTACGATCAGAATGGGCAGGGCAATCGAATCCGGGCTGTCCCTTTTCCCCTCGAAATCACGGTCGAAGCTGGAAACGACAACTCTCGGTCGCCCCTCGGGCACCGATCTCTTCCAGGGAGAAAGCCCCCATGTCTCGACCGCTCCGTTCCGCCCTGCTCTCGTGCTGCCTGCTCGTTCTCCTCGCCCCCACCACGAGCGCGCAGACCCTCGACGTTCCCGACCAGATCATCGCCGGTGACCAGCTGGTCGTCCGGTGGTCGGGCCCGTTCGAGGAGAGTGACTACATCACCGTGGTTCCGCCCGATGCCCCTGCGAATCGCTGGAAGGACTACAGATATCTGAGGGAGGGGAATCCCCTGACCCTTCCCTTGCCGCCGGATCCCGGGACCTGGGAGCTGCGCTGGAATCGCGAGTCGGAAGGTACGGTGATCACCCGCAAGACCCTCGAGCTCACGGCGCCGGCCATCGAGATCCAGGCACCGCCGGCCGCGGGCCTCGGCGAGGCGATCCAGGTACGCTGGACCGGGCCGGGCTTCGAGGGTGATTTCATCACTGTGGTGACTCCCGAGACTCCCGCCAACCAGTGGGGCAACTACACCTACACCTCGACCGGCAACCCGCTCTCCCTCACCTTGCCCGATGAGCCCGGCGCCTACGAGATCCGCTACTCCCACGGCGGCACCAACCGTGCTCTCGCTGCCGTGCCGATCCAGGTCGGCGGGGCGAAAATCGTGCTCGACGCGGCGAAGGAGGTCGAGGTCGGCAGCGCCTTTACCGTGCGCTTCGAGGGCCCGCGCAACACCGGCGATTTCATCACCGTGGTGCCGGTGGGAACCGCGGCGACCGCGTGGGAAAACTACGCCGACGTGAGCGCAGAGCCCACGGTGGAGCTGATCGCCCCCGGTGAGCCGGGGGACTACGAGGTCCGCTACAGCTCGGGCCAATCCAACCGAGCTCTCGAATCGATCCCGATCCGACTGGTCGACGCCAGCGCGTCCCTCGTGGCTCCCGGGAAGGTCGATGCCGGCTCGTTCTTCGAGGTGACGTGGCAGGGTCCGGGCAACCACCGCGACTTCATCGCCATCGAACGGGAGGTCGACGGGAAGCTCGAGACGATGCATTGGGACTGGATCTCGGAAATGAATCCCTTGCGCCTCCGGGCTCCGCGGATCGGCGGTACCTACCGCCTCGCCTATCGCCTCGGTCAGGGCAGCCGCCTGCTGGCGAGCCGGACCCTGGAAGTGGCCGCCACCGAAGCCCCCGGTCGCCTGCGGGTGGTCGCGGGCGGCGAGGGTACGGCGGCGTCCGCCCTCGGTGCCTCCACCGCGGTAGAGGTGATTCTCGACGCCTCCGGCTCGATGCTGCAACGCGAGAACGGCAAGCGCCGGATCGAGCTGGCCAGAGAAGCCCTCGGCAGCCTGGTCGACAGCCTGCCCTCGGGCACTCCCTTTGCGTTGCGGGCCTTCGGCCACAAGGAGGCGGGCAGCTGCCGCAGCGATCTCGAAATCCCGCTCGCCCCGCTCTCCCCTGCCGCCGTACGCGGCCAGCTCAGCGATCTCCAGGCCATGAACCTGGCCAAGACTCCGATCGGCCGCTCCCTGGAGCTGGTGCGTGAAGACACCGCGGGTCACGAGGGAGAGGTGCTGGTGGTGCTGATCACCGACGGTGAGGAGACTTGCGACGGCGACCCCGCCGCCGCGATCGCCGGCCTGCGCTCGGCCGGCATCGAGACCCGGGTCAACATCGTCGGCCTGGCGATCGACGACATGGCGCTGAAGCAAACCTTCAGCGCCTGGGCCGAGGCGGGCTCGGGCCGCTTCTTCGACGCCAGCGATGCCGCGTCTCTCGGCGATGAGCTGCTCTCGGCCGTGCGCCTGCCCTTCGAGGTGGTCGATTCCGACGGCCAGATCGTGGCCCGCGGCGAGGTCGGCGGGGAGGCGGTGGAAGCTCCTGCGGGGCGTTTCACCCTTCGCATCGACGGCGGCGAAGAGCAGGCCGTCGAGGTGCTAGCAGACGAGCTGGTGACGGTCTCCCTCGGCGGCTGAGCGCCGCGGAGCCGAAGGCTCTACGAGCCGGGTTGGGCGACCCGGTTGGCAGCGCCGGGAGAGAACAGTAGGATTCGAAGGAGCGCGGGAGGATCGCGCTCCTTCGACCTTGGAGACAACCGATGCACCAGTACTGGAAAATGTCCGCGACCCTCCTCGTCGCGTCTCTCGTGTGCCTGGCCGGGCCCGCTCTCTCCCACGGTGAAGAGCCCGCCCCGGAGATCGCCATCCGTAATGCCAAGACCCCGGCCCCGGGTGTGTTGACCGGCGGACAGCCGACCCCGGAGCAGCTCGAGCAGGCGGCAAAGGCGGGCTACCACACCGTGGTGAACCTCCGCGGCAAAGGTGAAGGCGACGGCTGGGACGAAGCCGCGGCAGCCCGCGAGCTCGGGCTCGAGTATGTCGCGATCCCCATCGCCTCGGCGGAGGATCTCACCGAGGAGAACGCACGGCGCCTGGCGGAGATCCTCGACGACCCCGAGCGCCGGCCGATGATCGTGCATTGCGCCAGCGGCAATCGAGTGGGTGCCCTGTTCGCCCTCGAGGCTTTCTTGGTCGACGGCAAGAGTGGCGAAACCGCCTTGCAGATCGGTCTCGATGCCGGCCTCACCTCGTTGCGCGAGGTGATGGAGGCAAAGCTCCTCCCGGCGGAGGACGATTGAGCACCGAGCACCCGGCGACCCGCCGGGAAGCCCCTCCTCTACCGAGCTCCGCGACCGTGATTCCCGTGGTCGGGGCCGCGATCCTTCGGCTCTCGCCGCCGGAGGCCTCGGGATGTCTCGTTACCCGTCGGGCGAGTGAGGTCTCGGACCCGGGATACTGGGAGTTTCCCGGTGGCAAGGTGGAGCCCGGAGAATCGCCACGCCAGGCGCTGCGGCGCGAGATCGCCGAAGAGCTCGGCCTCGAGATCGACGTCGGCGACTTCCTCGCCCGCGGCATCTCGGGTCCCCCGGAGCGGCAGATCGTGCTCGACGTGTACGAGGCCACCCTCTTGGGTGGCAACTTCCGACTGCGCGAGCACGATGCTTTCTTGTGGATCGGAGCAGAGATCCTCGGCGGGCTCGAATGGGCACCGGCCGACCGACCGGTGCTCTCCGCCCTGGCCGAACGCCTGCGAGCTCTGCAATCACCCAACGACCCCTGAAACCATGTACGACGACTCCGCCAGCTACTCCTGCGCCTTTTGCGGCGAGAGCAACGAAACCGACGTGGATCTCTCCGCCGGGCGGCGCCAGAGCTACGTGGAAGACTGCCAGGTCTGCTGCCAGCCCAACGTGCTCTTCCTCTCGTTCGACGAAACCGGCCTCGCCCGGCTCACCGCCGAGCCCGAGAGCTAACCTGGATTATTCATCAGCCTCCTGCTGCGAGGCCGGATCTTCATGAATCAACAGCGCTATGCCGCCCATTCGCTCCTCGACAGACCGCAAGTATGCCTCCGTCGCTCCAGGCCGCCAAGCCTTGTAAATTCAAGAACCTACGGCCTCTCACGACGAAGCCTGATGAATAATCCGGGCTAAGGGCTCCTATTCCTCCCCCAGAGCCCTTTCCAGGCAGCCGATCACCAGCTCGATCTCCGCGGGCCCGTTTCCCACCACCTCGGCGAGGAACCGCTCGGTCTCCGCCCGCAGGGATTCGTGGCGGTCCACCAGCAGAATGTGATGGTTGTGGCGGAAGCCACGTTCGATGCGAATGCAGCCTTTCGCGGCCAGCCGATCGGGCACGATCTGCACCGCCTTGACGTCGAAAGGGTGGTCGGGGCTTGGCGTCGGAAGAGGAGCGGTAGCGGGTCGAAGCCAGGAAGATCTCCGTTATCGTCGCCTGCCCGAGCTGCCAGCAGAATCGCACACCTCCCACTCGTACCGGGCCAGCCGCGGCGGATCGGTCGTGTGCTCGGCCCTCATCAGTGCACCTTCTCCGGGTCGGT
>CAZMEL010000114.1:0-22602 GCA_964565225.1 uncultured Thermoanaerobaculia bacterium | reverse complement strand
ACCCACCGCGGCTACGACTCCGACCACCCGCGGGTGACGGGCGACGTGGGCATGGCGGGGGTGGCGATCGACTCGATCGCCGACATGCGGATCCTCTTCGACCGCATCCCCCTCGACCAGATGAGCGTCTCGATGACCATGAACGGCGCGGTGTTGCCGATCCTGGCGCTCTACATCGTGGCGGCGGAAGAACAGGGAGTGCAACCGGAGCAGCTCCAGGGGACGATCCAGAACGACATCCTCAAGGAGTTCATGGTCCGCAACACCTACATCTATCCGCCAGCGCCGTCGATGCGGATCATCGCCGACATCTTCCGCTACACCTCGCGCCACATGCCGCGTTTCAACAGCATCAGCATCTCCGGCTACCACATGCAGGAGGCGGGCGCTCCGGCCGACCTGGAGCTCGGCTACACCCTGGCCGATGGCCTGCAATACGTGCGCACCGGTCTCGAGGCGGGCCTCGGGATCGACGCCTTCGCCCCTCGGCTCTCGTTCTTCTGGGGCATGGGAATGCACTACTTCATGGAGGTGGCCAAGCTGCGGGCGGCGCGCCTGCTGTGGGCTCGCCTGCTGCGCCCCTTCGCGCCCCAGAACCCGAAATCCCTGGCGCTCCGCACCCACTGCCAGACCTCGGGCTGGAGCCTGACGGCGCAAGACGCCTACAACAATGTGGCCCGGACCTGTGTGGAGGCCTTCGCGGCGGTACACGGGCATACCCAGAGCCTGCACACCAACTCCTTCGACGAAGCCCTGGCCCTGCCGTCGGAAGACAGCGCGCGGATTGCCCGCAACACGCAGCTCTTTCTCCAGCACGAGACCGGCAGCTGCCGGGTGATCGATCCCTGGGGGGGCAGCTACTACGTGGAGCGTCTCACCTGGGAGCTGGCGGCCCGGGCGCAGCGACACCTGGAGGAGATCGAGGAGCTGGGAGGCATGGCCAGAGCCCTGGAATCGGGAATTCCCAAGCTACGGATCGAGGAGGCGGCGGCCCGCACCCAGGCGCTGATCGACTCCGGGCGCCAGACGATCGTCGGTGTGAATCGCTATCGCTCGGAGCAGGAAGAGCCGATCGAGGTGCTGCAGGTGGACAACACCGCCGTGCGCCGGGCCCAGGTCGAGCGCCTGGAGAAGCTGCGGCGGGAGCGGGATCCGGCGGCGGTGGAGCAGACCCTCTCGGCGCTCACCCGCAGCGCCGAGAGCGGCGAAGGGAACCTGCTGGCCCTGGCGGTCGATGCCGCACGGGCGCGGGCCACGGTGGGAGAGATCAGCGAGGCGCTGGCCAGGGTCTGGGGGCGGCACCAGGCGACGACCCGATCGAACACGGGCGTATATGGGGACACCATGGGCGACGACGCGGACGAGGTGAGAGAGATCAGGCGGCTGACCGCGGCCTTCGAGGAGCAGGAAGGGCGCCGGCCCCGGATCCTGGTGGCGAAGATGGGCCAGGACGGGCACGACCGAGGGCAGAAGGTGATCGCCACCGCATTCGTCGATCTCGGCTTCGATGTCGACATCGGCCCCCTGTTCCAGACCCCCGCCGAGGCCGCCCTCCAGGCGGTGGAGAACGACGTGCACCTGATCGGCGCCAGCTCCCTGGCCGCCGGCCATCTCACCCTGGTGCCCGAGCTGCGGCGCCAGCTGGCCGAGCTCGGCCGCGACGACATCCTGGTGGTCGTGGGTGGCGTGGTGCCGCCGCAGGACCATGCCGTCCTGGAGGCCGCCGGTGCCGCGGCGATCTTCGGCCCCGGTACGGTGATCACCCGGGCGGCCCGGGAGCTGCTCACCACCCTGGCCGGTCATCTCGGCTTCTCTCTCGACGAGCCCCCCGACGGCGCGGATTCCACGGGCCGGTGAGCGGCTCCGGCATCCGCAAGCCCCCGGGCCGCCGAGGTTTCTCCGTCGAAGAATGGGCGCGAGGCGTAGAGGAGGGCGACCGGGCGTTCCTCGGCCGGGCCATTACCCTCGTGGAGAGTCGGCGGCCGGACGACTGGGAGAACGCTCAGGAGCTCCTGGCGCGGCTCCTGCCCCGCACCGGCGGCGCGATCCGGGTCGGCGTGACGGGTGTTCCGGGGGTGGGGAAGAGCACCTTCCTGGAGAGCCTCGGCCAGCTCCTGATCGGCCGCGGCCACCACGTGGCGGTGCTGGCGATCGACCCCTCGAGCTCGCTGAGCGGCGGCAGCATCCTCGGCGACAAGACCCGGATGAACGATCTCGCCCGCGATCCCGCTGCCTTCGTGCGCCCCTCGCCCAGCGGCGGCTCCCTGGGCGGCGTGACACGCAAGACCCGCGAGTCGATCCTGCTCTGCGAGGCAGCGGGATACGACGTGGTGCTGGTGGAGACCGTCGGTGTGGGGCAGTCGGAAACGGTGGTCGCCGACATGGTCGACACCGTGCTGCTCCTGCTGCTGCCCAACGCCGGCGACGAGCTCCAGGGCATCAAGCGGGGCATCCTCGAGACGGTGGACCTGATCGGCGTGAACAAATGTGACGGCGAGCACCGGGCGGCGGCCCGCGATGCCCAACGCCACTACCTCGGAGCTCTGCACTTCGTCCGCCCCCGGACCCCGGGCTGGAGCCCTCCGGTCGAGACCCTCAGCAGTCTCGACGGTGAAGGGATCGAGGCCCTCTGGGAAAAACTGCTCGCACACCGGGAGTTCTGCGTCGAGCACGGCGAGCTGCAAGCCTTCCGGCGGCAGCAGCTTCGGCGGTGGATGTGGTCGATGGTCGAAGACGAGCTGGTGAGCTCACTCCACCGTCATCCCGGGGTCCGCGAGCAGGGCCCCGAGCTCGAACAGCGGGTCCTGGCCGGGGAGATGCCCCCTTCGAAGGCCGCAAGCCTGCTGCTGTCTGCGTATCGAAGTCGCTCGATTGACTGAGAGTCAGATCGGCGTTGGTGCACGAATCCTAGTGCGGTGGCCCTCGGCCCCTTTTCCGCTCCGTTTACGCCGCGATGGCCACAGAGACCGGCCGCCCCAGCTCGAACATTCGACTCGACGAGGACGCGATCACCGCATGGGAGCCAGCGCCGACCGGCAAGCGAGGGGCTCCGCGGCGATATTCGGATCCTGCGATCGTGACCGTGCTGACCCTTCGTCTGGTCTTCCACCTGCCTCTTCGCCAGGCCCAAGGCTTCGTCGGCTCGCGGCTCCGATGGGTGGAGCTAGTTGCCGAGCCTTCGGCCTCTGCGAATGAATGGAAACCATTCTCCGCCGTATCGTATGTATTAGGGAAGGGAGCCGGGATGGACTGGAAAGACACGGTCGAATCATTCGTCGAGTTTCATTGGCGGATCGTCGCGGATGCCGCGTCGAGCTGGGAGCGGGGCCAGGCCGCGATGCTCGAGAGCTGCGCCACGGAGGCAATGAGAGAACGGTACCTGGCCGTCGGGAGGAAATACGCAACCAGAGTCGATTCCCTTCCGGAAACGGCCTACGATGTGGTCTCGCAAGAGCCGACGGCCCTGCGGGTGGACGTCACGACGCGAACGATCGGATCCGGAGAGCCGGAGAAGTATCGATTGGATCTGGTCTCGGTCGGAGGCCGCTGGCAGATCGATCAGTTGTTCGTTCCGTGTCCCGAATGCCCGGCGGGGTCCGAAGAGGGCAAGCCCTCGCACGCCTGCCAGCTCTGCAACGGTGGGAGACGGTGTTTCGTGTGTGAGGGAGCCGGCGAGCTCCCGGATTTCGCTACCGCCAACGAAGAGCCGAGCCGGTTTTCCCGGGCCTGGTGGCGGGCTCGATTCGGAATCGGCTTGGAGTGGAGTCGATCCAAGTACTGGTCCAACGGCAACCCCAGAACCATGGTTTCCTGTGCGAGCTGCGACGGAGGCGGCTTCTGTATCGCCTGCGAGGGCCGTGGCGAGTGTCGGTGTGTCGCCGCCGGATCCCCCGGTTGGATGGAGCTCCTGGATCTGCTCGCGGCTTCTCGAGAGCCTGTGCCACGACTCCGCACGGATCCAGACGGGGTGGGGGAGTCCGGGCCGTAGCAGCCGGCCAGGAGCTGACCCGCTCCCTTTCTCTCCCTCCTCGAGCTGGTGGCTGTCAGCAGCCGTGAGGTCGAGGCCGTAGCGAAAAAAAAAAGCGTCTAGTGGCCCGTGCGGAAAGTTCGGTGAAGTTTCCACGAGTAGTTTTTGTTCCTGGCAAGGCGGGGCGACATAGGAATACCGGATGTCTCGAGGTATTGCAGCGACGTCTGGAGTGGGGTGCCAAAGAGCCCAGGAAGATGATTGTAGTCAGTGGCTTACGGTGGTTCCTGAGGGTGATGGCATCTGGGCGGGCTCTGCGGAAATTCAAAGAATTGCAATCTTTTCTGAGATAGCTGACGTCGTCGTCCCACTTGCAAGGATGTCTGAAGACACCAGATTCGCAAACCCAGGTCTTCAGCAGAAGGGAGTCAGTATGTCTCTAGAAAATGCGGCCAAGCTTGCGAAGGCATTGAGCCAAGACGAAGCACTCCGCGACAGCTTCAGCGGTGCCGATTTCGAAGCCACCGCGAGCCAAGCGGGCTATTCGTGCACTAGCCAGGAGTTTGCGGTCGCCGTCAAGGGATTTGTCGCCGAAACGGATCTGGCTGGAAATGCCTCGAAGTTTGCTTCGAGCGGTGTCGTTTCGTCCGCCGTCTCTTCGGTTGTCTAGATCGGGCCGGGCCGACATTGCGGACGAGGGTCTATAGCAATAGGCCATTCGAATGGAGCTCTTCATGCGGAGGCGACAGGGCGATTCCGGTCGCCCTGCATGGAGGCTCGATTTTTCTCGGCGCCAAACGTCTGAAATCCAGCAGGGAGAAGGAATGCAAACGAAGAACTCAATGATCTCTAGCAGCCAGGGTACAGACGTCTCGGAGGCCGGAGTCAGCGACGTCAAACGGTTCACGGAGATGTGGATTGCGGATCAGAGCTTTCGCAAGGATCTACACGTCGACGCGCGTCGGGCGACATTGGAAAGAGGATTGATTGTCGACCCAGAGGACATTCGGCTGATCTGGGATGAAAACTTCAGGGACGCTTTCGACGAAGCTGAGGATCAAGGGGCTTTTCTCTCGAAGCAATCTCCTGTCCTGCAGTCATTCGCAGCCTATATCGAGACCAAGAAAGACCATGTTTTTTCGATGAAGGCGAAAAGCGCTCCTGCCGATTCCCGTTTTCGAGCTTGGAGAGAACGCCAGATTGCTCGCTTGGAGCCTCTCTACAGCTTGGAGCAACGGCATGCAACACCTCATGTCAACTTTGCCATCGAGCTCAGTAAGGGGTGTTCTGTGGGCTGTTGGTTTTGTGGGGTCAGCGCACCTCGTTTGAGCGATCATTTCTACTACACCGCGGATCATGCCCGACTATGGCGTGGTGTTTTGAGGAGCTTGAGAGCAGTCTGTGGAACCGAAGGTGGTGGGCACGGCTTTCTGTATTGGGCCAGTGATCCTTTCGACAATCCAGACTACGAAAAATTCTGCTTCGACTTCGAAGCCGAGTTCGGACGATTTCCGGTAACGACGACAGCCAAGGTTCTCGAAGACCGGGAGCGGTCCCGGCGGTTGATCGAAAGGTCGAAAGAGCGTGTGTTTCCGAAGGTTAGATTCTCGATTCTCACCATGAAAATCCTACGCGCGGTATTCGAAGAGTTCTCTCCGGAAGAGCTTCTCCATGTCGATATCACCCCACAGAACAAAGGAACATACATCCGGCAACGTGCTGCTGGCCGGGCCCGTGCTCGCTACAAGCGGCAAGCCGAGAGGACCGGCCGTTCTCTTATCGAGGTAACAGACCAGAGTATCGCTTGTGTGTCGGGTTTTCTGCTCAACATGCAAGAGCGTTCCTTG
The DNA here is from genome assembly GCA_964565225.1 of uncultured Thermoanaerobaculia bacterium. Classification (GTDB taxonomy): domain Bacteria; phylum Acidobacteriota; class Thermoanaerobaculia; order Multivoradales; family J023; genus CAZMEL01. The sequence goes on along the minus strand of CAZMEL010000114.1, from coordinate 16,788 downwards.
AAGCTGATCACGCCGTGTAGCGCATCGGACCGGTGGCCTCTCGGTTATTACATCTACGACGAGACGCGATTCAAAGATGCCCGTGATTTCGAAGCAGCCCTCGAGACGATGATCGAGAAACACATGGGCCGGGGGATTGCCCGAGACCGAGCCGTGCGGTTCGCACCGGGCCTCCAGCTCGAGCCGGCCTCGGTGGGTTTTCGGCTGACTGCGGCCTACGGCAGCAAGACTTTCAGCGAGAACCCATTCTTTGCCGAGCTGGGCGAACTACTCGACGCGGGAAGCCATCGGGTCGACGAGATCTTGCAGTATTTCCAGAAGGCATATTCGATCGATCCCGGAGTCAGCGCTCAATGGCTCGATGGATTGTTTCAACATGGAGTCCTGGACGACGAGCCTCTTGTCAGAGAGAGCCTGGACCATGCCTGAGGCCGACCCCTTCGTCCGTTTCGTGGTGGTCCCATTTCTTCCAGACGACCAGCCGGCGCTCGGTGTCAGCTCTTTGCTGGCCGTGCTCGCAGAGCGAGGAATTCCAGGGGATATTCGCTATTTGAATCTATCGTATGGCGAGCGGATCGGTTGGGATCTCTATCGGGAGATCAGCAGGACCCTGCCGTCGCAGATCTTGCTGGGAGAGATGATCTTCACCCGGGCTCTCTGGGAATCAGACGCTCCGCCTTGGCAGGCCTACGAAACCCAGCTCTGTGCTTCGGATCAGCTGTTCTCGATGCAATCCGCGTCGAGAGAGCAAGAGCTCGCCGCCCTCCTGGTCCGAGCTCGCGCGCTCTACGACGAAGCGCCACAGATGGTCGAGGAGTGGGCGGGGGACCTTCTGGCTGGGGCCCCGACCGTGTTGGGGTTCACCACGACGTTTCAGCAGAATATCGCCGCTCTGGCGTTGGCTCAGCAGGTGCGTCGTCTCGACCCAGATCACCAGGTGCGGATTCTTTTCGGAGGAGCCAACTGTGAGGCGGATATGGGCCGCACCTTGGCGGAGCGGTTTCCTTTCATCGATCATGTGGTCGGAGGAGAGGCCGAGCCTGTGATCGTCGACCTCGTGAGCTCCGGGGGCGATGGTTTTCCCCGCTTCGTGGTGGGCCAGCGCACGGATGATCTAGATGCGCTTCCCTATCCCGATTTTGCACACTATTTTGCCGAGATCCAGGACGGTCAGATCGAGCATCAGGCCCATCTGACCGCCGAGTCCTCGAGGGGTTGCTGGTGGGGCATGAAATCCCATTGCACATTTTGTGGGCTCAACGGCCTGGGCATGGCCTACAGGAGCAAGGCTCCCGAGAGATTCGCTCGAGAGCTCGCGACTCTGGTGGAACGGTTCGGGCGGACCGATTTCATGATGACCGACAACATTCTCGACCTGAAGTATCTCGGAACGGTCTTCCCCGACCTCATTCGGCGGGGTTTGAAGCTGTCTCTGTTCTATGAGACCAAGAGCAACCTGCGAAAAGAGCAGCTGGAGATGATGGCGGCGGCAGGGGTCCGCTGGATTCAGCCCGGAATCGAGAGCCTGAGCACTCCGATTCTGCACCTGATGGGGAAGGGGACGACTCTGCTGCAAAACCTACAGTTGCTCAGATGGTGTGAAGAGCTCGGGATTCGGGTTTCCTGGAACCTCTTGTATGGATTTCCACACGAGCCGCAAGAGGCCTACGATCAGATGGCAGCCCTCATGCCCGTTCTCTGCCATCTTCCGGCTCCGACCGGCTATGGACCCATCCACCTCGACCGATTCTCTCCGTATTGGGGCAAGGCGTCTTCGTATGGTTTGCACGATGTCAAACCCTATTGGTCGTACGACCATGTCTATGAGCCTCTAGACCGACAGGCGCGAGCTCATCTCGCCTATTTTTTCGATTTCGAATACGACGATGGTAGGGATCCGAGGCTCTACAGCCAGGCCTGTCGAGAGGTAGCGGATGCCTGGCGTCGAGCCGCGGAGTTGCATCTGACCTTGGAGCGAGTTTCCGAAGGAGATCAGGAGATCGTCCTCGATACTCGTCGAGGCTCGGAATCGAAAGTGCTGCTCTCTCCCTTGGACCAGGCGATCTTGACCCACCTCGACACCGCGACAACTCTCGACCGGCTGGTGCTGAAAGCTCAACGGCACCCGGATCTCACTTTTGTGTCAGAAGCGAAGCACGAGGTCGCCTCGAAGCTCCGCCAGATGAGAGACCGGGGGTGGCTGGTGGAAGAGCAAGGGAAGTGGCTCAGCCTGGTGCTCGATCGCTCGGAGAGAAACCGGGTCGTCAATCGGCGAGCTTCCGTGTTCCTCGCCCAGTTCGGGCTCGAGCTTCCCGACGAGGTTGCAGCGGTCGAGCTCCCAGAAAGCGTATCCGCGTCTCAAACGCCTTGATCTCAAAGGGTCCGCCATGCGGGGCTCTTCGCCACCCGCTGGAAAGCGCGGTCTCGCCCAGGCTCGGGCAGCTCTGGCTCAGGAGTGCCTCGCCTACGACGCCGCCGGATTCCGGCGGTCTTGGGCCGTTGGCACAGGAGAGGTCGCCAGGATCGGGGAGGGAGCCGGCGGCCGTTCGAGGCGGAGCCCAGCCAGCTGGTGGAGAAGACTCTCTACGAGGAATTCCGCGGCCTGGACCTGGGTTTCGAGCCCGAAGTGCTCACATCGGCTCTGCCAGACCGACGTCTCGAGAATGACTCCGTCGTGGGCGCGAATCAAGTAGGCCAACACCCGCAGAAGGCCCGATTCGAACCGGACGCTGCCGGTGAGGATCAGGTCGGGGGACACGGTCGGTGGAGCCTCGTGGGCTCCCTCGAAGCGGTGCAGCGCCAGAATCCGTGTCTCGGGCGCGGTCACACGAAACACCTCCCGTAGGACTTCTTCGGCCAGACCATAGCCGAAACAGCGCTCGACGAGCTCGGGGGCGTAGTTGGCGAAGCGCAGCACTCCAATCCGCAGGTTCTCGACTCTCGGGCGGCTGGCAGCCGCCGGTGCGTCGTGGTCCTCGGGCACCTCGGGCACCTCGGGTCCCGGCTCGACCTCGACTTCCGCCACGAAGCGGTAACCCCTCCTGGTCACCGTTCGGATGAAGCGGGGCTGGCTCGCGTCGTCCTCGAGGATTCTCCGCAGTCGGCGAATGCAGTGATTCAGGCCCAGATCCTGATCGACGAAGACGTCTTCCGTCCAGATCGCACTGGCGAGCTCGTCTCGGGTCACGAGCCTCCCGGCGCGTTGGAGCAGATACAAGAGAACGCGAAACGGTTGGGGCGGGAGGTGAAGGGGCCGTGTCTCTCCCGCCTCCCGGCGCAGCAGCTCGCCGCGTTCGACGTGGAGCTCGAAGGGGGTGAATCGATAGAGATGGACCATGACTTCCTTGCAGGAATGGATGGGTGGTGCGGGCGCGAATGATTATTGTGCAGATCTTAAGCTGAGATTTTAGGGGCTCATAGAACGATCATAAAGGCGATGGTACGTCCATCTGCCGCCGCTTCTGGTCGGTTTTCCCTCACGGTCTTCTCAGTCGACCACCATGTTTTCCGGAAGGCCCGGAGCCCAGAATTCTCCCCGTCACGCCGCTGGCACCCCGCCTCCGAGACCGGGAGCTCGGGGCTCGGGAGCCGGAAAGCGGTCGAAACCCAGGGAGAGGCAGAGCACAATGGACGACCAGAAATCCTTTCAGAGAGTCGAGCCGGGCGCTTCGAACCAGCGGACGCCACAACCTTCGGGCGTCCCGTCTACCGACGGATTCCGCCCTCGGGACCTGCCCGGTCTCCTTGGGCTCTGGCGCGAGACCCACGGCGATCCGGCGGTGCGGATCGCCGTGCTGGACGGCCCGGTCGACCTGGCGCACCCGTGCCTGCAGCCGGCCCGGCGTCGCCTGCGCCTGCTGCCCACCCTGGCCTCTTCCGGTGGAGGCTCCCAGCACGGGACCCATGTGACCAGCGTCCTCTTCGGCCAGCCGGGAACGCCGGTGGAAGGGCTCGCCCCGGGCTGTAGCGGTCTGATCGCTCCGGTCTTCACCCAGCGCCCCGACGGTCACCTGGCCTCGGCCTCCCAGACGGACCTCGCACGGGCCGTTCTCCAGGCGGTGGAAGAAGGCGCCCATGTGATCAACATCAGCGGTGGCGAGCTCGCGGAAGAGGGCCAGGCCGCCGACTTCCTACGCGACGCCGTCCGCCAGGCGGTCGAGGCGGGGGCCCTGGTGGTGGCCGCCACCGGCAACGACGCCTGCGAGTGCCTGCACGTGCCCGCGGCCCTACCCGGTGTGCTCTCCGTGGGTGCGACCGATACCGCGGGCCGTCCCCTGGATCGGAGCAACTGGTCCGAGTCCCTGGTCGGCAAGGGTCTGGTCGCCCACGGGTGGCGGGTGCTCGGCGCCCTGCCCGGCGGTGGTGTCGGCCCGCTGAGTGGCACGAGCTTCGCCACTCCTCTGGTGGCCGGCGTCGCCGCGCTGCTCCTGAGTCTGCAGCGCCGCCACCTCGGCCACATCGATACGGAGGCCGTGCGCGAGGCCCTGCTCGTGAGCGCCAGGCCCTGTGATCCCGCGGCGACGGTGGATTGCCGCCGCCTGCTCACCGGAACTCTCGATGTCCCCGGCGCCGTCGCCTGGCTGCGCAGCAGCTGGTCCGCGACGGCACCCTCCCTTGTCCACTCATCACCCCCCAAAGGAGAACCAACCATGCAAGAGAACGAAACCGGCGTGCGTCCCCAGGACGAGGCGTCCGAGCCCTTCACCTCCGCCCTTCAGGTGGCGGGCGGCATACCGAGCCCCTTCCCGGAGGACGAGATGTTTTCGGAGACCGATGGCGTGATCCCCGCGGCCGAGATGTCCGGACCCTCGGCCGGCGCGGTCGAGGCGGGGGTGACCTCCTCGGGTGCTGAGGCCATCACCGCCGCGCCCGAGGCGAGGGCGGTCTCGGTGTCTTGCGACTGCCAGGGCAGCCGCCCGTTGGGGGTTACCACGTCATCGAGCCCCGAGACCGGGGTTCGGCCGGCGGCCGACGGATCGCTCGGTGGGCTCCACACGTCGACCAGCCCGTTTCCGTCGGGGCAGAAGGTCTTCGTGCTGGGCAAGCTCTACTACGACTTCGGAACCGAGGCCCGGCGGGACTACTTCGTCTCGCAGATCTCGCCCCAGGATCCGTGGAAGGTCTACGACCCGAAGGTAATGGCTCGTTACCTGAACTACAAGGCGCCGGAAGATCACTCGATGAGTCAGCCCTACCAGCGACTCTTCGGTGCGGCCGACCCGGCGGCGGAAGCGCAGAAGGACTTCGAGCCCGATCCGGCGGCCGCCAACGCCCTGATCTGGACCCTGTTCATTGATCAGGATCCCGTCTACGCCCTGGTTCCCCAGGATCAGTTCGCGATTCCGAGCTTTCTCCGCCTGATCAACGATCTGGTGACGCAGGCCGAGAGCGAGGACGAGAACGATTTCCGAGTCGCCATTTCGGGCACCGTCTGCGGCAGCGTCCGTCTGCTCAACGGCGCCGTGGTGCCGGCGATTTCCCCCGTGACCCGGGGTATGTACAGCTGGGATCTCGACCACCTCCTGGAGGCTCTGGGCACCAAGAATGCCTCGGGAGCCGGAGCCCAGGGCGGTGACGGAGGCACCCAGGAAAACCTCCAGGAAGAGCAACTCGCCAACTTCCTGCGGCGCGTGTACTACGAGCTGCGCAACCTCGGCGTTTCCTCGGCCGATCGGGCCAAGAACTTCGCGGCCACCAATGCCTACCAGGCGGCCCAGATCTTCCGGGAGGCGGCGAGGGCCGGCCTACGCCTCGACAAGATCGGTGTCAAGCGCAGCCCGATCTGCCGCCGGGATTCCGACTGCTGGGATGTGGCGCTGCAGTTCTTCAATCCCGACGAGGTCTTCAAACACGCCCGCAAGGTCTGGGAGTACACCATCGACGTCAGTGATGTCGTCCCGGTCCAGGTCGGACGCGAGCGGCATTTCTTCATCTACAACGATCCCATGGGCTGAGGCCCACTGGCACCCGACCGCATCGGGAGTCGCCCGGCGCGGCGGTCTCGAACCAAGAACCGACTCCAGGAGAACGCCATGCGAATGTGTCCCCAGGTTTGTGGCATCGAACGCAAGATCCCGAGCTTCGGCTCCGCCGGCACCCACGGTGTCATGCCGAGCTACAACTTCGCTCTGGATCTCGATCGCTTCGCTCCCGGCTTCAGCCGCTTCGCGTAGCGGCCAGATGACCGCGGTCCCCCGACCGCGCGAACGCAACCGGCCCGTCCCGGGCCAAAAACCAAACCGTGGCTCGAATCGACCGAGCCGCAAAACCACAAGGAGCAAGTCATGCGACTTCCCCCGCAGAGTCAGTCCGTCGACCGTACCATCACCACCCCCATGGGAATCGGTGCCAACGGTGTGCAGCCCGCCTTCCTCGGTGGCGTCTGGTCCACGGTCGCCCCGTACCTCAAGAAAGCGGCCCTCGGTGCGGTGCAAGGCGCCCTGGGCTGACGTTCCAGGAATCCTAGCGGTCGCCCCGGGTCGCCCGGGGCGACCGCCCTTTACGAGGTAAGACCATGCGACTTCCGCACCAAGCCGGTCCCGTCGATCTGCGCAACAACTTCTACATGCCCGCTTCGCCCTGCCTGGGCAAACCGTTCCACGGCTCCCAGGATCTGCCGCAGCTCGTCTACCGGCCTCTGCATTCGCAGCCGTTCTGCGCCTCGCCGGGCTGGACGATCGGGCAGGGCATCGTTCTCTAGCCAACGCCGAGCGCAGACTTCCACTCGGCAGATCCCGGGGAGAAGACCCGGGCCCATGAGCGGGTCGCCGCGGTGATCGCAGCGACCCGAACGGCCCACCTCGGGCCAACCCCTTCACGCGGTTCCACCGAGTCCGCAAGAGCAAACAAGGAGCAAGTCATGCGACTTCCCCCGCAGAGTCCGTCCGTCGATCGCAGCCTCACCAGCCCACTGGCCTCGACACGAGGTGGTGTGCACCCCGCCTTCCTCGGCGCCCTCGCTTCCGTCGCCCTGCCGATCCTTGGCAAGGCGGCCTACGGTGCCATCAAGGGAGCCTTGAGCTAACACCTACCCGGCCGCACGCCTCGCTCGGAGTCTCCGAAACGGGGCGTGCGGCCTTTTCTTGGAATCCCCATCATGAGCCAATCCAGGTCCCCTGCCGACTCTTCTCCGAACGACTCCGACGATCCGTACGCCTGGCTCCGCCAGCGGCAGGATCCCCGAGTGCAGCAGTTTCTCGAGACCGAGAACGCGCGAGCAAATGCCGCATTTGCAACCACCACCCGGGCCGGCCGGCTGCGGGACCGGATCCACGGGGAGCTGACCCTGCTGGCGGCGCGGGACGACGTGTCCGTGCCGCGGCGGCGCGGTGCCTATGAGTACTTCGTGCGGCAGGATGCTGGGGCCGCGCACCCGGTGTATCTCCGGCGGCGGATCCGGCCCGAGCACCCGGAGGAGGGCGGAAACGATCGGGAAGAGCTGGTGCTCGACGGCAACGCCGTGGCCCAACGCTGGGGCTCGGTAGCCATCGTCTCGATCGCCGTCAGCCCGGATCATCGCTGGCTGATCTACGGGATCGACCACGGCGACGAGCGCCGCATGCTGATTCTCCGCGGCCTGACGGAGGAGAGCCTTGCCGGCTATGCCCGGGATCAGGACCGGGTCGTGGCTTTCGACGCCGGCTCTACGATTGCCTGGAGTAGCGACAGCCGGCAGATCTGGCACACCGATCTCGACCCCAGCTGCCGGCCCCATCGGGTGCTGCGGCGCCGGATCGACGCTCCCGACGACTCGGTGGTGGTGGTGCTCGAAGAGCGGGATCCGGCCTTTCGGCTCGGGGTTCGTCGCACCCGCTCGGGGGCTCGGGTGCTGATCGAGTCCCGATCCCTGTCGAGCAGCGAGCTCCGGGTGCTGGACGCCAACCGCCCCGAGGCAGAGCCCCGTCTCCTGCGGTCCCGCCGGGCCGGCATTCGGGAGGTGGTGGCCCATCATCCCGGGGCTCGCTCCGGGCGAAGCTGCTTCTTCCTGCTCACCCCGGAACATCACCCCGACTACGAGGTGCGGCGCATTCCCGATCCCTTCGATCAGGAAGCTTCCGCGACGGAGGGTGGATTCGAGGAGCCGTTCCTCGCGCCCCGATCGGGACGACGCCTGGAGAGCCTGGCGGCCTTCGAAGGCCACCTGGTGCTGCTGTCCCGTAGCGCGACGCGCCAGCGTCTGCACGTGGCCCAGCTGAACGGGGCCGGCCCCCCGGACCTGGACTCGGCTACCGTCGCCTTTCCGGACGATCTCGGGTGTATCGAGTGGCTCGAGAATCCAGTGTTCGAAGCCGGAGAGATCCGGGTCGGCTTCACCTCGCTCACGGTTCCTTTCACGGTCTACGACGTCGACCTCGAGACCCGCCGTCGGCATCGGCGCAAGCGAGCTCCCATGCCCGGTGGCTTCGATCCGAAGCGCTATCGAAGCCGTCGCCTCTGGGCCCAGAGCGTCGACGGCACCCGGGTGCCCGTGACCCTGGTGGAGCGGCCGGACCGGCTGCACAACGGCCGCGGAGCGCTGGTGCTCTACGTCTACGGCGCCTATGGAATCTCTCTGGAGCCGGTCTTCGATCCCGATCGCCTGAGTCTGCTCGATCGCGGCATCTCCTTTGCCCTGGCCCATGTGCGTGGCGGGGGTGAGCTGGGGGAGGCCTGGCACACCGCCGCCAAAGGCCCCGGCCGGCAGCGGGGCGTGGACGACCTCCTCGCCTGTGCCGACCGCCTGGTAGCGGAAGGGATCGCCCGGTCCGGACGCATTGCCCTGATGGCCGAGAGCGCCGGTGGGTTCGTAGCCGGGGCGGCCATCACCCAGGCCCCTGAACGATTTCGAGCGGCGTCACTCGACGCTCCCTTCGTCGATGCGCGGGCCACCCTGAGCGACCCGGAGGCCCCCCTGAGCGCCACCGACTGGGACGAGTGGGGAGATCCCAGAACGGCCGAGGGAGACCGGCATCTGCGGGCCCTGACTCCCTGCGACAACCCCATCTCCGGCCCCCGCCCCGCCCTCTACGTGACCATCGCCTTCCGCGACGCCCGGGTGGCCTACTGGGAAGGGGCGCGCTGGGTCGCCAAGCTCCGGGACGCCGACCTGCACCACGGGGAGACCGGGGCAGCAGTGGCTCCCTTGTTTCTGCGCACCACCTTTACGGGCGGTCACTGGGGCGACGCCGACCGCTTCGTGACCGTGCGGCAGAAGGCCGAACGCTTCGCCTTCCTGGTCGACCAGCTCCTCGGCGACGGCGAGGACCGTGTGGAGTCGCCAGCCGAGAAATCCGATGAACCGACGAAGGTGCCGCCGGATCCGGCACCCGGACATAGAGAACGAGAACCGATAGGAGAAAAGAAATGAAAGGTCCCATCTTCGTCCACTTCTGTGGAACCATGACAACCACTGAGTCCATGGTCGATACCATGGCCGATACGCTGGCCTACCCGATACAAATCTATGTGAGCGGACCCGGGGCGAGCAGGAGCTACAAGAACCGTCAGTCTTTCAAGTGTCCCGGTGCCAATAATTCTTACTACACGATGTTCGAGAAAGCTGGTAAGAAGATCATTACCGTAGAAAAGCGTTGGCGCGTAACCACGCAGATCGCCAAGGGAGGGGTTTCCAAGAACGACAGTGGAAAGGTTCGCCACTACGTCGATCATATTTTCGAGAGCCCGGATCTGTTTGGTATTCCCGGCAATGTTCTGGACAGCGACGAGATCAAGGTCTTCAGTGCCCATAGCCGGGGAGCCGCCGCCTGCCTACCTGCTTGGGCCTGGGTGGATCGAGAGCATCGGCGGAGACTCCGCAACTCTCATCTGGTGTTCCTCGATCCCGTCGCCGGTCAGACCGGGAATGGGTACTGGATGGGAAATTGGGACATCCGTCAACTGTACTCGGGTTTCAAGGCGGTTGGTGGAAGCACCATCACCGAGATCTGGGCCCGATCCGCCGAGTCCCATCCCGCCATGAAGTGGTTGACCCTCAAAGACTACAACCCGGCGCGAAAGTTTCTGTATCCGATCGGCAAGGATGTCTTCGGTGCCTTTCGGCGATACGCCCTCGGATTTACCCACAGCTCGACGGTCCTGGCCCGGGACAAATACGATTCCACCTATCGCCGAGAGGGCGTACCGAGGCCCTTCGTCTCCACCCTACGCTTCTTGAATCACATTGCCGAGACGGGAGACAACACGTTTGTGTTTCCCGATGTAGCGCTGAGAGCTATCGTGCGTGATCATGGGAATGGGATTCGAGAGTTCTATGATCACCGGAGCTGCGGTCGTTTCAAGAACAACGATGCCAAACCGACACACGTCGCATTCTGGAATTTTCTCGGGATTCCCGATCCGTGTGCCACTTGATCGGCAGGGTCTCGAGATCGGCATGGACTCTTCACAGCGATTGAGGAAGTCGCCCCAGGCGAGGTCGTGCAGCTGGGGCTTCGAGACGCCTTGCAGCGCCTTCCAGTCGATCGGATCGAGGGTCTTGACGTCGGGGAACGCGGCTCGCGCACAGCTCAGACCAACATCACCATCGCCCGAAGGCGCCCGCCTCTGGGCTCGAGCGTCAGAGTCCAGCCGTAGCGGCGACAGAGGTCTTCTACGATTGCCAGGCCGAGACCCGAGCCGTCACCTACGAATGGCTCTTTGAGCCCTTCTACGGCCTCGATGGGAGCTTCCAGGGGATTCTCGACACAGAGACGATCTTCGAGCACCGTGATCTCCACCTCTCCCGAAGCACCGTGACGTAGAGCATTTCCGATCAGGTTGTCGAGCAGAATGCGCAGGGCCTCCGAAGACACCAGTAACCGCTGACCTGGTGCGATGTTGAGCCGGATCTGGTGCTCGCGATCCGGACGCCGGGGCAGGTGCTGCAAGCACTCTTCGACCTCCTGCAGGATCGGGGTCGGAAGCCGTGGGCTGTCGACTTCTTCCCGGGCCAGGAAGAGGAAGAGGTCGATCTTCGATTCCATCCGTCGAACGGCTCGCTCGATGCGCTCCAGCGGTCGTTGTGCGGAAGGTTCTGACCGGGATCGCAGCAGCTCCGTGGCCCCTTTGATCACGGTCAACGGACTTCGCAATTCGTGACTCGCGTTGCGAGTGAAGTTTCGCTCTCTTTCCAGAAAGCCGAGCATGCGCAGAGCGGAGTCTCGGATCGAGCGCGAGAGATGACCGATTTCATCGGACCGTTCTTCCGACTCGAGTCGGCGCGAGCGCCAGGCCTCGAGATCCCAGGCCACGGCGTCGGCGAGCCGGCGAATCGGGACCAGAACTTCGCGGTCCAGCCAGCGCGCGAATCCGAGGGCGACGGCAAGGATCGCCAGGGCGGCCACGGCGCCGGTGCTGCTGTAAAAGAGCGGCTCCAGGTCTTGGAGGGGCTCGAGATTGCTCACATCGAAAAAGAGAAGGAGTGGTCCGTGCTCGAGCGGCCTGATGGCAACGAAGGCCTCCAGACCACGGGTTTCGTAGATCCCTGGCTCGAGGTTGGCTAGCGGTCGATAGAAACCAGGGAAGATCTCACCGTCGCTGGAGCGATACGGCTCGGGCAGCTGATCGAAACCCCAGAAAGCAGTGAAGAGAGGCGACACCTCGATTTCGGCACCGGATTGGCGTGCAGCGATCAGCCGCTCGGCTTCGATCCGCACCAGGTGCTTCAGGACCGCGTCTTCGACGCTGGTCGCTCCGGCCCATACCGCTAGGAGGATGAACGGGCTGAGAATTGCACCAGCGGCAAGAATCGAGACGAAGACCCGTCGGCGAAGGAGCCATTGGCCGAGGTCGAACCTCATTCGGCCACGAGTTGGTAGCCGTAGCCGCGGACTGTGCGTAGCAGGTCGCGATCGAACGGTTTGTCGATGACGCGTCGCAAGGCGTAGATCTGACTTCGCAAGACGTCACTTTGCGGTGGATCATCGCCCCACAATCTGTTTTCCAGCTCCTCGCGCCGAACCACTCTCGGCGAGCGCTCCATCAGAAGGTGCAGGATGTCGAAAGCCGCTCCATGCACTTCGAGTCGCTGACCGTCGCGACGTACCGTCCGGGATTCGGGGTCTAGTATCAGGTCCGCGATGATCAGCTCACGTGGCGCGGATCGCCTCAACCTGTCGAGAGCCTGCAACCGGGCTTCGAGCTCTTGAAGAGCGAAGGGTTTGACGAGATAGTCGTCGACACCGGCCTCGAAGCCTTCCAGTTTGTCGGCCAGGGTGTCTCGGGCGGTGAGCATCAGAGCGGGCACGCGCCGGTGGGAGTTGCGCCGTAACTTGCGGCAGAGATCCACCCCGTCCATCCCCGGAAGCATCCAATCGATCACGATGGCGTCGAATTCACAGGTCAGCGCCAGATGCATGCCGGAGATACCGTCATAGGCGAAGTCCACCTGGTGGCCGGCCTCCTGGAGAAAATCGCCGACGTTATCGGCGATATCGAGGTCATCTTCGATCAAGAGGATACGCATGGGGCAAGCTTAACGCAGCGTCCCTGAAAACAGGCCTCGGAAGGCGGCTTCCTTCAGAACGTCCACGAGATACCGAACGATGGCAGGAGACCGAGCCATTCTTCCGGTGTCGGTCGATAGACAGCACGACCCTGATCGTCGATCAGGAAATTACCGCCGTCGACCTCGAATCCGGCGTCATTCCTCCGATTGTAGAGATTCTGTACATCGATAAAGAGCTCCAGAACACTTCGCTCGAGAGCGAATCGGCGGGATGCTCGTACATCCAGGCGGTGGTAGTCGTCGAGGCGCTCGGAACGCAGCGCGCCGATCACCGGAACGGCGATGGGCTTTCCGTCGGAGTCGGTGGCCAGCTCGGCGGAGACCGGTGTCGTTGGCCAGCCCGTGCGGTAGGTCCAGACTGCGTTGAAGCTCCACCGAGGGCTCGGTCGCCACGAGGCACCCAGGTTCAGGGCGTGGGTTTGATCGGTGGCGCGGAACACGTCACGGCCATCGATCGTGTCTTCCGCTTCAGACCAGGCATAGTTCATCGACCAATCGAAGGTGCCGCCTCCGCGACGGGTGAGGAAGAGCTCGGCACCACGCGCTCGGGCCGCGACGGGTGCGATGCGGATGCGGTCGTTGGCAGTTTCGGGATTGAGCACGAAAGCCTGGAAAACGTTTTCGAAACGTGGTCTGACGTCCTCGATCAGGCGTTGATAGGCCTCGAGCCGAAGGTCCCAGATGCCTGCTCGGGTCTTGAAGGAGCGTTCCAATCCGAGAATACGGTGTTCGGCCCGCTCGGCACCGAAAGGAGTTGTTTCTCCGTCCTCGACTTGAATCTCGTTCGGCCGCTGGCTCTGGTGGAACTGTCCCCAGGCGAAGCGGCCACGCCAGCCGCTGCCAAAGTCGAGAAGACCATTGATCCGGGGCGAGATGTGATCTTCGTCGGTGAGCGAGTGGCGGTCCCAACGGGCGCCTGCCTCGATCACGAAACGCGGTGTGATCTGCCAGCGGTCGGCGAGGTAGAGACCGAGATGGTTGCTGTCGAAGTTGCCGGTGAAGCTGGTGATCGGTCGAACTCCGAATGCACTGGCGACGACATCGATGAGAGCCAGCTGATTGAAGTAGTCGTATTCTGCTTCGTAGCGCCGAGCCTCCCACCCACCCTTCAGAAGGTGGGCATCGCCGAGTTGCCACGAAAGATCCTGGCGGCCTTGCAGAATGTCGAGGGTGCGGACATCGCGGATCTCGAAATCGCGTGTCGGGCTCTCTTCTGTGGTCCGGCGGTCTCGATCGACACGACCGATCGATAGCAACGATTCGACCAGCACATTCTGGGTCGGAAGGGCGAGGTGGCGAGCCCACAGGTAATCGTTGCCGTAGCTGCTGTCGGTGCTTTCCTCTTCGAAACCTCCATCCTCGAGCTCGCGTTCGAATTCGTCATTGCTGTCGGAAGAGAGTAGAGCTTGTATCGAGAGGTCTTGATTCGAGTCGAGATCGAGGCTCATCTTGCTCAGCACATCCCAATACGCCGGACCGCTGCCGCGTCGGACCTCGTTCTCTTCCTCTTCGTCCCCGACGAGGTCGAGAACGAGATCCAGGTAGCCGCGGCGTGCGGAGGCGAAATAGGAGCCGCGATCCCAACGATCGCTGACCGATCCCCATAGGTTCAAGAGGCTGAGGCCGATCTCGACGTTGCGGCGATTCGGACGGAAGGTCTCGAGGGCCAGCACACCGGCGCTGCGGTCTCCGTATTCGACCGGGAATCCACCCGTGTAGAGATCGACGCCGCCGAGCATATCCGGATCGATGATGCTGAAGATGCCCTGAAAGTCCTTGAGATGGTAGGGCTCGAAAATCTCGAGGCCATCGATCTCGTAGCGTACCTCCCGTGCCAGGCTGCCTCGGATATTGAATTCTGCAGATACGTCATTCGAGGTCACACCCGGAAAGACCGTAACCGCCCGGACGATATCGTCGCCGAAATGGGGTAGCTCGAGGAGCTCCTCGGCCGTGAGAGCCGAAGCTCGTGCCGGTGCGTCGCGACCGATCGAATAGCTCCCGACGACGTCGATCGATTCGAGCGTGACCGGGGCCGCCTGCAGGCGGATCAGCGGCTCCGGAGAAGGCGCCTCCCGGTCGAGATCGAGCGAGACCTCGGCGACCGCGAAGCCTGGCGCCGCTGCGATCACGCGATAGCGGCCCTCGGGCACGGCTCTCAGAGTAAACCGCCCATCGCTGTCGCTAGAGACCGTCTTGATGACCAGCGGATCGAGTCGCACTTCGGCACCCAAGAGAGGCACGTCGTCGGTCGTGACGATCCTGCCTTCGATCTGGCCGAGGAAGCGCTGATCCTCGCCCCGATCCGCATCGACTGGAAAGCTTGCCATCAAGAAGACGAAGGACGCGAGGATCGAAGGGCGAAGCATAAACGGCATTTCGTTCTCCTGGTTGAGCGGGCGCTCGGATCGTCCGGGGCGTCGACAAGGCTTGGGAGAGACGATAAATGGTCGTGGGTGAATGGAACGCCGGTCTAGTGTGAACGAAATGTGAAGCAGTGAGCCCTGTGCCTTCCGAAAAGTCCATCCGCTCAACGGAGTTGATGCATGAACCTGGCTTGACCCGTCCGGATCGATCGGCGATGCTCGCTGCCCGAGAAATCCACTGCGGCGCTTCAGCCACCTGTGTGGAACCGGGTGACCGGATCGGGTCGCTTCGGGCCATAGCAGCCCGTGGTAAAACTCGAACGGTGGTGCGAGGTCTCGAGCGGCGGGCTCTGGAGACGGGGCGGTCGTTGCCGGCGTGTCTCGGGATCGACGAGACGTCGTTTCAGAAACGGCACGAGTACGTGACAGTGGCCTGCGACCAGAGGGCTGGCACGGTGGTGCACGGGCGGGGCGCGCCAAAGCTCGGGCTCAGTCTCCTCGTTGGTCTAGCAGCTCTCGCAAATGATCGATGGGAATCGCCTCGATGACGTGACCGTTCCGTCCACGGACGGTGGTCGCTTTGGTCATCGAGTTGTAGATGGCTTCTTCCACGGCCTCGACCGTAGCGAGAAAAAGGGGACTGAGGCGGGCGTTGTCGAGACGTTCGACATGGGTGACCCCGGTGGGCTCGTTCGGCGGCCGATTGACCGTCGAGAATGCGATGACGAAGTCACCGGAACCGTTGCTCATGAACGAACCCGTCCGCGCCAATCCCATGACCGCGCGCTTGGCGATTCGTTCCAGATTTCGAGACGAGACGGGCGCGTCGGTAGCGATCACAATCATGCACGAGCCGTCGGACGGGCCCGGCTCGTCACCATCCGTCAAGGAATCATCACGATGCAGCTCGTCGCGGAACGAGAAGTGCCCCAGTGCCTCACCGACACGGACGCCATCGATCGTGAGGACACCTCCGAAGTTACTCTGCACGACAACACCGACCGTGTAGCCGCCAAGGGTGTCGGGAAGGCGGCGAGAGGCCGTGCCGATGCCCCCCTTCCAGGCAAAAGCATGGGTTCCTGTTCCAGCCCCCACACTCCCTTCCTCGACCGGCCCCGGGCGCGCACCGTCGATCGCTGCAAACACATCGTCACGGGTGACGTGGAAGCCGCGGATATCGTTGAGATAACCGTCGTTGGTCTCTCCTACGACCGCGTTGACGGAGCGGACGTTCTCGTTACCCGGGCGCTCCAGAGTCCAGGCGACCACTGACTCCACGGCCCGGCCCACGCTCAAGGTGTTGGTCAACACAATCGGCGTCTCGATCGTCCCCAGCTCTCGGACTTGGAGAAAACCCGCCGCTTTGCCGAAGCCGTTCCCGACATACACCGCAGCCGGCACCTTCTCGCGAAACAGGTCACCTCCGTGAGGCAGGATCGCGGTCACCCCGGTGCGCACGGCATCGCCCTCGATCAGGGTTCGGTGGCCAACACGGACACCCTCGACGTCAGTGATGGCATTGAGCGGTCCCGTGGCCAAGATACCCGGCTCCACGCCGAGGTCCCGGATACGGGGTCGAGGCTCGCCGCCGAAACTGGACCAGGCGACGAGCAGGAGCGGGATAGGAGCAATGATGTGAGGCTTCATGAGGAGGCAATCATCTCACGGCCGCCGAAGCGGCTAGACTCCGATACCGCGATCGTGACCGCGCCCAAGATCACCAGCGATTCCATCTACCCGCAACGCTCGATCCAGGGGCTCTCGGATACTCCGACCCTTTCGCTGGTGCTCGATCCAGCCGAGTTCCAGGGGTCTCTGAAGGGGGTCCATTGAAGCTCTGGACTCTCGGCTCGGCCAGCGCTCGTGAGTGGCGTTGTTCATATGCTCAGCGTTGCAGAATCTCGAAAGATCACCGATATTCCTGCGATTCTGCGCCTC
>CAZMEL010000113.1:0-22637 GCA_964565225.1 uncultured Thermoanaerobaculia bacterium | reverse complement strand
GCCATGGACGAAGCTGGGGGGGTCGTGGTGTCCATTCGTGATACGGGCAGCGGCATGACGCCCGAAGTTGCGTCGCGGATCTTCACGGCCTTTTACACGACCAAGCCGGTGGGCGTGGGAACTGGCCTCGGCCTCGCCATCAGCCAACGCATCGTGGGTTCCTTTGGCGGGAAGATCACTTTCGAGACGGTACCCGGAGACGGCACGGAGTTCTTCGTGCACCTCCCGGCGAGCGGCCCCGCTGGGGCCGCCAATGAACAGCCGGACTCGGCCGACCCTGGCGGCGCTTCCCCCCCTCCCCCCATCGCGCCGCCGGACCCCGGTTGTCCAGCCTCGATCCGAGGCACCTGACCACCGAGAGCTTCCCCGAATTTCCTCCGTCCCGCCATCCGCCCGACTCGGGCGGGTGATGAACCGCGTTCTGTCGCGCTGTCCAGGTCCCCGTCCAGCGGCGATCGGCACCTTCTCCCGCACGGGCGAAGGCTCGGGATATGATCGCCGGGTTTCCTGAAGACATTCCGAACGAACACCGAGAGGGAAGATCCCGATGGCTGAGCAATACATCTATGTCATGCAAGGACTGCGCAAGATCTATCCACCCAACCGGGAAGTGCTGAAGGGAATCTCCCTCGCCTTCCTGCCCGGCGCCAAGATCGGCGTGTTGGGCCTCAACGGCGCGGGCAAGAGCACCCTGCTGAAGATCATGGCCGGAGAGGTTGGGGAGTACGACGGCGAAGCCTGGGCGGCGAAGGGCGCAAGGGTCGGGTACCTGGCCCAGGAGCCACGGCTCGATGCGGGGAAGACGGTGCTCGGCAACGTGGAGGAGGGGGTGCAGGAAACGCGCGATCTCCTGGCTCGTTTCGACGAGATCAACCTGCGTTTCGGCGAAGACCTCTCCCCCGAGGAGATGGAGAAGGTCATGGCCGAGCAGGCGGAGGTCCAGGACAAGATCGACGCGATCAACGCCTGGGAGCTCGACCGTACCCTCGAAATCGCCATGGACGCTCTGCGCTTGCCCCCGGGTGATGCCACCGTCGACAACCTTTCCGGTGGTGAGAAGCGCCGCGTGGCGCTCTGCCGCCTGCTGCTGCAGCAGCCCGACCTGCTCCTGCTCGACGAGCCCACCAACCATCTCGATGCCGAGTCGGTCGCCTGGCTGGAGCGGCACCTGGCCGATTATCCCGGCACCGTGGTGGCGATCACCCATGATCGTTACTTCCTCGACAATGTGGCGGGCTGGATCCTCGAGCTCGACCGCGGACACGGCATTCCCTGGAAGGGCAACTACTCTTCCTGGCTGGAGCAGAAGCAGGATCGGCTCGAGAAGGAAGAGAAGAGGCAGTCGTCCCGCCGACGCACGCTCGAACGGGAGCTCGAATGGGTGCGCATGAGCCCGCGCGGACGTCAGGCCAAGGGCAAGGCGCGTCTCAGCGCGTACGAGAAGCTGTTGGCGGAAGACCAGGAGTTCGAGCAACATGCCGACCCCAACGAGATCCACATCCCGGCGGGCCCGCGGCTGGGTGACGTGGTGGTAGAGGCGAAGGGCCTGCGCAAGGGATATGGAGAGAAGCTGCTGATCGATGGTCTCGACTTCGCCCTGCCGCCGGCGGGAATCGTGGGAGTGATCGGTGCCAACGGTGCCGGCAAGACCACCCTGTTCCGGATGATCGTCGGCCACGAGACGCCCGACGAGGGCACGCTACGGCTGGGAGAGACCGTGGAGATCGCCTATGTCGACCAGAGTCGGGACGACCTCGACGGCGAGCGCCAGGTCTGGGAGGTGATCTCGGACGGCCACGACATCGTCACCCTCGGCCGGCGCGAGGTGCCCGCTCGCGCCTATGCCTCGTGGTTCAACTTCAAGGGCGCGGACCAGCAGAAGCGGGTCGAAGACCTCTCGGGAGGCGAGCGCAACCGGGTGCACCTGGCCCGCACCCTGAAAGCCGGTGGCAATCTGCTCCTGCTCGACGAGCCGACCAACGACCTCGACGTCGACACCCTGCGGGCGCTCGAGGACGCCCTCCTGGGTTTCGCCGGCTGCGCCGTGGTGATCTCCCACGATCGCTGGTTCCTCGATCGCATCGCGACCCACATCCTCGCATTCGAGGGCAATTCCGAGGTGGTCTGGTTCGAGGGCAACTACGAGGCCTACGAGGCCGATCGCAAGAGTCGCCTGGGAGCGGTGGCCGATCAGCCCCACCGCATCAAGTACAAGAAGCTGACCCACTGAGCGGGAGATCCGAACGGGGACTGCGGGCGTCCGATCAAAGATCGCGGCGCTTGCGGTAGCCCCAGGGGCAGTGCTGGCAGCCGCTCTTGCAGCAGAACCCGCGCCGGAGGTGGTACTCGCGGGTGAAGACCATCAGGCCGTCTTCGTTGATGTAGAAATCACCGGGACGCAGCTCCGGTGGATCGTCGCCGGTGAGCAGGCGACCACGCTGGCGTTTGCCGCGGCTCACGGTGCGGCTGCCTGGAGAATGCGGAGATCGGCCGGGGTGTCGACGTCGTCGAGCTCTCGGGGATCTCCGACCTGCACCGCCTGCACCACCTGCCGGTGTCGCGACAGCAGAGGGCGGCCGCCGGTGTCGCCCCGCAGCCGTTCGAGCTCGGGGAAGAAGTGGCGGTCGAAGAGCACGGGAGCTCCCTGCCGCTCGCCGTGCCGGGTCACCACGATGGGGGCACCGGCACGCCAGGTCTCGACGAGGCGACGGAGGGTCGGGGCGGTGAGGAGTGGTTGATCGCCGGGCACGAAGACCGCGGCTGCGGTCGCGGGTGGCACCGCGGCCAGGCCGGCGCGCACCGAGGTGCTCTGGCCGCTGGCGAAGTCGGGATTCACGACCTGCTGGAGCCGTCGGCCGGGGTCGCGAAGACCCCTCAAGGCCTCGATCACGGCCGGTGCGCGGTGGCCGAGCACCACGATCACGGTTTCCAGCTCCGCCTCCAGGACGGCCCGGACGGTGCGCCGGATCACCGGCTCTCCGTGCAGCGTCGCCAGGAGCTTGGATTCGTCGCCGAAGCGTCGAGAGGTCCCCGCGGCGAGGACGATTCCCGCCGCTCCGGCGGTAGCTGCGCCAGAGGAGGGCATGGCGCTCAGCGCAGGTCGCGCCCGTGCCGGACCGCGAGGATCTGGGCGATGATCGCCACCGCCATCTCCTCGGCCCGGCGCCCGCCGAGGTCGAGCCCGATGGGGTTGTGCATCCGGCCGATGAGCTCCTCGGCGACACCTTCTTCACGCAGGGCGGCGACCCGCTTGCCGTGGGTCTTCTTCGACCCCAGGGCACCGATGTAGCGCACCGGGCTGGGCAGGGCGACCCGCAGGGCCGGGAGGTCGAGCTTCTGGTCGTGGCTGAGCAGCGCGAGGTAGGTATTCTCGGTCAGGCCGATTCGCTCCAGGGCCTCGTCGGGCCAGTCGGTGATCAGCTCGTCGGCGTGCGGGAACCGCTCCCGGGTAGCGAAGGCGGTCCGGGGGTCGACGAGCAGCGTGCGGAAACCGAGGGTCTTGGCGAAACCCACCAGGGGAATGGCGGTGTGGACCGCGCCGACGATGATCAGCCTCGGTCTGGGAGGATGGATCTCGAGAAAGATGTCGGCTTCTTCCGCGCCCGAATGGTAGCTCGCCCGTTCCGAGGCGAAGGTACGAAACAGCTCTCGCGCGCGGTCGCGAGCCTGCTGGTCGAGCTCGTGGTCGCCGAGACTGCTGCCAGAATTCGCGGCAGCCCCCGGCTCGAGCTCCTCGGGCAAGATCAACAGCTGGCGCCCGGCTTCATCGCCGCCGACCCGGGTGGCCACGGCGAAGAGGCGGTCGGCTTCCAGGTGGCGGCGCAGCACGGAGAAGGGCAGGGCCGCGGACGCTCCGGCGGTTTCGGCGGCGGGGAGTGGCTCGAGGAAGATCTCGATCCGGCCGCCACAGCTCAGGCCTACCGCCCACGCCTCCTCCTGGGTCACGCCGTATCCCACCAGGCGGGGGCGCCCGCTGCGGAGCACTTCCTGGGCCTCCTCGAAGACCGCACCCTCCACACAACCACCACTCACCGAGCCGGCCATGTCCCCGGCGTCGGAAATCACCATTTTCGAGCCGATCGGCCGAGGAGCCGAGCCCCAGACCTTGACCACGGTCGCCAGAGCCACGGCACGGCCCGCCGTGTGCCAGGTGTCGATCTCTTGCAAGATGTCGCGCATGACCCGAGATTCTATCTCGTGCTCGGCCTGGAGAGGTCGAGGAGGCCTCGAGAATCGATGGTTGGCCTGCCAGTGGCCCCGGGGAGCTGCCGCGGAGAGGAATCCGTTCCGCTGCGGTGAGCGTAAAGTCCGAACAACAGGCAGAATTTGCTGAACCGAACGTCCGAACTTGCAGCTCGGTCACTTCTCGGGTGGCATTTCGTCCTGAGAATCGTTCTTTCCAGCCCTTCGGGGCTTTTCCTCGGGACCGAACGGTGCGACAATCAGAGCGCCTGAAAAAGTCTGGATGTCGAAAATCTCGCGCCACAATCGATCTGGCACGGTACCAGAGGTTGAAAGGAAGGATCCGATGACTCCTGCCGACACGAGCCCGACGACCCGCCTTCGCTATAGCGGGGGAAGTCGAACAACCCTCGTAGGCTGTGCTCTCTGGATTCTCGCCGTGGTGGTGGTCCCGGCCGATCCGGCGCTGGCCGTGGCCGAGACCTGGATCACCGTCGGCTCCGACGCTTTCGACACCTTGGAACGCTCGCCCCTGTTCGGCGATGTCTTCGATCCCCTGATCCCCGAAACCGAACGCGGCGGGATCGTGCTCACGAAGGTTCCCACCGAGACCCTGAACCAGATCTCCGTCATCATCCACACCACCCACGGCCGCTGTGGCGGATTCATGGTGCACGAAGACCAGGAAGCGGGGAAGAAAGCGATCAACCAGCTCGCCTTCGGAGAGCTGAAGGCGGCTCCCGTCTCCTACGAGATCCGCAACCAGACACGGGTCATCGAGCTGCAGAACCAGCTGCAGGGAGCGCAGATCCTCGGCACCATCGGCACCCTCTCCAACAACTTCCAGAATCGCTACTACAACGAGCCGTCGGGACGCGCGGCCGCGGAGTGGTTGCACTCCCGCTGGCGGAACCTGGCGCGGCAACATCCCAACGCCACGACGAATCTGTTTCCCCACTCGGACTGGCTGCAGCCGTCGGTCGTGCTGACCATTCCCGGCACCACCAACCCCAACGAGGTGGTGGTGCTCGGCGGCCACCTCGACTCGATTACCGGGTCCCACGGGGAACCGGGATTCCGGGCTCCCGGTGCCGACGACAATGCCTCGGGAATCGCCACCATCACCGAAGTGATCCGGGTGCTCACCTCCGAAGGATTCCGTCCGTCGCGAACGCTCAAGTTCTTCGGCTACGCGGCGGAAGAGATCGGCCTGCGCGGCTCGCAGGAGATCGCCGCCTCGTTTCGCAACCTGGGGTCCAATGTCGTCGGCGTGATGCAGCTCGACATGACGGCCTTCAATGGCTCCGTCGAAGACATTTCCCTGATCTCGGATTTCACCAACGCCGATCTCAACGACTTCGTGGGTGAGCTGATCGACACCTACCAGCCCGGCCTCTCCTGGAGTCGGTCCGCCTGCGGCTATGCCTGCTCCGACCACGCGTCCTGGCTGCGGGAGGGATTCCCGGCGGCCTTTCCCTTCGAGGCTCGGGTCGGCAACCACAATCCCCAGATCCACACCACCGCCGATACCACTGCCACTTTTTCCAACAATGCCTCCCACGCGCTCAAATTCGGCAAGCTGGCGATGGCGTTCGTGGTGGAGCTGGGACTGAGCTCCGACAGCGGCACCCCACCCGCCGCGCCGAGCGGGCTGCAGGCGGCGGCCGTCTCGGAGTCGTCGGCCTCCCTGACCTGGTCCGACAATTCGAACGACGAGAGCGGTTTCCAGGTACAGCGCCAGGGAGGCGGGCAGTTCGAGACCGTGGCGACGACCGCCGCCGGAATCACCACCTGGACCGACGAAGGGCTCGTCTCGGGCAGTGAGTATTCCTACCGGGTGAAGGCGATCAACGCCTTCGGCGGCTCCCCGCTCTCCAACGTGGCGAGTGTCACCACCCTCGGCGAGCGGGCGCCGGCCTTCCTCACCGCCGCGACGATCTCCGCCACCACGATTCGTCTCGAATGGGCCGATCGAGCCACCAGTGAGAGTGGGTACACGATCGAGGGCCATTCCGGTGGCGAGTTCCAGGCCATGGCCTCGCTCCCGGCCGATACCGAGGCGTTCAGCCTTCTCGGGCTGGAGCCTCTCACCGAATACACCTTCCGGGTACGGGCCACCGGCGGCCTCGGCGACTCCACGTACTCCGAGGAGGTGACCGCCTCTACCTTCGATTCCATGCCCGACCCCTGTGTCGGCGGCCCCACCGCTCTCTGCCTGAACGGTGGACGTTTCAAGGTGGAGGTCGACTGGCGCAACTACTCCGACGTACGGGGTGAGGGGAAGGTCGTGCCGCAGGGTGCCGACGATTCCGGCCTGCTCTGGTTCTTCGGTGAGAAGAACTGGGAGATGCTGGTCAAGGTGCTCGACGGTTGCTCCGGCAACGGCCACTTCTGGGTCTTCGCCGCCGCCACCACCGACGTGGAATACCTGCTCACGGTGACCGACACCTACACCGGTGTCAGGGCGGTGTACTTCAATCCCCTGGGGCGCGCCGCGCCGGCCATTGCCGACAATCGCGCCTTCCGCACCTGCGAGGTGCAGCGGAGCGTGGCCGATCCGGACGAGTCGCCGGCCGAGACCGCGCCGAGCCAGACCGCTCCGGCCGGACCCGACGACAAGGACGACGGAGACTGCGCTTCGGGTGACGACGCCATGTGCCTGCAGCAGGGGCGGTTCCGGGTCTCCGTGTCGTGGGAAGACTTCTCGGCCCAGCGCGGTGCCGGCCAGGTGGTACCGGTGGGCTCCGAGGACTCCGGCCTCTTCTGGTTCTTCGATGCGGAGAACTGGGAGTTCCTGGTCAAGGTTCTCGACGGCTGCAGCGCCAACGGCAAGTATTGGGTCTACGCCGGGGCGACCACCACGGTGGCCTACACCCTGGAAGTGCTCGACACCGTGACCGGCGAGAGGCAGACCTACGAGAACTCGCTCGGCAACGCCGCCGCGGCCATCAACGACATCAACGCCTTCGACTGCTCGACGCCGTAGACCGGCTCGCCCGGCGCAGAACTCTCGAGAGCTGCTCCAGGCTCTCGAGGTTGTGGACCGGGAGAAAGTCGTCGATCAGGGGAAGGATCTTGCGGATTCCCCGGGTCAGCGGCTGATAACCCGGCGAGCCGAGCAGCGGGTTGAGCCAGACCAGCCGATCGCAGGAACGCCGGAGACGCATCGTCTCCCGCTCCAGCAGCTCGACATCGCCCCGGTCCCAGCAGTCGCTGAGCACCACGACCACCGCCCCGCGCCCCAGCACCCTGCGCCCCCAGTCGTAGTTGAAACGTTTGAACGACTCTCCGATCCGGGTGCCACCTCCCCAATCCACCACTGCCGCTGCCGCCAGCCGAAGGGCCTGGTCGACGTCTCGCTGCTCGAGCTGACGAGTGATTCGGGTCAGACGGGTCGCAAAGACGAAGGCTTCGAGCCGGTGGGTCGCCGCCTTGAGCGAGAAGACGAACTGCAGGAAGATCCGCGCATAGGCTTCCATGGAGCCGCTGATGTCGCACAAGACGACGACCGGTCGCGGCGCGAGGCGTTTCTGCCGGCGTGCGAGCGACAACACCTCGCCACCGTGCCGCAGGCTCCGGCGCAGGGTCCGGCGCAGGTCGAGGTCTCGCCCTCGGGCAGCGGGCACTCTGCGCCGGGTGCGTCGCGGATCGACCTCCCAGGGATGCCGGCGCATCAGCTGGTCGACCGCGGCCCGTTCGGCGGCATCGAGTGCGGAGAAGTCCTTGGTACGGAGCACCTCGGCGGCGGTGTAGCTCTGGCGTTTCTCGAGCACGGGAGATTCGTCGCCAGGGGGCGAGCCTCCGGGCTCGTCGCCACCGGCGGCGGGGAGCACGAGGGTCTGGGGCCTGGGCCGCCGCAAGCGGCGGAGAAGGGAGCCGAGGTCCAGGCCCTGCCGGGGGCGGAAGGCGTCGGCGGTCCAGAAGAGATCGAAGGCGCGGTCGAAGATGCCGATCTGCTCACGCCGGGTGACACAGATGGCGCGGACAGCGGCTTTGAAGTCTCGCCGACTCTCGAGGCCGAGCGCATGCGCCGCCTCGGTCATCACCGCCAGCTGCTCCGGGCCGATATCCAGACCGAGCCGGCGGAGCAGACGCCCGAAGAGCACCAGATTGTGCAGCAGCTGGGCATTGGACGAGCGTCGGAATCCGGGTAGGCCCAGGGGTGCGGGCGCGGTGCCACCGGAGCTCACGAGCGCTCTTCCGGCTCGTGCCAGCCGAGAAGGCCCGGGAACGCCACCTCGTGCAGGGTCCGGGCTTCCATATCGACCACCAGGGCGCCGTCGGCCTCGAAGGCGAGCAGGTATTCCAACAGCTGGCGTCGGGTGGCCGGCTGGGCCGGATCGGGCGCCTTGCCGCCGGTCTTGACGTCCGCCACGTAGAACCGACCCTCGCGTTCGAGCAGGAGATCCGCCCGGCTGGTGACC
Source organism: uncultured Thermoanaerobaculia bacterium (assembly GCA_964565225.1). Taxonomy (GTDB): domain Bacteria; phylum Acidobacteriota; class Thermoanaerobaculia; order Multivoradales; family J023; genus CAZMEL01. Next base: position 14,031 of record CAZMEL010000113.1, on the reverse strand, counting down.
TCCCGAGCCTCCTGGTCGACCTCCAGGTCCCAGCGGTGGGTCAGCTGTCGCTCGATGATGTCGTACCCCGCGGCCTCGAGCAGCCGTTCGGCCTCGGTCTCGGCCCGGCGAGCGGTCTTCATGCGACGCCGTTGGCGCAGGCTCGGCCGCCGAATCGCCCGCCACCAGGCCAGCGTGGCGAGCAGCCAGGCCGCGGCGAGGGCGAAGACGAGGAGCCAGGGGAGAGGCAGGGAAGATTCCATCGATCGCAACCTCGCACAGGTTGCGGAGAGAGGTCAAGGCTGGTCGAGGGCTGCGGAGGAAGGGGGACGGGGAGGGAAGTCTTCGAGAATCGGGCGGAGGTGACCCCCGACCTCTCTCGAGGTCAGGCTCGCGGTGTATTCAGGGGTCACCCCCGTCTCGATCCTCGAAAAGATCCTAAACCTTCGAATCTGCGGATCGAAGCGCACCGGGACGAGACGCCGGATCGTGGGGCCGGGAGTGGGAGCCCCGGGGAGAGGGCTGTAGAGCCGGCGGGGCGTCCGCGGCCCGGGCTCTCTCAGGGGCCGAGTCGGTAGCGCAGGCGGAAGGTGCCTCCGGCGTAGGCCTTGTGCCCCAGCAGCTCCAGCTTCGTGGGCTCGACCACGGTGGAAACGAGGGAGATCCCCGAGCCGAGGAGCAGGGGATTGAGCTTCACGACCAGCTCGTCGACCAGGCCGGCGACGCAGAGCTGGCCAGCGAGGTCGGCCCCGCCGCACAGCCAGATCGCCTTTCCTTCTCGTTCCTTGAGCTCGCGGACCACCTCGACCGCGCCTTCGGAAACCAGGCGTACCGCCGGATCGGGACTGCTGGCAAAAGAGCGGGAGAATACAAGGCTCTCGAGACCCGGGTAGGGGTTCGTCTTTCCCTCGGCGAGGCCGACCTCGTAGGTCTTGCGTCCCATGAGCACCGTGCCGAAGTCTTCGATGGCGGCGAAAAAGTCTTCGACCACCTCGGAGTCGAACGGGAAGTCCTCGAAGGATCCGTTCGTCCGGGCGATGAAACCATCGACCGAGGTAGCGACGTGATAGACGACCTTTCGCATGTTTCTATTCCTCCCAGGCGGCGGGGGCGCCGACTTCTAGATCTCCACCCTCGAGCACCACCGCGTAGGCCCCTCCGCGCCACTCGGGGTCGAGAGCGCCCTGGAGACCGGGGAACGATTCTTCCATCAACCGGCAGGGGCGGGTCTCGCCGTGGATCTCGAGGCGGCAGCCGCCGAGGCGGAGAACCCTGCCGCGGCTGTTCTCGAGGTCGATCCCTTGCAGAAAGAGGTTCGCCCGACGCAGCCTGGGATCGACCTCGGCGCCGAGCTCCGAGCAGACGTTGCGCCAGGCGTCGGCGTCGAGCAGGGTGACCTGGCGCTTGCCTCCCTGGTTGGCGTTGCCCTCGAGGCCTCGGCCGGCGATCAGCCGGGCCGTCTCGCGCGAATCCATCGGCCCTCGCCGCACGCGTTTGATCCAGATCGCTCGCAGGGAGCCGTCGGTCGACGGCGATGAGGTTGGAGAGTCGTCCATGAGTGCTCCTTTTCGGTCCCGGGTTCGGGGCCGCTGGCGAATGCTACTGCAAATCGCGGGCGGCGAACACGGCGTCGAAAAATGCTAACCTGATGAATTCTCGAGGCCGAAATCCCGGCGAGCGTGGCCGGGAGCCCGGCCCGAACTTTTCCGACCCGAGGAGCAAGCCCCATGTCCGTGGAGAGCCCCCTTTTCGATCTCGAGCCAGAGCTCGTCTGGCGTCACTTCGACGGTATCCGCCGCGTTCCGCGACCTTCGAAGAAAGAAGAACGGATCGTTCGCCATGTGCGGTCATGGGCGGCGGAGCACGGCTTCGAGGTGCGGGAGGACGCCGCGGGCAACCTGGTGATCGCGGTCCCCGCCAGCCCGGGCCGAGACTCGGCTCCCACGGTGGTGCTCCAGGCACATCTCGACATGGTCTGTGAGAAGAACGAAGGCTCCGATCACGACTTCGATCACGATCCGATCGAAGTCTGGCTCGACGGCGAGTGGGTGCGAGCACGGGCGACCACTCTCGGGGCCGACAACGGCCTCGGCGCCGCCGCGGCGATGGCGGTTGCGGTGGATCCGGAAGCGGTCCACGGCCCGCTCGAGCTGCTCTTCACCCTCGACGAGGAGACCGGCCTCAACGGGGCGGCCGCCCTCGATCCGTCTCTGGTCCGGGGGCGATTGCTGGTGAACCTCGATACCGAGGAAGACGGGGTCGTCTACATCGGCTGTGCCGGAGCCCAGGGGGTGCGCTCGCAATTCACCCTCGACCGGGAAGAGCTCCGGGGAGAGCCGACCCGCCTGGAGGTCACGGGGCTCGCGGGCGGCCATTCCGGCATGGATATCGACCAGAATCGCGGCAATGCCATCCAGATCGCGGCACGGGTGTTGGCGGCGGCTCGGGAACGGGGAATCGAGGTCGGGTTGCGGCGCTTTCGCGGCGGCTCGAAGGCCAATGCCCTGCCCCGGGAGGCTTTCGTCGATCTCGCGTTGCGGGCCGAGGACCGAGCCGGGCTCGAGGCGGTGGGTGAGGCGATCTTCGCCGAGGTCCGGGCCGAGACCGGTGCGGCGGAGCCGGATCTCCGCATCCGCTTCGAGCACGGTGCCACCCCCACCGCCGAGTCCCTCGTCGGGGTCTCCGCCGCCCTGCGCGACCGCTTCGTGGCCTTTCTGCTGGGCGCACCGCACGGAGTGCTGGCCATGTCGCGGGAGGTGCCGGGGCTGGTGGAGACCTCCTGCAACCTGGCGGTGGCGGAGTGGGGAGCGGACGCAGCCGAGGTTTTCTGCTCGTTCCGTTCCTCGGTCAATGCGTCCCTCGAGGCCCGGGTGCGAGCGCTGGAGGCCCTGAGCCGGCTGGCGGGCGCCGAGCCCAGCACGTCCAGGGGTTATCCCGGCTGGCAGCCCGATCCGGGCTCCGACCTGGTGCGCCACGCCCGTGCGGCCTTCGCCGAGCTGCACGGTTCGGAGCCTGGGATCAAGGCGGTGCACGCCGGGCTCGAATGCGGCATCCTGGTGGAGAAGATTCCCGGCATGCAGGCGGTCTCGATCGGTCCCGACATCCGTGGCGCCCATTCCCCCGACGAGCGGGTGCACGTGCCTTCGGTGCCGCGGTTCTACCGCTGGCTCACGGCCCTGCTGGAGAGCCTCGCGGCCTGATCGTTCCTCCGGCTGCGGAGCCGTGTTAATTCGAGGAATCCGTAGAAGTCGCAATTCCCGGGCTGCCTCGCAACTTTTTTGGTGCTAGGATCTTACCAATGATCTCCGCCGTTCGGATCCCCGTGTACAGCCTGCGGCGGATAGCTTGCAAACGACTCGAATCGATCAAGGGGCGAGCCGGCCAGAAGCCGGTGTGGATTCGCCCAGAGGAGCTTCCCTATGAGAAAGTGTTTGGTCGCCTCGGCCCTGCTGCTCGTCCTGGGCACCGGGGCTGGATGGGCGCAGGATGGCAAGGAGGCAAACCAGGGCGGCGACGCACTGAGCCTCGACCACATGTTGTGCAGCCACCAGGGGCCGACCGCCACCGGTGACACCGGTCTCTTCACCCTGCGCTCCGGAACCACCCTGTGCCGCGGTCAGTGGGCCTTCGGTGCCTATTACAATCTTTTCTCGCGGCGGGTCACCGGCATTCCCGGGCGTGATCCGCTGTGGAACGACTGGAACCTGAACCAGGATCAGCTCAGCCTCGGAGTCGGGTATGGCCTGACCGACAAGATCGAGCTCAGCTTCTCCCTGCCGTATTACTGGTACGACGCCTCGGGATTCGATGGCATCGATGCCAGCGGCAATCCGCTCCTCCAGGGAGGCCGCCTCAATGGACGCCAGTTCATCGGTGCGATCGATGTCGACGGCGTCGGCGATTTTCGGGTCGGTGCCAAGTTCCAGCTCGCCGAGCGGGTCGGCTACGGTCTCGCCCTCAACGCCTTCGTCGATCTGCCCACCGGGGACGACGATGAATCGGTGGTGACCGGTGATACCGGATTCGGCCTCGGCCTGAACTGGTCCCTCGGCGATCACTGGATCGCCAATGTGGGCTACTCCGATCCCGGCGACTCGGATTTCGGCGAGGTGAGCCCCCAGATCGATCTCGGTGTCGGCTATACCCGCAGCATCAACGAGCGGTTGGAGTGGATCACCGAGCTGGTGGGTGCGATCAAGACCGACGGCGACGAAGAGCACGACGAGGCCGACATCACCACCGGTTTGCGGTACCACTTCGGCCAGGACGGCAACTGGGCGTTCAACGTCGGTGCCCGGGTCGACCTCAGCGAAGGCGGCGATACCTGGAGCAACTACACTCCTCTCGGCGGGCTGGTAGGCCTGACCTGGTCGCCCAAGCGTTCCTGGGATCTCTCCGTCAGCTCGGCGGGTGAATGCACCGGCCGGGTCGTCACCACGCCGGAAGGGGTCGCTTGTGACGGTGCCGGCAACCGCTACGGCTGCGGCAAGCAGGTGCGCCTCGAAGCGATTCCCGACGATCCGAGCTGTTGCGAGTTCGACAGCTGGTCGGGCGATTGCTCCGGCACCAGCAGCACTCTCGACCTGACTTTCGACGGTCACAAGTCCTGCGTCGCTCACTTCCGCAAGAAGGGCCCGTACACCCTGACGGTGAAGACAGAGACCGAAGGCACCTGCGACGAGTCGGGCAAGGTTACGAGCAACCCCGCGGGGATCGACTGCGGCGGTACCTGCAGCGCTTCTTTCGAATGTGGCCAGACGGTGAATCTCACCGCCACGCCGGTCGACGGTGTGACCAAGTTCGTGGGCTGGAGCGGCGACTGCGCCGGTGGCAAGGCCACCATGGACGGCGACAAGAGCTGCACCGCGCGTTTCGAGTGCCTGCCTCCGCCTCCGCCGCCGGCTCCGAAGCAATTCTTCATCGGCTGTGAAGAGCTGGTGGGCAAGAAGAAGACCCGCCGCTGGGCCTGCGATGGCAGCCGGGAGATCGTCTACTTCGAAGGTGGCGATGCCCTGCTCGGCCGCGAGCAGCAGGCCAAGCTGTGTGACCTGGTCGGGCAGCTGCAGTACTGCGGTGATCTCACCGCCTGTGTGGCCGGGCGCTCTGCCTCCTCGGAAGACGACCACCTCGGTGGTTACCGCGGCCATGCCGTGAGGGACTACCTGGTATCCGAGGGCGTCGACGCCTCCCGCCTGGAGATGAGCCCCGCCTGCAAGGCGCCGGCCGAAGCGGGTAGCTGGGTGGACGTCTACCTGGAAGAGCAGAAGTAGGACGAGCCCTTCCGGGCCGAGGGCGGCGCCTCGATCCTTCGAGGATCCGCCCTCCCCCCCCGATTTCCTTCACACCGCCCATTCCCGAGCTCGGGATTGGGCGGTGTTCGTATTTGGACGAGATTTTCGACCCCTTGCCGAGCGCAGGCTCGCCTGGAGGGTGTTCCGGGCGAGCTCCGGGCTAGATCTTCAGAGAGGCGGGTCGCTCAGGAAGAAGAGCAGGGAAGCGGCTCCGTCCTGTTCGCCGAGAGTCCCGGCGAGGGCCGCGGCGGCCCGATTCCTGATCTCGGGGTCGGGATCGGTGAAGGCCCGTTGGCGGGCGGCGAGAGGGGAATCGGGGCCGAGGCGGTCTGCCGCCAGGTAACGGATCCGTGGAGAGGGATCCTCGAAGGCGAGAAGGTAGGGCTCGGCGCCGAGGGACGGCCGCAGGTTGCGGACGGCATTTTCTCGCAAGATCGAAGGCTGCTCCGGGGAGAGGATCTCCAGGTAGCAGGACGTGCATCCCAGGCTCGACAGGAAATGGAAGAAGTCCTGCTGGCGGAACGTCGAGAGGCGGAGCAGGGGAGGGCCGAGGAACTCGCGCAGCTTCGTGGCCTGGGGCTCCTGGGCGAGCCAGGCCTCCAGTGCCAGGCGATCGCTCTCGGTCCAATCGATTCTCCCGAGGCGGTGCACCAGCTCGGCGCGGAGCAGGGTGCGCTGGTCGGCGGGGAGGTTGGCGAAATCGAGGAAGAGCAGCTGCACGAAGAGCTGGCCGAAGGGGGATTCATCCACCGGATCGGGCCACTGCGGCTCGCGGCCGGGTACCGCGCCGGAGCAGGACCAGCGGGTATTGGCGTAGAAGGAGGAGCCTTCGAGCAACCCTTCGAGCTGGCGTCTCTGCGGGTCGGGCCGCGCCGCCCGCCGATGGTGGATGCGCTCCTTTTCCTGGCGCAGCAGGTGGGCGAGATTCTTCGCCAGGGGGCGATAGGTGGCCGCATCGGCGGCGCAGAGGTTGCAAGGCCAGCCCCTAGGGCACTCCCGTTCCACCCGGCGATTGATGCTCCGCGCCTCGTCCCGGCTGTCCAGGGCGCGGGCCACGGGAATCTTCTTCGGCGGCCGCCGGGCTTCGGGCACCAGGTTGCGCAACAGGCTGTGGATCTGCGCGTAGATCTCGAGACGCCCGCCCGGTGCCTGGGTGCCGGCGTACCCCAGCAGGCAGGCATTGGGGAAGAGATCGCGGTAGGCCTGCTGCACGCCGCCGATCTGCTGGATCGCCGCCATCACCCGCTCGAACTCGTCTTCCCGGACCCGGGTCTCTTCGATCACGTGCAACACGTACTCCAGGGGATCACCCGAGAACTCCGACTTCACGTCGGTGCGGCAACCCTGGAGCAGGACCATGGAGGGATGAGTGAAGAACGGGGCGGCCGCCTGGACTTCCTCCAGGTCCACGGCCAGGCTCTCGGTGTCGAACCGGCCGCGGTCGAAGTCCCCGGTGAAGCCGGAGGCGTGGTGGCCGGAGAAGGAGAGCAGGTCGACGCCGCGGTTGGCGAAGCCCTGGACCACGAACTGGGCGCTGGCCCCGAGGTATGGCGGGCGGTAGACGATGAAATCTTCGCTCCAGGCGTCCACGCCGTCGCGGACCAGCTCCTCGGGGCATCCCCGCTGGCGGGTGCAGGGTTCCACACAGAGATGCGAGGCGAGGACGTCGTGCTCGTCGGGGGCGTTGTAGTCGAGCAGCAGGACCCGAAGGGGTTCTTCGCTGGCGCCGGCCGCCACCGCGGCCCACAGGGCGATCGATCCCAGGCACAGGAGCCAGGAGCACACGGCCGGCCGGCGAGGAGCGGTGTGGGTCAAGGCTCCCCCGCCAGGGGGAGCTCGACCTCGAGCTCGGTGCCGCCTTCGGCCCGGTTGCGAGCCGTCACCGAACCACCCATGCTCTCGAGCAGGGTGAGGACGATGGAGAGGCCGAGGCCCGTGTGCCCGCCGCTGGGGGTGTCGGGACGGTAGCTGAAGAAACGATCGAAGATTCGTTCGCGATGGGTTTCCGGAATGCCCGGGCCCCGGTCGCCGATCGATACCAGCGCTCGGGAATCCTCGATGCGCAGGCGAATCTCGACCTCTCCCTCCGGCGGCGAGAAGCTGGTGGCGTTGTCGAGCAGGTTCTCGAAGACCTGGGTGAGGTGCTCGGGATTGCCGAGGATCATCGCTCCGGGCTCCGCCTCGAGTCGATAGCGGACCTTGCGGTCGGGGCTCATCTCGTAGCGCTCGACGAGGCCCTGGAGAAGGGGCTCCAGCGGCACCTCCTGGGGCGCCGGCACGTTACGCCGGGCATCGAGGCGGGTGATTTCCTTGACACCCGAGAGCAGGTGCTCGAGGCGGGCGATGTCGCGCAGGATCATCTCGAGGAAGCGCTGGCGCTGCTCCGGCTCCGCGATGTCTTGCAGCAACTCGGTCGAGTTGCGAATCGCGGCGAGGGGATTCTTGAACTCGTGGGAGACGTCGCTGGCGAAGGATTCGATGAACTCGATATGTCCTTCGAGCTGGCGCGTGAGCTCGGCCAGAGCCCGGCTCAGATCGCCGATCTCGTCGAGGCGCCGGGAGCCCTTGAACCGCCCGCGCAGCCGGCCGCGGCGGTCGACGATGGCGAACGCTTCGGAGCGCAGGCGGCGCAGCGGGCGAGCGATGGTGGTGGACACCAGAAGGGTCAGCACCACGGCCACGGCGCCCGAGGCGAGCACCACCTTGAAGATGGCGAGGCGGAAATCGTAGATCGCGGTGAGGATCTGGAAGGTGGTCTTCGACACCAGCACCGCGCCCACCACCTGCTCGCCGTCGCGAATCGGCAGAGCGCTGTACATGGTGAGAGACCGGCGATTGGGGGTGGGAACGGTGGTGCCCTGGTACGAGCCTTCCATGGCGTCCTGAAGGGCGATGCGATAGATCGGGGCCGCAACCTCGGGATCGGCCTCCCGGGTCGGCGGCTCGGGCGGCAGGAGGCGGGAGAGCCCGCGGTAGAGAAAGGTCCCGAAGCGGTAGATCCAGCGGTCGCGGGTGGTGGTCTCGGCGGGCTCCGGCGTTTGCGGCAGGCTCTCGAGCCGCGGGCCGAGCCGGCTGGAGTCGGCGAGAACCTGGCCGTCGAGGTCGAAGACCCGCAGGCGAGCGTCGACCTGCTGCTCCAGGTTCACCAGGATGCGCTGCGCCTCTTCGGCGTCGAGCGGGCCTCGCCCCCCGAGGGTGGCGGCCAGGATCCTGCCTTGCTGCACCATGGAGCGCTCCTGCAGCTCGAGCAGCTGGTTCTCGTAGATCTCGAGCGAGAGGACGCCGAGAATCGGCAGGAAGACCACCAGCAGATTGAAGGCCAGCAGGCGGATCGAGATCCGGGAGACGAGCCGCAGCACCCGCCCGAGGAAACCTTGCCGAGCGAGCGACCGGCGGGGCGGAGCCGTCGAGTCGGTGCGCGGTAGATCCTCAGTCCTGGCGGTAGCGATAACCCAGCCCATAGACGGTCTCGATGTGGTCGAAGTCCGGATCCACGTCTACGAGCTTCCGCCGCAGGCGCTTGATGTGGCTGTCGATGGTGCGATCGCTGACGTAGGTATCGTGGGGATACCCCTCGGTGATCAGGTGCTGCCGGGTCTTGACGTGCCCGGGATGACGGACGAGCGCCTGCAGGATGAGGAACTCGGTCACCGTCAGGGCAAGAGGCCGCGAGCGCCAGTGGGCCGTATAGCGGCGCAGGTCCAGCTCCAGCGCACCGATCGAGAGCAGGCTCTCGTCGTCGGAGTCGCGGGGGTGCCGGTCGAGAGAGAGGCGGCGGAAGAGAACCTTGACCCGGGCCAGGAGCTCGCGCATGGAAAAGGGCTTGCAGAGGTAGTCGTCGGCTCCGAGCTCGAGCCCGAGCACCTTGTCGAACTCTTCGTCGCGGGAGGTCAGGAAGATGATCGGCAGACTCTCGGAGAGGCCTCGCAGGCGGCGACAGAGCTCGAGCCCGTCCATGCGTGGCATGAGGACGTCGAGCACCACCACGTCGGCGGGCTGGTGCTGCAGCTGCTCCCAGGCTTCGAGACCGTCCTGGTAGATCTCGACCTGGTACCCCTCTCGGCGCAGGGCGAACCCCACGGTTTCCCGGATGTTCTCTTCGTCGTCGACCAGGGCGATGGCTCCACGGGCAGGCTCGTGCATCTTCGAAATCTACCGCACCCGGACGGGTGCCGCCAGGGGCGGTGCTCGATATCCACCTATAATGGGTGGGGTACCCTTGTTTTCGATCGGGACGATCGATCTCCACCGGAGACTGCAATTTCCACCGGGCGAAGTTGCCGCCGCCTCGCCGCGTATGGGCGGTCGGGCTCAGGGCCTTCGTCAGAGGTGGAGGGATCTCAGGAGGTGTCATGCGTCTTCTACTCCGCGGGGTCAGCCGGCTGCAGGTTGCCATGCTTCAAAAGGGTGGCTTCTGGAGCCGCCTCGGCCTGACTCTCTTCTACACGGTCGAGGTGATGATCTACAGCCTGCGTCCACAAGGTTTCCTCACTCGGCGGCAAAAGGCCGTGGGTCCGAACTTCGCGGCTCTCGGCAAGCTGATCGTCGGCGAATACCGGGAAGTGGCGCCCCGGCTCATGGGCCCCCAGGCCCGCGGTCCCTATCTCGGCCGACTGCGACTGCTCGAGGATCGGTTCTCGCCCTACTTCCTGCTGTTCCTGTCGAATCGAGCGGGGCCGGAGGCGAAGCTCCACCGGCAGGTTCGCGACCTGCTCCACCAGCTGGTGCTGGGACCGGCGGTGGAACGAGCGAGCCGTCCGGACGCTCGGGCGCTGATCGAGGACTTCGTGTCGAAGGCCGCCGAGAAAGGAGATCCGCCTTCGATCGTGCGGATTCTCGCGGATCTGCAGACCGTGGTCCTGCGCTACGTGCTGCTGGTGTTGCTGGAGCTACGGCTCGACGAGCGACAGACCGAGACCCTACGCTCTCTGATCTTCTCCTTCACGCCCTTCACCTCGATGATCCTGTCGCGGGCTCGTCCGTTTGCACTGCCCTGGACGACCGGGCGGGTTCGGAACGGCGAGGACGAGCTCTGCCGGCGGATCGACGAGTCTCCACCCATGGCTCGCTTCGCCGAGCTCGATTCCGCCGGGCTCGATCGTCAGGCCTTCGTGAAAGCCCTGGCGCAGATGATCGCCATTGCCGGCTGCCAGGGAGGGCTCACCATGGCGACCGGCCTGTTGACCCAGGTTCCCACCGAACTGCCGAAGAACCTCGACGACCGCGAGGAGGTGCGACGAGTGGTGCTCGAATGCCTGCGGCGACACGCCCCGGTGAACAACGTCAACGTGCTCGCCACCGAGGAAGTGACCCTGGAGATCGCCGGGAAGGAAGAGCGGTTCCCGGCCGGCACGGTCCTGGCCCTGAGCATCGGTCTCGCCAGTCTCGATGGCGGGGAGTTCGCGGATCCGCTCGCCTTCCGACCCGAGCGGCCCAATCTCTGCCCCGCGATGCTCAACTTCAACGGCGTGGGGGAGGGGGGGCCCCGGCAATGCCCGGGCCGGGGGGTGGCCGAGGCTCTGGGGATGGAGCTACTCACCGCCTGGCGGCGTCGGACGCGACTCGAGGGGCCGGTTTCCTGAGGCGGCCAATTCTGCTCGCCCCGGGTCGGAGGCCGCCGAAATGGCGTCGCCGGGGCGCTCGATCTCCTGTGGGGCGAGGGCCTTTGGGGAAGGGGCCGATTCCGGAAGATCGGCCCTGGACGAAGATTCTGCGTAACTCTTTGGCCGTTCGAGGCATCTATCCAGGTGTTTGGCTCGTAGATTGCTACGTCGGGGTCATGACCGACGAACGACTCATTCGGCGCCGGTACAATGCAAGGATTCGAAGGATGAACGAACCTTTTTTCGATACGTTTCGCTTCCTGCTGGACTTGATCTCTTTTGCCGCGGCGGTGGGTGCGGTGGCCTGGCTGGGCCGCCTGCTGGATTCGAAGGCTCTCACCCGTCGCCACACGATGACCCTCGGCATCTCCTCGGAGCCCACGGAGAGCGGTCTCCGATAGAGCCGAGCCCCAACCGCGGAGCGTCGATTGTTTCGACCCTTCTCTCTCGGTCCCTGGAAGGTCTACCCGTCGCGCCTGGAAATCCAGCGCGGCGGACTCCCCGAGCCGCGCAGAATCGGCCACAAAGTCATGGCCGTGCTCTGTGCTCTCGCCCGAGAGCCCGGAGAGGTGGTAGGCCGGGAAGAGCTGGTCGACGAGGTCTGGGAAGGGGCTGCGGTCACCGATGAAGCGGTGGCGGCGGTGGTCTACGAGCTCCGCAAGGCCTTGGAAGACAACGCTCGCCAGCCCCGCTTCGTCGAGACCATCCGCAAGCGCGGATATCGCCTGCTGACCACGCCCGAGACGATCCTCGAGGCCGGGCCTGTCTCGAGCAAGGCCGAGGCCGAAGACGTCGATTCCACCTCTCCCCCGGGTCCGCTTTCTCCCGACTCTCCGGTTCCCGACCCCTGGTCGCCTCGGCGGGCGGTGGCCGCTCTGGCCCTCGTCCTCGGGCTTTCGTTCCTGCTCGCCGACCCCGGCCTACGCCTTTCGCAGGCTCCGCCGGAGCCAGCGCCGATCCGTACCCTTGCGGTGGCTCCTCTCGAGAGCTCGGGGATGGACGAGATCGCCGATCCCCTGGCCGAAGACCTGACCCGGCGCCTGGTGGCCGACCTCTCCCGTCTCGCGGGCCACGACCTCTTGCCCGCGGTGGCCCTGCAGGCACCGGCCAGCGGCGAGTGGAGCTTCTCGGAGGCCGGAGCCCCTAGCGATGCGGTGATCGAAGGCTCCGTGTGGCGCTCGGGAGACCGGCTCTGGGTCTCCGCCCAGCTGCTCGACGCGCGCTCCGATCGCCTGCTGTGGGGAGGGACCTGGGAACGCCGGGCCGAGGAAGGGCCGGGCCTGCAGCGAGAGCTGGCCCTGGAGATCGCCGGCCACGTTCGCCAGCACCTGGCGGCCGTGCGGTCGCACCCGAGCCGGCTGGCGAAGCAGCTGCCGGAAGCCGCGGAAGATCTCGAACGTGCGGATGTGCAGGTGGCCCTGGCCGAGACCTATCTGCAGACGGCCCGCTCTCTGCCGCCGCCCCAGCGCGCCGAGGCGGTGCAAAAGGCTCGCACGGCCGCTCACAACGCCTTGGACCTGGCGTCCGATCTTCCCCGCGCCCATCTCTCCCTGGCCTCTGTTTATTTCCACCACGACTGGCGCTGGGACCAGGCCGAGGCGCACTACCTCTCCGCCTGGGCTGCCGCCCCCCAGACCGCGGACGCGAACCGCGGCTTCGGCACCTATCTCTCGGCCATGGGTCGCCACCGCGAGGCGATCGCCCGCATGCGGACCGCGGTGTCGCGCGACCCGGCCGACCGGGCGGCGCGCCTCGATCTGGCTCGTTCGTTCTACATGGCCCGCCGGTTCGACGAGGCCGCGGAGCATCTGGCCGCGGTGCTGGAGCTGGCCCCCGATTCCCTGGAAGCGGCGCTCTTCGAGAGCCGCCTGCGCCTGGCGAGCGGCGAGCTGGCGGCGGCGGTGGAGGCCTGCCGACGGGTGCTGGAGCTGTCCGGCAGCTCGGAGGAAGCACTCGAAGCGGTGCGGGAAGCCTTCCGTACCGCGGGTTTCGAGGGCGCGCTGCGCTGCCTGGCGGAGGGTGATCTCTCGGGGGCTCCTTTCGACCCCGTGTTTCTGGCGGCTCTCGAGGCCCATCGCGGGGAAGAGAGGGCGGCCCTGGAGATCCTGGAAGACGCGGTACAGGTTCGCCACCAGGATCTGGTCTGGCTCGGGGTCGACCCGATGCTCGATCCCCTGCGTTCGAGCCGCGGTTTCCACTCCCTCGCCGCGCAGCTGGCCATGACCCCGGCCGGCTGAGGGCCAGGAGACGCAGATCTCATGCAGATCTCAAGCACATCTCAGGTTTCCGAAACGTCTCCGACCTAACCTCCTGGGGCGAGGCGGGAGGTGGTCTCTCGTTCTCGACCCGATCGATTTCGGCGGCACCCGCCCGCTCGGCCACAGGAGGTCTTCATGTCTTCGTACTCGTTCGAATCCCAGCGATCCTCGTTCCGGCTTCGCGGCCTGTCCGCGCTGCCGGGCAGGCTCTTTCTCGCCGTTCTGTTCTTCCTCACAACCGGCCTCCCACCCGTGGCCGCGGAGCCACCCGAGGGAGGTCCTGCCGCGGTGGTGGGTGGAGAAGCCGTTTCGTGGGCCGAGGTGGAATCTGCGGTGGGAGGCCAGCTCCAGGCCCTCGATCGGCAACGCCAGCAGCTGCTGGAGACGGGGCTCGACGCGGCGGTGGAGAAGCGTCTCGTGGAGCTCGAGGCCGCTCGGCTGGAGACCTCTGCCGAGAGTCTGCTCGAGGCCGAGGTGGGCTCCCACGTGGCCGAGGTGACGCCGGAAGAAGTCGACCTCTGGTACCAGCAGAACCGTGCCCGGCTCGGCAATCGCCCGAAAGAGAGCCTGGCACCCCAGATCGCCGACTTCCTGCGCCAGCAGCGTGTCGACGAGCGGCGGCGTTCCTGGGTCGCCGGGCTCGAGAAACGATTCGGGGTGGAGCGGCACCTGGAGCCCTGGCGGGTGGATCTCTCGCTGGCCGATGCGCCGGTCCGCGGACCGGCCGACGCGCCGGCCTCGGTGGTGATCTTCTCCGATTTCCAGTGCCCGTTCTGCAGCCGCATCCTGCCGACGCTGGAGAAAGTGCACGAGACCTACGGCGATCAGGTGAGCATCGCCTTTCGCAACCTGCCTCTGGAGTCGATTCATCCCCAGGCCAGGAAGGCGGCGGAAGCGGCC
>CAZMEL010000112.1:0-22661 GCA_964565225.1 uncultured Thermoanaerobaculia bacterium | reverse complement strand
TCCAGGAACGCCGACTCTTACGAAACCGAATCTCCAATCTGACAAAGTAGAACTAGCTAGCTTAGCTAGCCCTTCCGAGCTGGGGCAGGGGCTCTTCAACCCAGACCACGATCGAGCGCGGAACGCGCGAGCTCCCCGGGAAGACAGCGAGGTGGATCCGCCGGACGATGAAAATCCACCTCGCTGGAACGGGCCGGCTACTCCGGCTGCCAGGTCGGAACCCGGCCCGGGGTCCAGGGAGCACCGGCGGCCTCGAGCTCGGTCTCCAGGCCCGCCAGGTCCACCTCGATCAGCTGCCGAAGACGGTCGAGGAAACCGGCGAAGGCTTCCGCCGCGAAGCGATAGCTCTCACGGTGGGTATCCGTGGGGGCCGAGGTGGTCACCCAGTGGCCGGTGACCACCTGGTCGACCCGGTCGTAGATCGAAGGGGGCGTGGGCTCGGCGCGGCGAGCGAGGGTCACATCTCCTTCCAGCTCCACCAGGAGATCGAGCAGCCTCGTTTCCAGGTCGAGTGCCCGGCGGTGCAGCTCCGGTGACGCACCCGGTGTCTCGCGAACGGCTCGCTGCAGGAGGTCGATCCGGGTCTGGGCCTCGGCCGCTGCGGCGGAGGCACCGATCACCGCTCGCTGCAGGCGTGCGGTCTTCTTCTGGAACGCCTGCAGCTCCTGCAGATCCTCGGCCGGCAGGGTGGCGAGACCGAGGGGATAGATCTCGAAGCTCTGGGGCTCGGCGAGCTGGGTCACCTCTCCGTCGACCAGCTTCTCCAGCCGCACTCGATAGGTCCCGGGAACGGCGCTCGGTCCGCGCAGGGGATCCACGAAAGGATTCGACGGCACGAAAGGCTCCAGGCTCACCGGGTGGGAGTGAGGAAACCGAAGATCCCAGGCGATGCGGTGGAAACCGGCGCCCGTGGGTCCCGAGAGGCGCCGGACCACCTGGCCTTCGTCGTCTTCCACCGTGAGCAGAATCTCGGGCTTCGCTTCCCGGTCCTCGGCCCGCAGCTCTTCCCACGAGGGGTACCACACCGCCTCCCCCTTTTCCGCCGCCTCGCTCTCGGCCTTCTGGCGCCGCTCCTTGCGGGTCGTCAGCCCTTCCTCGAGGTAGTAGGTGAAGGTGGCGCCGAACGGTGGATTGGGAGCGGTATAGAAGGCATCCCCCTGGTGGCCCTTGCCGCGCAGTCCCAGCGGGTAGGCTTCCATGTAGACCGGAGTGCGTTTGACCGGGAAGAGCTGGGCGCCGACTTTCGGGAACCCTTCCGCCAGGCTCCGCAGGGGGGTGTAGTCGTCGAAGATGAAGAAACCTCGCCCGAAGGTGGCGGCCACGAGATCGTTCTCCCGCTCCTGGATCGCCAGGTCCCGCACCGCGATGGTCGGCATACCACCCCGGAGCTGGAGCCAGCTGCCGCCACGGTCGAGGGTGAAGAAGAGGCCGAACTCGGTGCCCACGAAGAGCAGGTCGGGATTCTCGGGATCCTCGGCGAAGCTGTAGACCGAGCCCCTCTCCGGAAGATCACTGGTGATCGAGCGCCAGGTGCGACCGCGGTCGTCGCTGGCCAGCACGTAGGGTGCGAAGTTCCCGCTCTTGTGATCGTTGAAGGCCGCGTACACCCGGTCGTCGGCGTGTCGTGACGCTTCGACATGGTCGACATAGCTCAGCTCGGGAATCCCCGGGAAGGTGTCGATCTCGCGCCAGCCCTCGGCTTCGGGCTCGAGCACCTGAACCAGGCCGTCGTCGGTGCCGGCGTAGAGCAGGCCCTCCACCCGCGGCGACTCCGACAGGGAGACGATGTTGCCGTAGGGCGAGGTCGAGCGGTTCTTGGCCACACCGTCGACGCTCCAGACCTCGTTCATGACCTCGAGCCGATTGCGATCGAGCTGGCGGGTGAGATCGTCGCTCACCGCGGTCCAGCGATTGCCGCGGTCGTCGCTGCGGAACAGGCGTTGGGCGGCGAAGTAGAGGCGGTGTGGGTGGTGGGGGCTGATGATCAGCGGCGAATCCCAGTTCCAGCGCAGGGCATCTTCCCCCGGTGCCGCCTGGGGCTGGATGTCGAGCTGCTCGCCGCTCCGCTTGTCGAAACGGACCAGCACCCCGTATTGGGCCTGGGAGTAGATGATGTTCGGATCTTCGGGATCGACCCGGGTCTGGAAGCCGTCGCCACCGAGGGTCACGATCCATTCACGGTTGGTGATGCCGTTCTGGTTGATCGTGCGGGAGGGGCCGCCGAGGGTGAAGTTGTCTTGAGTGCCGCCGTAGACGTTGTAGAACGGCTCGGCGTTGTCTACCGCCACCTTGTAGAACTGGGTGACCGGCAGGTTGGCCTTGAAGTCCCAGGTGGCGCCGCGATCGAAGGTCTCGTACATGCCGCCGTCGCAGCCCGCGAGCAGGTGGTCGGTGTCCGCGGGGTCGATCCACAATGCGTGGTTGTCCACGTGTTTGTAGGCTTCCCCCACCTGCTGGAAAGTGGCACCGCCGTCTTCGGTGACCATCATCCACACATCCATGGAGTACACCCGGTTCACGTCGTGCGGGTCGGCGTAGATCTCCTGGTAGTACTGCGGGCTCAGGCTCACGTAGGGGCTGCGTTTTTCCCAGTTGCCGCCTCGGTCGCGAGAGCGGTAGAAGCCGCCTTCCTCACCCGCCGCCTCGACGATCGCGTAGAGCACGTCGGGATCGGCGGGTGAGATGGCGAGGCCGATGCGCCCGATATCGCCGCTCGGCAGGCCGTTGGTGAGCTCGGTCCAGGTCTCGCCGCCGTCGGTGGATTTGTGGAGGCCCGACTCGGGTCCTCCGTTGATCAACGTCCACACCCGGCGGCGGCGCTGGTATGCCGAGGCGTAGAGCACCTGGGAATCCCGCGGATCCAAGACCAGGTCGCTGACCCCGGTGTGCTCGCTGATCTCGAGCACCAGGTTCCAGGTCTCGCCGCCATCGGTGGTCTTGTAGAGCCCGCGCTCTCCGCCCGCGCTCCACAGAGGGCCCTGGGAGGCCACGTACACGGTGTCGGAGTCGTTCGGGTCGACCACGATCTTGCCGATGTGCTCGGAGGTCTCGAGGCCCATGTGTTTCCAGGTGCGTCCGCCGTCGACGGATTTGTAGACGCCATCGCCGTAGCCGACACTGCGCTGGCTGTTGTTCTCGCCGGTGCCGACCCAGACCACCAGGGGATCGTTGGGATCGAGCGTCACGCAGCCGATCGAGTAGGAGCCTTCGCCGTCGAAGACGGGCTCCCAGGTCGTCCCGGCGTTGGTGGTGAGCCACACGCCCCCGGAGGCTACGGCGACGAAGTAGCGTTTCGGGTCGGTGGGGTCGACGGCCAGGTCTCCCACCCGCCCCGAAGCGATGGCCGGACCGATCTCCCGCAACCGAAGCCCCTCGAAGTCACTGGCGGAGAGCGCCTTCTCGGCCGCTTCGGGTTTGGTTTCTTCCTTGGCCTTCTTCTTGGCCACTGCGGGCACGGCCAGGAGCAGGACGACGATCGAGAGGGGCAGGCAGAGACGCTTCATGAAAATCTCCGAGCAGGCTTGGGTTGGCGCGAGGTGGGAGCCGTGCACGGTCTCCCGGACGCTCGCAAAGTCGTGATCGCTCGGAGGTTAGCAACTCGCGGGAGAAGACACAAACAGCCGCCGATTCCAGCGCCGGCTCCCACCATTCCTGGCCTGCGGCCCTTTCTCGAGGTCGAGCTAGCGCTTGATTTTCCTGGGATGCCTCGCGCCCTCGACGAGTCGTGGGTGACGGCGTCGCCTCTCGGAAGAGCTGCGGGAATCGTCCTGGTCCTCGCCGAGCTCACCCCGGTTGACGATCTCCGGGTCGAAGCGACCTCTCCTCAGGCCCACCTGGGTCTGGGCTCGATAGTAGATCTCGTATCCGAAGGTCCCCAGAGAGTCGCTGTCGAGGTAGTGATCGATCACCGCGATCTTCTTGTCTCTTATCGTGACGCGCAGACCCTCGGTGCTCGGTTTCCGACCGAGATGATTTCGCCGGGGAATCAATACGAAACCTTCGAAGAACAGCTCCGGAGACTCGGCCACGAAGGCGAATTCGGCGTGGAGAACGGCTTCGATCTCGATTTCGATATGGCCGTCCGAAGTGCAATGGAACCAGTGTTCGTGCCTTTCTTCGAAGTCGAGGTGGCCGCCGTCCGGCCCGGGCACGTATTTGACACGAACCTCGGCGTGGTGTTTCGAATCTTCCCGATGGATTGCGCTTGCGCTGGACATCATTCGATCTCCTCGAGTTTCTGGTTTGGCGTTCTCCTACACCCTCGCAATTCGAAGGCATTTATGATCACCCTTGCACGAGGAGGTGATGGTCTCAGGGAGGGCAGAGCTCCCGGTACATGGGGCTGCAGAACCCCTGGGCCACGAGCAGCTCATGGGGCGAGGGGGAAGCCGGCGATGTGCCGAGCCGCAGGGCAAGCCGGGCCCTGGGTGGTAGCAGTCGATAGTCGGAGATCTCGACGAACGGCTCGAGCAGCTCTTCGGCTTCCCGCCAGTGCTCTCTGGCCCGCTCGTCTTCGCCCCGACGCAGGGCGGCTTCGCCGAGCAAGAGGTGGCTCTCGCTGATCCTGCGCGCCACCAGGCGATCGGTGACCGCGGCCGTACCGAGGGCCGAGAATGCGGCGAGTGCCGCTTCGGCCGATTCCCGAGCCCCTTGCAGGTCGCCGGTGGACAGTCGGGCCACCGCCAGATAGTTGAGAGAGCCACCCAGATCTCGACGCCAATGGTGAGACGAGGGACCTTCGCCGACCAGCTCGTCCAGGGTCTCGCAGGCCCAGGGCATCACCTGCAGAGCCTCGTCCTCCTCTCCCAGGCCCAGCAATACCAGGCCCAAGGCTCCGCGGTCGAGAGCCAGCTTGTAGCGAAGATCGGCGTTGCTGTTGTCGTTGCGCCACAGTTGCTCATGGATTTCGGCGGCGTGCTCGAGGTGTTCCTTCGCTTCGGCCCAGGCTCCGTAACGTCCCATCCAGGCTCCCAGGTAGTTGTGACTCACTGCGAGAGAGTCGCGAAACGTCGCGTGATCGGGGTTCTTGTCGACGAGAAGTTTCTTGAGCTCCAGGTCTTTCTCCAGGTGGCTCCGCGTGGCCGCGGGCTTTCCCAGGGCTTCCAGAGTGATCGCCAGGCTGTTGTGGGCACGGGCCGTGCCGAGCACGAGCTCCGAGTCTTCGGGGGAAGTGGCGAGAAGCTCTTGCCGGATCGAAAGGCTGGTTTCGAAGTGTCGTCTCGAGGTCTCCAGCTCTCCCAGCTCCAGGCTCACGGTGCCGAGATTGCTCTCCGCATAGGCCAGCTCCAGCTGCCAGTCGCTCCGGCTCGGCTCCCGCTCTACGAGCTCGCGCGAGACCGTTCGGTACTCTTCGAAGGCTTGCAACGCCGACTCGGTTTCTCCCAGCTCCCAGCGAACATATCCGACCCAGAAGAAACTCTGGCCGAGATCGAAGAGCTGCTGGTCCCCGGGGAAACGGTCCGCGAGGCTGCGGTGCAGCTCCAGGGCCTCGGCAAAGGCCTCGCTGGCCTCCTGCCAGCGGCCTCGGCGCATGCGGACGTCACCGATCTGGTGCAGCGACCGCGCGTAGCGGGCCAGCTCCTCCCGGTCGAGCTCGTTTTCCGGCATCGAGAGAAAATAGCTCATGGCCTGCTCGTCGACGTCGTCGAGGAGCTCGAGGCGGCCGACGGGCTCGAGCTTCTTGCGCAGGTCGACCAGCATGAAGTCGATCAGCTCCTCGGCCTGGCCCTGGCGCAGCTCCACTCTTGCATTCGCTCGCATGGCCTGGAAGCCCAGGAGCGCCGCCACTCCGAGGGAGATCGTCAGCAGCACGGAAGCGATTCCACCGAGCTTCACCAGAGCCCGATTGCGCACGATGAAGCGGGTGACCCGGTACTCCCAGGTTGCGGTGTGAGCTTCGACCACGTCGCCAGCGAGGAAGCGCTGTAGATCCTCGGCCAGGGCCCGCGCCGAGGGGTAGCGAAGGCCGGGGTCCTTGGCCAGGCACTTCCACACGATCGCCTGGAGATCCTCGGGTAGAGAGGGTGCCAGCTCCCGGGGTGGTTTCGGGTCCTGGTCGCGGATCCGGAGCAGCAGCTCCGGAACCATGGTGTGGTCGAAGGGAAGCTCGCCGGTGAAGAGCCGATACATGGTCACGCCCAGGCTCCAGATGTCGGCCCTCCGGTCGACCGTCCCGTCTCGGACCAGGCGTTCGGGTGGAAGATAGTGAGCGGTGCCCACCAGGCGGTCACCGGTCAGGGAGTCGCCGCTTCGCAGCACCGAGGCGATCCCGAAGTCGGTGACCCAGGCATGCAGGGTGCCATCGTCGCCCTCTTCGACCAGCACGTTCGAGGGTTTGACATCGCGGTGCACCAAACCCATGGCGTGGGCTGCGTGTAACCCTTCCGCGACCTGGACGAGAAGAGCGACCTGTGATTCGAGGGGTAGCTCCTCGGCCGCCTCCAGAAGCGTGGTGCCGTGGGTGTAGCGCAGAGAGATGAACGGGCGTCCGTCGAGGGTACCGGTGTCATACACCTCGAGCACGTGGTTGTGCCGCACCCGCGCCTGGGCCCGGGCTTCCCGCAGGCAAAGAGCCGCATGATCCGGAAGGTCGTCGAACAGGAGCTTGAGGGCCACCGGCCGATCGAGCTGCCGGTCGTGGGCCTTCCACACCTCGGCCATTCCGCCGGACCCGAGGAGCTTTTCGACCTCGTACCGTTCTCCGCCCGAAATCGGTGATCGGGTGTCGGCCGCGTCGGCCGGCTCCGGAGCCAGCAGATCGGAGGCCGGTGTCTCGAGAAACGAGACCGAAACGTCGGAAGCGGCGATGAGAAACCCTTGCGCTCGTTGCAGGAGCTCCGGCGCCTCTTTTCCCAGCCGTTCGAGAAACGCGGTGCGCTCGACAGGATCGAGGGCGGCGGCGTGCAGCACGATCTGGTCGATGCTCGCACCAACGAAGGATTCGGGAAACAGCGGCCTGTGTTCCCGGCCGTCCATCAGCTCGAGCTGCGGAGGGTGCCGTAGAGCCAGGTGCGCACGGCCTTCCAGTCGCGTACGACCGTGGGTACCGAGACACCGAGGATCTCCGCCGTCTCCTTGACCGAAAACCCGGCGAAATACCTCATCTCCAGCAGCTTCTCGTGCCGTGGATTGACCACTGCGAGCCGTTCGAGTGCCTGGTGCACGGCGAGGATCTCCTCGATCTTCTCCGGTTCCTCGCCGATGATGTCGTCGACCAGCTCGGCGGGTCTGGCGTCCTCTCCCCGCTTCATCGACAGTCGCCGTCGGGCTTCGTCCACCAGCACGAAACGCATGGCCCGGGCCGCGGCGGCATAGAAATGGTGGCGATCTCCCCACGCCACGTCGGCGTTGAGCAGCCGCAGGGCCGCGTCGTGCACGAGGGAGGTCGTGGCGACCCCTCGCTTGCCTCCCTGGCGCCGCCTCAGCACCGCTCTCGCCACGATCTTCAGCTCACCATAGACCTGTGGCCACAGAGCCTCCTGGGCCGAGTCGTCTCCCTGACTCCAGGCCTGCAACAAGAACGTGATCTCATCCCGGACCATGCCTCATCCTACCTCGGGTTCCTCCCGCAGCGGGTCGACCTCGCCTTCCCATCCGAGCGAATCGGCAAAAAAATTCGACATTTTCTGATCATGGTTTTCGGCCCCTTGCGAGTGAGGGGGTAACGAGCCACAACGTGCGGCTTTTTCGACAAACCCTCATCCAGGGAGAATCTCATGAGTCAAGTGTTCCTCAGCGCCAAAGAAGACCTCAAGCAGTGTGCCGGTACCGTTGCCACCCTCAAGGACTGGCAGTCGCGCAACTGGGCCATCGGCCTGTCCTATTCCGGCAACCACCAGCCCGATGGCTTCTTCGTCTTCTTCGCCAACCGCGGCCTGAAATTCGAGGCCTACCTCCGTTCCGGTGATCTCTCGACCGGCGATCCCGGTGCCTACGACACCAACATCAAGACCCTGAACAAATACGCCACCGGCGTGTACAACGACGAGGTCGCCGCGGTCGACAAGACCATCGCTACTCTGAAGGACTGGAAGTCGAAGAACTGGGCCATCGGCCTTTCCTACTCTGCCTGCCAGCCCGACGGCTTCGCTCGTTTCTTCTCCCAGCGCGGGCTGCCCATCGCCTACTACGTGGTGGGGCATTGCACCTACGGCAACTCGAACGCCTACGACGTCAACATCCAGACCCTCGAGAGCTACAAGGCGTCTCTCAGCAAGCCCTCCTGAGGCCGATAGCCTTCGCGTCTCCGTGCCTCCTCCCCCCGGGGGGCACGGAGCTCGCACCGCCCCGATTTTTCCTGCCTTCTTCGCGGAGATCTCTAGTTTTTTTGTTTCCGGGTCTTGTATATTTGAATCTCCCACGGAGATTCGAGATTCATGGGCCCCGATTCGACAGATTTCCCCCAAGACCTTTTGAGTGAACGGGTCGAGCGTATCGAGACCGAGCTGGCCCGCCTGCGCAAGACCTTGCTCCGCCACGGGCATGCACAGGAGCACTTCCAGCAGCAGGTCGGTCGTAAGATGGACCGCCTGCTGGCCTCCACTTCGGCCGAGTCATCCCAGCTGGACCGTAGGCAGCTGCGAGCGTTGCTCGAGTTCGACCAGTCCGTGAGCCGGTTGCTGGATCTCGCTCGCGGCGAGCAAGAGTCGAGCCCGGCCTCGGACGACGCCCCCGCCTCGCTCCGGGAGGGGCTCGACTTCCTGCAGATCCGACTCCGTAACCTGCAACGTTCCCTGGGCCTGGAGCCCATTCCGGCCCTCGGTCAACCCTTCGACGACCGACTCCATCGGGTCGAGGCGACCAGCTGTCGGACCGACCTGGCCGACGGGGTGATCACCGAAGAGCTCTTGCCCGGCTACCTGCTCGATGGCGAGGTGGCGCGTCCGGCCCTGGTGGTGGTCAACCGCCGGCCCGAGCCCACCACCACAACTTCCGAGGAACCGTCATGAGCGAGAGGATCTACGGGATCGACTTCGGCACGACCAATTCTTGTATCGCGGTCTTCGAGCCCGAGGGCCCGAGAGTGTTGGAGATCGACGGCCATGCCATCGTACCCTCGGTGGTCGGCTTCGACCCGGAGAACGGCGAGGTCATCGTCGGGCGCCGCGCTCGCAATCGAGAAGCGTTGCGGCCCGAAGAAACGGTTCGTTCGATCAAGCGGCGAATGGGCAGCGAAGAATCCCTGGTCATCGGTAGCGATTCCTACCTTCCCGAGCAGGTCGCCGCCGAAATCCTGCGTTACCTCAAGACCGAAGGCGAAAAGGCCCTGGCTACCGAGATCCGCCGGGCGGTCATCACGGTTCCGGCGTTCTTCGAAGACGCCCAGCGCCGCGCGACTATCCGGGCCGGAGAGTTGGCCGGGCTCGAAGTGGTCCGGATCCTCAACGAACCCACGGCCGCGGCCCTGCTCTACGATCGGCTCGAGCACCGAGGAGCAGGGCGTTCCCCGGCGCAGGCGAATCAGAATGTGCTGGTCTACGACCTCGGTGGAGGCACCTTCGACGTCTCGATCGTCCGACTCGGTGAAGAGATCCAGGAGGTTCTCGCCAGCTGTGGCGACAACCACCTCGGCGGCGACGATTTCGATCATCGGCTCGCCGAGCACCTGAAGACCCATCTCTCCCTGGACGGGGAGAGCGAGCTTCCCCTTGCTGCCCGCATCCGGTTGCGGGAGGCCGCCGAGAAAGCCAAGATCGACCTCTCCCACCGGCCCTTCACCCGGGTGACCGAGGAAGCTCTGCTCGGAGATCGCCACCTCGACGAAGAAGTCTCTCGTAGCACCCTCGAAGAGCTGCTCGCGGACCTGCTCGGGGGGACTCTCGCCAAGGTAGACGAGGCACTCGCGGAAGCTCGGCTCGAGCCCGACCAGATCGACCGGGTCGTCTTGGTGGGTGGCTCCACGGCGATGCCACGGATTCACGAGCTGCTCACCGAGCGTTTCGACTGTCCGGTGGACCACGCCATCGACCCGGCCCTCTGTGTCGCTCTCGGCGCCGCCGTGCAGGGTGCGGTTCTCGAAGGCAGGATCTTCGACCACATCCTGGTCGACGTCGCTCCCCACTCCCTGGGAGTCAAGGTGTTGAGCGAGGAGGACGACATCTTCTCCCCTCGGTACCGCTCCGAGGGGCCCGATACGTTCGCCCCGCTCATCCGGCGCAACAGCCAGATCCCTGCGAGTCATTCCGAAGTCTTCTACTCCGTTGCCGATGGCCAGGAGCGGGTCTCGATCGAGGTCTATCAGGGAGAAAGCAGCCGCTGCAGCGAGAACACGCTGATCGGGGAGTTCCTGTTCGAGCTGGAGCCCGCCCCCGCAGGCTGCGAGATCGTCGACGAGCTCAGCTACGACCTCGACGGAATCGTGCGGGTGCGGGTCGATCAGAGGGGTTACGACAATCGCCGAGAGGTGACCATGGACACTCGCCAGGCAGGGCGAAAGGCCGCCGATGCCGAGTCGTCCGTCCAGGTGGGTGGGGAAGAGGTCGACAACTACATGCTCCGCAAGGCCAGGAACCTGGCGGCCGAGCTCGCCGAGAGCCCGCTGCGCGAACGCCTGGTGCGGGCGACGGAGGAGTACGCGGCTGCGTTGCGGGGTGACGAAGAGGCCGAAGTCGACCTCGCGGAGGACCATCTTCTCGAGCTCCTGGAGTCGGCCCAGGAGGCCCTCGAAGACCGGATCGAGGAGAAGGTCTGAAAGGTCTGATCGCAGAGTCTTCTGGAATCATCAGACGAAATGGCTCGCAAACGAACGCAGAAAAAGGCCGGCAAGAAGGCCTCCGATCGCCTGCGGAAGCTCGAGAGGCTTCGGCGAGCCGGCCAGGGCATGGACTTCTTGGATCTCGCCGGCCAGATCGAGGATCTCGGGGCTGCCGGCCTGGTCGAGAGCCACGGCGAGGTTTTCGAGCAGTGTCTCGAGAGCCGGCTCCGGTCCGGTGATCTGCCCGGGCTCGAAGCCGTGCTCGGGCATCGGCGTCCGGAGCACGAAGAGCGGCCGGTCGTCCGGCTCGCCGAGGCGGTGCTGGCGCTCGACCGGGGAGCTCTCGACGAAGCCCGCCAGCTCCTGGAGCTCGTCCGGAAAGGCACCGGCGATCTCGCCATGTCCGATCGGGTCCGGCGTCTCGAAGGCCTTTGCTGGAGCTCCACGGCGGTTCCGCCCGAATCCCTGAGCCCGGACGTCGACGAGCTCCTCAAGCTGCGCCGTAGCCTCGTACGCTATGCTACGGGGGAGCTGAAGCGGCTTCCGACCAACACTCGCCTGGCGCGGGTCGAAAATCGTCGCGCCCTCGACTTCCTGCGGGCTCTCGAGAGAGCTCGGCAGGGGAAACCAACCCACCGCAAGGCTCTTCGCAAGATCGTCGAAACCGCGGGAGCTCTGCGCCGAGCGGAGACCCTCGGCAAGGGGTCAGTGGCGCTTGTCGAAGGCGCCGTGAAGCTGGCGCTCTATCTCGACCATTGGGACCAGGGGTGGCCCCACTCCGGGGAGCCCCTACACTCCGAAGAAATCGAGAGTGTGGTCCAGGCGTTCGAGGAAGATCGTGCCGAGCTCGTCTCCATGCTCACCGCCGAGTCTCCCCTGCTGGCTCCGCTCCGGGGAGAGCTCTTCGAGCGGCTGCGCTCTCTGTTGGTGAGAACGGGCGAGATCGGAGGCTCGACCGCCCTGGCGCGGGTCGGTGCGGCCGCGGGCTCCGAGCTTGGAGATCTGCTGGGCCTGGAGCTGGAGGACGGCGCCTCTCCGGAGCGAATCGAGCTCTGGGGCACCTTCCGAAACCTGATCGAGCAGCACAACTACTTCGAGCTGGCTCGTGCCCTCCACCGCGAGAGCGAGCGAGCCGAGGCCCCGAGCCAGCTGGTACGACTCTGGGGCCTGGAGCTCTGGGCCCTGGATCGAGCGGTCGAGATGGAAGGCCGGATCTTCGGGCTTCCCCTGGAAGAAGAGAGCTCGCGGGGAGACCGAGCCGAAAAGCGGCGGATGCTCCGGTTGCGCTCGATGAGCCGAGAGCTCGGCACCCGCATCCACGAAGACGACCAGCGTCGTCGGCTGGCCGGCGTCTTGCGTCGGCAGATCGTTAAGATCTCCGAAGAGATGGTCTCGGAAAAAGCCCTGCCGATCCTCACCCAGCTGCTCCGGTACCTGCCCGAGGATCGAGCTCTGCTGACCCTCGCCCTGGGTTCTGCCCTAGCCGCCGAGCGGCAGGATCTGGTGAGCCAGCACAGCGACCGGCTCGCGAGCCTCGGCCCGGCGCCCGAAGCCGAGATCGAAACCCTGGTCGCCATTGCCAGCACTCCGCCGATCGTCCGCCGCGAAGGGATCCTCGAGTTCTACCGTGGAGTCGAGCCCCTGCTCGGTGATCACTGGCCCCGTGCTCGCGATGAGGCCGCCTTGTTTCTCGAGCTACGGACCCTGGCCAACCTGAATGCCTTCCTGCAGGATTTCGGGCCTCCACTCGTCTGGCCGGAGCAAGATCTCGCGGTGGAGGTCGGGGGTTTTCGCAGGATCCTGATGGAAGACTTCGAGGTCTTTCGACCCGTGTTCGGCACGACCATCAGCTTCCAGACCGCCGAGCTGCTCGTGCAGAGCATGCTCGACGGGCAGAGCTCCCCCGTGGCTCTCTGCTCCGACTTCCTGGCCCGGCGTCCGGAGCTCGAAGCGGCCCTGAGCTGTCTGCGTCTGCTCGATACCTATGCGGAGATTCCCGGTCTCGAAGAACCCTTCGGCAAGGCTCGGCAACTGGCGATGGCGGCGATGCTCCACCGTCTCGATGATCGGTGGTGGCTGTGGAAAGATCCGATCAAGATGGTCTTCCACGACCTCGACGGGTCTCATCTCCAACTCCTGCGAGATCATCTGCAGACCCTCTTGCAGGAGTCTGATCACGAGCATCGCGAGCGAGATGAAATCGAATACCTCCTCGATCACGTGCTCGACGAGCTTCGACTGCTCGACAGTTTCCACCGGCCAAAACGGCGGGCTCCTCGCCGAAAGCGCAAGAAGGCTCGACGAAAGATCGCGAAAGCAGAGCCCGGGTCCAAAGAGGAAGGAAGCAACCAGCTCGATCTCTTCGACCTCTCGGAGCTCGGCTCCGGATCCACGGGAAATCGCGAGTCATGAGCCATCCTCTTCGTGTTCTCAAGCTTACCGATTCGGCCACCCTCGAAGAGATCGAGAGCGCCTACCGCAGGCTGGTGCGACGCTACCCTCCCGAGCTCAATCCGCGTCGATTTGCCGAGATCCATCGCGCCTACAAGACCCTCACCATGCTGGACCGGACGATGGAAGAAGCTCTCGAGCAGCCGATGGCGACCCTCGACCACCTCTACCCACCACCGGCGGTCCATCTGCGCCCGGCGACCGAAAAGCTCCCGCCGCGGCCTACGCCAGAGGATCTGGAGCCTTTGATCCACGACCTGCGTAGGCAGGTCTTGGGAAGGATTCTGCGCGATAGAGACTGAGCGGGCAGGCCTGCTACCAGAGGGCCTTGGGATACTTGGCGCGGATCTTCCGATCCTTGGTCACCAAGGTTGCCTCTCGCAGGGCGGCCTGGGCGACGATGATTCGGTCGAAGGGGTCTCGGGCCCAGCTCTGACGAACCGAGTGTTGTACGACCCGAGGGAAGGGGAGCTCACAGACTCCGAGCCCGATGCTCGCTTCGAGCGTGTCGAGGATCTGCTTCGAAGGAACCTGGACTCTCTCGATCTCAAAGGTATTGCAGCTCGAGCACGACCATCGGCGAGATCAGAAGGTCATGTTTCTCGATGGCTCGTAGCTCACGGTCTTGAACAGGAAATGGGCACCCGGTAGCCCTACCGAGCGTGGAGGCAACCGGGCGCCTTTACCGGACCCCGCTCAGGGGCTCCCGAGGATCAGGGAGTAGCGCTGGGGCGGGGCGCCGAGGCCGCTGGGCAGGATGAAGACGTCCCATTGGCCCTGGATCGGGCAGTCCACTTCTGCCTTCTCCACGTTGTCGCGGCTGTTGGGAACATCGCGTCGGGCCGGTTTGATGTCGGCGGCGGTGATCGGCTCTCCGCCGACAGTGTCGTCCTCGACGCTCGGATACTCGCTCGGGCTCGACGGGATGTACGGCTGATCGATCGACCAGGGATAGTGGTAGTTGCCGCCTGGATCCCGCAGCACCAGGTCGAGGTTGTTCACCAGCTTCGGCACTACCTCGGCGGCGGCCGGTGAGCCTTCGTAGTCGTCCCAGGCGAGGGTCACTTTCAGCGGCTCCTCCACGCCGAAGGGCACCGTGATCTGGTAGGCATGGCCGAAGTCTCCCGCTCCCAGCTGGTCTTCGAAAATCCGGGTGCCGGCGCCCTGGTCGTGCTCGGCCTGGAGAAGATCCACGGCGTCCTGGACGTTCAGGAGCCCGTAGCCGGTCACCAGGTCCGGGCCCCGGTGGTATAGGGTCGGCGATCCGGTGTCGGGATTCGGCGGATCCGGAGACACCCCAGGGGTCCATTCGAGGTCGGTGGCGGTGTGCACCAGCAGAGCCTTGAGGGTCGACGGAAGCACCACACCGGCTCCCGGCGCCGGGCGCCAGAAGGGAGAGGGAGACGGGTCGCCCAGCATCATGCCGAAATCGCCGACCAGCTTCTCGAGCAAGAGAGCCAGGCTGCCGGCGACCACGGGGGCCGCGGCCGACGAGCCACCGCTGCCGCTGTAGCCACCGGGACCGGCGGCCCGGCGCATGGGTGGTGCAAAAAATCGCAGCGAGAGATAGCGGATCGAGGACTCGCCCGACCATTCGGGGTCGGTTCCCACGGGGAAGGTGGCGGTGTGCCACTGGCCATCGGCGGTGGCCACCGTCCCGGAGTGGGCGCCACTGGAATAGTCGGGAAAGTCCTTGAACCAGTGGAGCTCGAGCTGCGACTGGTCGAAGAAGGTGTTGGCCTGGTAGCGGTAGCGAACTTCTACCACGTCGTTGCCGTGCCCCTGGAGGTCGAGGGGAGTGATGGCGTCGGGCTCCTCGAGCACACCGATCATCGGCTTCTGGAACCAGCTGTTCCAGGGGGGCGCCAGGAGATCGAAGGACATGGCCGTCGTGCTGCCGATCGACTCCTGGGTGATCGGGCCGATCGCCTGCCGCGTCCACCAGCTGTCGTTCGGATCTCCCCATCCGCCGTGCCACTGACTGCCACCACTGTTGAAGCTCCACGTGTGATTGCCGTTGGGACTGATGAGCTTCACCGAGTCGATGTCCAGGCCCAGGGTCGCCTGGCGCGGAAAGTCGCCGAAAGAGCCGGGGGCGGAGATGTCGGGTTTGATCCGGCCATCGAAGGTGGGCCCCAGGCTGCTGCCGTTCCAGAACCCATCGAACGAACGCAGATTGCCGACGATGATCTCGTTCTTGGCGTTGCGGTAGACGGAGTAATACCCCTTCTGGTGCCCGTACTGGATGCCGAGACCCTGGTTCGCCACCGCCCCGACGTGGGGATGGAAATTGGTGCCGGCGTCGCCACGGATTCGGCGGTCGACGGTGGCGTTGCCCGTGGTGTAGTGGCCGAAGGGGTCGATGGCGAACGAATGATTGCTGGTGTCGGGCTCGGCGGAGTAGTCGTCGAAAGTGGCCTCGGGAGCGATGCCTCGCCACTGATACGGGCTTCCTCCGTGGGCCTGGCTGCGCCATCCGTTGCCGAGCATGATCGAGCCCGTCATGACTCCGTGGTCGCCCCCGGAGAGATTGGCGCCGGTGGCCCAGCGGCCGGTGGTCGGATTGCCGTTGTTGTCGTGATTCCAGAAGTCCTCGTGTGTTCCGTCTCCGATTCCTTCACTGTTGGAAAGGCGGATTCCGGCTCCCGAGAGCTCGTAGTCGGGCGGCACGGGGGTGGTATCGATCCCCTGGACCGATTCGGCGCGCACCAGGGGGCGGGCGAGGTCGAGCGTGGGATAGCGTTGTCGCGCGGCCGGCTCGAGAAAAGAGATCTCCTCGATCGCCGCCAGGGCGCTCACTTGCGTCGGCTCGATCTCGATCAAGACCAGCGTCTCCGACTCGCGGACCGGGTCGTCGGCGCCTTGGTGAAAGGTCTGGATCACCTCTTCGATAAGGTCGTTCGAAACCCCTCGATAAAACAAGACCGAGACGCGGGTCAGTCCGGTCTGCGGATCGAAGGATCCGTGTCCCGGGTCGGCCTCGGCCAGCTGCGGCTCGATCTTGTCGCCGGCTCTAGCGCGCCACATCGCCTTGCTGCTGAAGGCCTCGTAGGCCTGGCCCAATGCTTCGTCTCGGGGACGCCCCTGGAGCTCGATCCGCAGGCTCCAGGTGAGGTCGCCGAGATACCCGAGGCGCTCGATCCCGATCGATCGAATCGATTCCCATGCCTCATCGGAGGGAAAGTCTCGACGCTGGGCGAAGGCGTAGATCACCTCGCCCTCACTTTCGTAGAGGGCGGAGTCGATTCCCGGAGCTGGCGTGCGCTCGCCGGCTCGTAAGCGGAGGCGATGGGGCTCCGAATCGGTAAAATCGGGCGGTAGAACGGCGTCGTATTGCCCTCGCCGCATTTCGTCCCAGGTCTGCAACATGCCGTGCTCCTGGGCGCTCAGCGGTAGCCCGAAGGTCGTGCCGAGCCATGTGAGCAGGAGGGCGCCGAGCGTGTGCTGAATACCGTTCGAGAGTCGCTGATTTCTCATTCTCCGTTGCCTCCCGAGGCGAGGTCATTGAATCGCGTGAACGCTGTCTCCTGGTGCTCGTGCACCAGCTCTCCGGCAGCGAAGCATTGGTGGGTCGCCTCGACCTGCTGCAGCATTCCCGGTGCCAGGCGAGTTGCCGTCTCCCGGATCACGTCGGCCGCCGCGGGTGCCGTCTCCGGCGGATCGGCGACCCAGTCGGTGGCCACGGAAACCCCGAAAGTAGGAGGTTGGAAGAGATTGGTGAGCAGGTTGCCGGTGAAGCTCTGGTCTTCGTTCATGGCGTGGGTGCCGGAGCCGGGCCAATGAGTGATGTCGAGCCCGACGACCTCGAACGGGTCGGGAGCGACCAGCGGATTGCCGTATTGCACCGCCCACTGCCCGTCGACGATGTCGATCGGGTTCTCTCCGCCCGCCCCCCAGGTGCCGGTGTCGTTCCACTCCGGGATCAAGTCCTGGATACGAGTGAAACCTCCCTGGAGGCAGAGCTCCACGGCGGTGATCACCGCCGCCCGGTGCGCGTTGGCGATCTTGAGCCGGGCCGCGAGAGGAGAGCTGGTCTTGTCGAGGTAGAGAGCGGCAGCAATCGCCAGCTCGGGTAGATTGTGCGCGTCGCCGAACTGCCAGCTCCCGGGTGGATCTCCGCCCGGAAACACCGTCGGGTCGGCTTCGAGGTTGTCGAGGATCGCCGCCTGGGTAGCGCCGAGGCCTGCCTCGAGAATCGGCCCGTCGGGCGCGCTGCTATCGGCATTGGCCGGGTTGAAAGCGACCGTGGTCCAGAACGAGCTGGACGGCGCGGGGTTCACCGCCGGGCTGCCGCCGGCCTGGTACGACGCCCGGAACTGTTTCCACTGCAGCAGATACTGACCCCACTTCGAATCCTGCTCGGCAAAGCCGTTGGTGGAGTCGAGGGCGATCTCGTTGCTCTCGATGCGCTGGTGCTCGCCGTTCGGACCGAGCCCCCGCAGCACCAGGCCGCCGGATAGTTTGCCGTCGCAGTCGATCCACAGGGGCAGGCGATCCAGGCGCGGCCCCGGTCGGAGATCGGCCGCAATCGGCTCCAGGGAATCCGGATCGAGCTCCACGAAGGCGTAGGTCTCCGCAGCCACCTCGGGTGCGGACACGAGATGCAGCTCTTGCAGCGGCGGCAGAGAGTGCAAGAGAGTATCTTCTGTGGCCAGAGCCACGAAGAGACGCCCCGAGTCGTCGATGGTGAGGCCACCGGCACGGCCCGAAAGATCGAGCAACGAGAGCTTCGGCGAGCCTTCCACCGGCACCAGGGCATGGAACGGCCCGTTCCCGAACGCCCGGTCGCCGAAGAGGTGCAGGTCTCCGTTGCTGGCCCGATCCAGGGCCGCTACCTGGCCGGCCCGCGGATCGAGCTCGAGAGTGTCTCCCGTGGGTCGCCCCGCGGCGTCGAAGGAGTGGACCGCCACGCGAGCGTCCGAGGTCCCTTCCCGCACGGCGTAGTACCCGCCGCCGGCGCCGTTCCGGGCCGATACCTCGGCGGGCTCGAATCCGGTGTGCTCGAGGGTCGCCTCGAGGTGCAGGGATTGGGTGGGATCGTGGGATCCGACCTCGAAAGCCATGGTGCCGTCGGCCTCGAGTCGCCACGACACGTCCACGGGCTCTTCGTCGGCTTGCCAGGCTCGTGGCGCAAAGAGGCGAAGGCGCCGGGGCGACTGGCTCGAGGCCACCTCCCCGGCGGCCAGCACCGCCTCGATCTTGGACGGTGTCGCCACGAACGAACCGACTCCCAGCAGCTTCCAGCCGATTGCGTCGGCGCTCGTTCCGGCATCGAGGGTGTAGAGGAAACGCAGGGTGCGGTTGCGTCCGCTCAGGCGCAAGGTCGTTCCCGGGTAGAGATCCCCGAGGGTTGTCGTGGAGTGGATCGGCAGCGACTGCCCCGCCGAGGTCCGATTCCGGCCGGTGGCGTCGTCGAGTCGTGTCCAGGGCGTCTGAGAATTCAGGTGAACGAGTGCGGCCTCACCACCGAGAGAGGTGCTCGAATTCTGGAGGGAGAGGGAAATGGCTCCGTTGCCATCGACGGTCACCTCGCCGCCAGGGAAGGGAGCCAGTGCGACGAGATTCGCAGTCGCCGGGCTCGTGTTGGGCACGAAGTCGAGGGGCTGGCCGCCGATATGGATCGCAGGGCCCGGCTGCCAGCAGTCGTACCAATCGTCGGGTGTGGGTTGTGCGAGGCCGGGAGACGTGAGGCCGAGGGAGGCGAGCGCTACAAGCCCTGCCAGGTGCCAACCACCAAGGGGGGCTCTCCGGCCGGATTTGCTTCGTCGAGACGTGCTTCTCCTGAAGAACATGAGTTCCTTCTCCTTGTCGGATCGTTGTTCTGCAGGCGCCTCGAGGTTTGGCTCATCTAGCAGGGCGCGGGAGTCGAGAGAACTGCCTCATCGAATGAAAAAGCCGTCCGGGGCGTAGAGGTCTGGTAGGTTCTGAGTGGTCTGGACGATACCGATTCGTGGGCTCGGATTCGATTCACCAGGGAAAGGAGAGTCACATGAGGACTTCCACATTCGACGCCGCGGCCGCCTCCCACCTGGGCCTCGACCTGTTGTTCGGGCTCGTACGGGCCATGATCTCGGGCTGGGCCTATCTCCTTTCTCCGCGGTTCCGTGCCTGGACCCACCTGCGATGGGAACGGCAACGGGAGATGAAGACCGCGATGGAGGTCGTGGCCGGCCTCTGCGGACTGGTTTTTTCCTGCATCGCTCTTATGTGGCTGAGCACCTGGCTCGCGTGAAGCCGTTGCCGTTCGATGGCAAGGCGCTTGTTTTTCACTGATCAGTGAATATAATGAAGGTCGCCTCGAGCAGTACCCGCTCCGAGCCGGATGGGCTCGCCATGAGGACCGAGGAATCGAGTGGCCAGAACCAGGGAATACAACGAGCAAGACGTGCGGGAAGGGGCGATGAACGCCTTTCTACGCAAGGGCTTCGGGCAAACTTCCCTCGTCGACCTGGAAACCGCCACGGGTTTGAACCGGCGCCAGCTCTACAACGACTTCGGAGACAAACGCGCTCTCTTCCTCCAGGCATTGGAGGACTTTTGTGCGGTGGCCGGAAAGAAGGTTCTACATCCGCTCGAAGGCTCGGAGCCAGGGCTCGAAGCCGTCGAGTCGACCCTCCTCGGCATGATCGACCTTGCCGAGACTCCGTTCGGTCGGCTGGGCTGCCTGGTCTGCAATACCTCGCGGGAGCCCGTCGGGCAGGAGCCCGAGGTCCGAGGAGTCATCGACTCCTACTTTCGGCGCATCGAAGGTGGCTATCGAAAAGCCCTGCTCAACGCCCGGGATGCCGGTGAGCTGGCGGAGTCGGAAGATGTCGATCGGCTCGCGCGCTTTTTCCTGGGAGTTCATGTGGCCGTCTGTGTGATGGGCCGTGGCGGCGAAAGCCTCGCGACCTTGCGCGATGTGGCCACGGAGGCTCTCCAGCGGGTGCGCTGACGCGAGATCTTTCTGTGCCCTTTCTTCACTGCTCGGTGAACAAACGGCCAACGACCTGAGAAAGGAACTGCAATGAACCGAACCGAGTCGACCCACACCGATTGGACCTTCGGAGGCACCTGGCCGTACCAACCCCGCTGGTTCGACAGCCCCGACGGCCGCATGCACTATGTCGACGAAGGCCCTCGCGACGGGCGCCCGGTGGTGATGGTGCACGGCAACCCCACCTGGGGGTACCTCTACCGCCATTTCATCGCAGCCGTCATCCGCGCCGGCTACCGGGCCATCGTGCTCGATCATCTCGGTTTCGGCCGCTCCGAGAAGCCCGACGATCCCGCGCTCTACACCATCCCACGCCATGGCGCCCGCTGCGAAGCTCTGCTCGAATCCCTCGACCTGCGCGACGCCACCCTCCTCGTGCAGGACTGGGGAGGCCCGATCGGCCTCACCTGGGCCGCTCGCCACCCCGAGCGAGTCCGCAGCCTCGCCGTGCTCAACACCTTTGTGCACCGTCCGCCCCGCAAGGTGCCTCTGCCCCTGCCGCTCCACCTCTTCCGTACCCCCGGCATCGGCGAGCTGATGGTCAAGGGAATGCATGCCTTCGTGAAGATCTTCCTGTTCAAGGAAGGAGTCGTCTACCCCGAGCGCCTGGGCCCCAACGAACGAGCCGCCTACCTTGCACCCCACCCCAGCTGGTCGTCCCGCACCCCGATCCTCGTCTTCCCCCGCGAGATCCCCTCCGGCCCCGAAGGCCCGGTGAGCGATTTCATCGCCGGAATCCACGATCAGCTGGTTCCCGCCTTCGCCACCAAACCCGTCTTCATCGCCTGGCCCATGAAAGACATCGCCTTCCGCCGCGAGGTGCTCGACGAGCTCTGGCTCCGGGACTTCCCCGACGCCGAGGTTCTCCACATCCCCGACGCCGGGCACTACATCCAGGAGGACGCCCACGAAAAGGTGATCCCACCCTTCCTGGAGTTCCTGGCGAGGTAGCGGTGGCGTCCGAAAGGCCACGCCGTCAGTCGTCTCCCCGGCTGCGTTTCCTCAGGTCCGCAAACTGGCGGCTCCGGAGCTTCCGGTGGTCCTCCCGCGAGAACCACTCCTCCCGGCCCGCTTCCAGATACTCCCGCGACTCCTCTCGCTGTGCGTAGCGATACTCCTGATCCTGCGCCCGCAGCCGCATATGCTTCGCATACGCCATCTCGTGCACCGTCTGCGCCCTCGCCTTGCCCCGGATGACCTCCACGAAATGCTCCTGTGCCTCCGTCGTCGGCACCCGGGCACCGGATTCCAGATCTTCGTAGAAGCTGAAGTGGCGATCTAGCAGAGCTTGCTCTTCATCAGTCAGCTCGACGGTTGGTGATGGGCTGGGCATCCGTCTCGACCTTCCCTCGTAGTTTCACTCCATACCTGTCTTGCGGCCGCAAATCGTAACCAATCCCGGATCGCTGAAGAGATGGTGACGCCCGGCGAGTAGATGCCATAGAATTTGGCGAACCTCGAAAACCAGCCCCCATTTTCAGCGAATTTAGTGTCTCCTATCGCGATCGGGAAGGGGAGAGGACCGGGAGATCTACCCGATGCGACTCTCTACGGCTATCGACCGCTTTCTTGCCGGCTACTTCGCCACCTGCAAGCGCAGCCCCAAGACCGTCCAGGCCTACACCATCGACCTCGAGCAGTTCGCCACCTTCCTCGGGCCGCGCTCAAGCCTCGAAGGAGTCAAGCCCGAGGCCCTCGAAGACTGGGCCGCTGAGCTGAAAGAGGCCGAATACGCCTCCGCCTCCATTCGCCGCAAATTCGCCAGCCTCAAGGTCTTCTTCAACTACTGGGTCCGCCGGGAGGTTCTGCACCGGTCGCCGGCCTGGAAGATCCGGTTGGATCTTGCTCCGGAGCGGAGGCTTCCGAAGACGCTGACTTTGGATGAGGTGAATCGGTTGATTGCGTATGCGGAGGCTCAAACTCTGGGACATTTAGAATCCAATGGCGCTCTGCCCATAGCGCGACTAATAGCACTGCGGAATCTCGCAATTGTCGAAATACTCTTCGCTACAGGTATTAGAGTTGGAGAGCTTGCTGCGCTTAGGATTTCTGACTATCGTCCTGGTGACTATAGATTCTTGATTAACGGTAAGGGAGCGAGGCAGAGAATGGCTCTATTGCCTGACAGCAGATCTCGAAAAGCAGTTTGTGCATTTTTTGACTTGAGAGTAAGTGTTGATTCAGAGCATGATCTGCTGCTCATTTCTAGTGATTGTCGGCCAATGTCGACCCAGGCGATTGCGTCTGTAGTAGGTGACATTGCTAAGAAATCAATTGGCCGAACCCTAACCCCTCATGTTTTTCGGCACACCATTGCTACGCTCTTGTTAAAGAATGGTATGGACATCAGATTTGTTCAGATTTTTCTGGGACATGCTAGCGTATCTACCACACAGAGGTATCTTCATGTGAGTCAGGTAGAACTGATTGATAGAGTTGAAAAAAGCCACCCTAGTTGTATGATTTGACATATGTCTTCCTTTCAGATTCTTGAAAGGGGTCGGGGATGGTGTTCGGTTGTGATAACTGGACATTATCTTG